>NZ_JBODRZ010000004.1:300000-600000 GCF_050632895.1 Leifsonia sp. L25 | reverse complement strand
CTCGCTGGGATTCCCGCTCGGCATGTCCGCCGCGGCCGACGGCGCGGCGAACCCGGCCGCGCGCGTCTCCGCCGTCGCGATCATCGGATACTGCGCGCTCCTCGCCGGTCCGCCCCTGATCGGCTTCCTCGGGCAGCACTTCGCGCCTGCTGAACGCCCTGTTCCTCGTGCTCGGGCTGCTGGTCGCCGCGCCTCGCGGCGCCCGCCGCTGCGCCTGGTCGTGGCGCCCGCCGCCGCGCGCGAGAACGCGCCCGAGGCGGTCTGAGGCGCGACGGGCGCGG
Organism: Leifsonia sp. L25; assembly: GCF_050632895.1. The sequence continues at coordinate 599,719 of NZ_JBODRZ010000004.1, read as the reverse complement.
CGGCCGTTCCCGCCGGCTCTCCTCTCCGGCCGAGTGGGTGACATGATGTCGCAACTCGCGCCGAATTCGCGCCACAACTCACCACTCGGGCGGCGACCCTCCCGCGCGTCCGTCCGATCCGCCCTTCCCCGCGAGTGGTGAGCAGATGTCGCGACTCGGCGCAGATAGGCGCACCTACTCACCGTTCGAAGGCCGTCGGCCTGACCCATTCGGCGCGCCCACGCACCCCTCCCGCCGAGCGGTGAGCAGATTTCGCAAGTCGGCGCGAATACGCGCCACTCGTCACGGGTCGCGGGGAACGGACGCCCCGCGCCGCCCCGCCCCGCCCTTAAACGAACGCGATGCGGACCGGGGTCGGCACCGGGGATGCGCCCAGCGGCGTGAGCGACCGCGCCGCATCGTCGAAGGCGAAGACGGTCACCTCGTCGCTGTCCTGGCACGCCGCCAGCACCCGGTCACCCTCCGGCGTGATGACGAGATCGCGAGGCGAGCGTCCGCCGACCGGCACGGAGGCGACGAGTGGTCAGCAGCGAGGACGCCGGGTCGAAGGCGAACACCGCGATGGTCGTCGTCGCCGCGGACTTGCTGAGCCAGCACGGTCGTCCCGGAGTCCGTGATGCACACCGCCGCCGGAGCGTTGTCGCCCGTGGCGCCGTCGGCACGCGTCGTGGTGCTATGCGCCCGGACGAACCGGGTGCCGTCGCGGCGCAGCACGTCGATGGACGAATCCAGCTCGTTCACCAGCACCGCGTGCGTCCCATCGGGGTGGAACGCCAGGTGGCGCGGGCCGGCCGAGCCGATGACCACGCGTCGCCTCCGCCCGCAGCTCGAGCTCGCCCCTCTCCGAGAGCGCATACCAGCGGACCTCCCCCAGCCCCAGGTCGACCACGACGACGTCACCGGTCTGCGGGTCGATGCTCAGCTGGTGGACGTGCGGCCCCTCCTGCCGCGACGGGTCCGGCCCGCGACCCTCGTGCTGCACGAAGGCGGTCCGCGCCCCGAGCGACCCGTCGGCCGCGAGCGCGTACACCGAGACGGTCCCGCTCCCGTAGGTCCCGGTCACGAGCAGCGGCAGCGCCGGATGCACGACGAGGTGCGCGGGCGACGCTCCGCCGCTCGACACGGAGTTCAGTTCGGTCAGCGTCCCGTCCTCGGACCGCGCGTAGGCGACGACCCGGCCGTCGGCTCCGTCTCGCTCACCGCGTACACGGTCCGCCCGCCCGGCGCGGAAGCCACCCACGAGGGGTTCGTCACGCGCGCGGCGACCCGCACATCCGTCACCGACGTGCCGTTGAACCGCGCCGACAGCACCCCTCCGCGTGACCGTCGACGTGCGGTAGGTTCTCGGTGTACCGTGCCGATGAGGAGTTCGCGGGGCATGCGCCCATCCAACCACCGCCGCCCTCGGCGAGGGCGGCCGCCCGCCACGTAGGATGTTCCGGTGCGTCTCGTCACTGCTCAACTGCTCCGTCGAATATGCCGGCCGGCTGAGTGCGCACCTGCCACTGGCCACGCGGCTGCTGATGCTCAAGGCGGACGGCAGCCTGCTGGTGCACTCCGACGGCGGGTCGTACAAGCCGCTCAACTGGATGAGCCCGCCGTGCACCCTCACCGTCGACGAACCGGACGAACTGCAGCGGGCCGCCGGCATCCGCGAGGTCTGGCGCGTGACGCAGGCGAAGACGGCCGACATGCTGGTGGTGTCCATCCACGAGATCCTCAGCGACACCTCCCACGATCTGGGGATCGACCCGGGGCTGCAGAAGGACGGGGTGGAGGCGCATCTGCAGAAGCTGCTCGCCGAGCAGATCCACCTCCTCGGCGACGGCCACGTGCTGGTCCGCCGGGAGTACATGACCGCTATCGGCCCGGTGGACATCCTCGCTCGTGACGGTTCCGGCGCCGCGGTCGCCGTCGAGCTCAAACGCCGAGGCGACATCGACGGCGTGGAGCAGCTGACCCGCTACCTGGAGTTGATGAACCGCGACCCGCACCTCGCCCCGGTGACCGGCATCTTCGCCGCCCAGGAGATCAAGCCGCAGGCTCGCACACTCGCCGAGGACCGCGGCATCCGCTGCCTCGTGCTCGATTACGACGCGATGCGCGGCCTCGACGACAGCGACAGCAGGCTGTTCTGATGGCGCGCCCCGCCCCCGCTTCCCGCAGTCGTACGAGAACGGACCGGTCAAGAAGGCCCTCGCCGCGATCGCCGCCGAGCCGACCCTGGCGAACCTGGATGCGCTGCTCGCCGCCGCCACGAAGGGCGGCCTGGTGGTGGATGTGACCGGCTCGACCCCCGAGGACACGCGTCTGCGCACCATCAGCTCGACGACGGGCGAGGCGGTGCTGCCCCTGTTCACATCGATGAACGCGCTGCGGGGTGCGGTCGCACAGAGCACGGAGGGCGAGGGCGCGCGGGTCCAGGCGGTGATCGTGCCGGCTCTCGAAGCGCTGGGCTTCATCCGCACGGCCGATTTTGTCGCCGTGCAGTTCGATCCGGGGGCCGAGCACACCATGGTGGTCGCGCGCTCACACATCGAATCCGCCCTCAGCGAGCGCTGACGGGCGATTCAGATACGTGACATACAGTAGGACCGCTATGACCAACCCGACCACCACCGTCACGCGGACGTGGACGTGCATCCTGTTCGACCTCGACGGCACGCTCACCGACTCCGCCCCCGGCATCACCTCGTCCCTCGCCCGCATGTTCGCGGCGCTCGGGCAGCCGGTCCCCACCCCCGCCCAGCTGCTTGAGTACGTGGGCCCTCCGCTGCTCGACTCGCTGAAGAGCTTCGGCGGCATGACCGAGTCCGAGGCCCGCGAGGCGCTCGCCGTCTACCGCGCCGACTACGCCCAGCACGGAGCCCTCGACTCCGCGGTCTTCCCGGGCATCCGGGGCCTGCTGGAGCGCGTGCACGCCGCGGGCATCCCGCTGGCCCTCGCGACCAGCAAGCCGGAGATCCAGGCGACGCGCATCCTCGAGCACTTCGGGCTCGCGCAGTACTTCGACGTGATCACGGGCGCGACCGAGGACGAGAGCCGCAGCGCCAAGGCGGATGTGGTGGCGGAGGCCCTGCGCCGCCTCGGCGAGCGCGGTGTCGACCTCGAGCACACCGTCATGGTGGGCGACCGGCAGTACGACGTGGAGGGCGCGAGCGCACACGGTCTGCCGACCATCCTCGTCGAATGGGGCTACGGCTCCCCCGCCGAAGCGGCCGGCGCGATCGCCGTCGTGCACTCAGCGGACCAGCTGAGCTCGCTGCTCCTCGGCTGAGGACACCGACTAGGCGGAGCCGTTCGCGCGCGGGTAGGCTGATGTGTTGCGAAACCGCACCTCATACAGCACTAGGAATCGATATGCGCACACGTAATCCGTTCGTTCCGGCCGCCGTCGTCGCGGCCCTCACCATCGCCTCGCTGGCGGGCTGCTCCGGCGCCGGCAACACCAACTACGTCTCTTCGCACACGCCGAAGTCGTCGTCCTCGTCGGAGGCCGGCTCGGGTTCGGGCTCCTCCGACTCGGGCGCGACGTCGGAGGACCTTCCGTCCGACTTCCCGAAGAACGACGTTCCTCTGGTCGACGGGACCGTCGTCGTCGCGCGCGGCGACAAGGCCAACGGGTGGTCGGTCACCGTTCAGCCGAAGGGCAAGAACGGCTTCGCGGACGCCCAGTCCGCGCTGAAGAGCAAGGGCTACACCGAGCAGGCCGGCGCCACCGACAGCGCCGCGGTCTACACCAACGGCACGTACACCGTCGCCGTGAAGACCCCCGGCGTCTCGGTCACGTACGCCGTCACCGCGAACCAGTAGCTCGCACGCCCTCCCCACCGTCGAGTCCGCGGAGTTTGCACGGTTTCAGCCGATTCGCGTGCAAACTTCGCGGACTCGATGGAGGGGCGGCTCGAGGGTCAGGGCGTCGATGATGCGGACGAGTTCGTCGATGAAGGCGGTGAAGGTGTCGGAGCGGCGGATGAGCGCCAGGACGGCCTCGCGGTCGGAGAACACCTCCACGAACTGATCGAAGACCGTCTGGAACGACGACCGCCCCTCCGCCGAGAACGCGATGAAGGCGATCACGTTCACCCGCGCATCCCCCCAGTCGATCGCGGTGTCGTTGACCACGATCGCGATCGCGGTGCGCCAGGCGCTCATCGACATGGCGTGCGGCACCGCCAGCGAGTCGGTGAACGCGGTGGACGACATCTGCTCGCGCTCGACCGTCTGGTCCACGTACTCCTGATCGATCGCGCCGGCCGCGATCATCCGGTCGCCGAGCGCGCGGATCATCGTGATCGGGTCGCGCGCGTAGAAGTTGCGCAGGAACAGGCGCTCGTCGAAGTACTCCAGCAGTTCGCTCTTGATGCGCGCCCGGTGCCGCTGCCGGCGGATGCGCGACGCGGCCTGGCGGATGTGCTCCACATCCGTCTCCGTGAGGAACGGCTGCACGATGACCGTGTTCTCGCGCCGTCCGCGCGGGTCGATCGTCGTGAGCACCAGATCCGCGTCGATCGCATCCCAGTCGGCGTCCGTCGAGGTGATGACGCTGGTGATGTCGAGCTCGTCGCCCAGCGTGCTCTCCAGCCGGTCGCGCAGCAGGATGTGCATGTCGTAGTAGTTGGGGCAGACCACCGCGCAGGTGACCGCATCCCGTCGGCGGGACTGCTGCTCGAGATACGCGCCGACGTGCATGGCGATGTACGCGATCTCGTCATCGTTGACCGCGATGCCCTCCGCCGCCTGCAGCCGGCTGGCGATGTACACCGCGAGCTCGTAGATCATCGGGTACGAGCTCTTGATGGAGCGCGTGAGCGGATTGCGCGAGTACGTGTTCTCGTGTGCGCGGGCCACGAGGTTCTGCACGTGCAGGGTGAGGCGCACGATGAAGTTCTCGTCGTGCAGGTCGACGAGGTACTCGGTGGATGCGCGGTCGACGATGCCGCGCACCACCTCCAGGTCGGCGTCGCTGACGAACTCCTCGACGGTGTCGCGCCCGGCGCCCGGGGCGATGACGCGGGTCCGCATCAGGATGGCGAGGTAGCGCAGCTCGGTCGGGTCCAGCGCCGTGCCGAAGTGGCGTTCGATCAGGGCGCCGAGCTCCTGCGCCAGCGAGCGGATGGTCTCGCTCGTCTCCGGCTCCTCGACCGTGGGCAGGACGCGGTTCTTCGCCACCCGGTCCAGCGCGACGGCCATGTGCAGCAGCACGTCGTTGATGCCGTACTCGTTGACGAAGAAGCCCCGCGCGTCGAGCATCGCGACGAGGTCGGACTTGAACTCGGCCAGGCCCCGCGATCCGAACGCCTCCTGGATGCGCGCCACATCGACGACGCTCTGCCGCATCTCGTCGCGGAACAGCCGGCTCAGCAGCTTCCGCCGCGCGATCTCCGGCCCGAGCAGCTGCACCGTGCCGCCGCGGCGTTCGAGCGAGGCTCCGTTCCCGCGAGCAGGCCGCGCATCCGGGTCAGGTCGGATTCGATGGTCGAGTCGGAGACGAAGAGGCTCTCCGCGGTCTCGTAGACATCGATGCCCTCCGGCTCGTCGAGCAGCCGCCGCACGAGGAACACCAGGCGCTCCTGGGGCGACCCGGCGGTGCCCGTGTCCGAGCTGCCGTCACCCGCGAGATAGGCGGCGTACGCCTCCGGCTTCACCCGGTAGCCGTTCGGCCCGGACTCGACGACCTCGCCGAGCGCGGCCGCATACGAGCGGATGCTGCGCGTCGTCACGCCGATGTCGTGCGCGAGCTCGCCCGCCGTCACCCAGGCAGCACGACGCTCGAGGATGTCGAGCATCCTCGTCTGCTTCGCCGAGAGCGCCACCGGGACCACCTTCCGTGAACGAGTCAACCACCCCGGGAGCTCCCCCACGGCGCTTCCGGCCAGGTTTCCGCACCCCCGGAAGAAACGCTGCTGGCAGCGCCGGGCCACCCGGAGGGACCATGATCGACGTCCCATGAGCTCCACCAGCACGCCCCCGCTCCAGTCTGCGGGCACCTGCAACACCCCGGAAAGGCAAGATCGATGAGGATCGTGGTCGTGTGCGGCGCCGGTGCGTCCAGCACCTTCGTCGCCGTGAAGCTGCGCAGCGCGGCACGCACGCGCGGCGCGGTCGTCGACGTCGAGCCGGGCAGCGTGAGCCAGCTGGAATCCCTGGACGGCGTGGACGTCGTCCTCGTCGGCGCCCACCTCGAGTCCGCCGTGGCCGGCCTGCGCGAGCGCGCCGCCGCCACCGGCACGGCCGTCGTCGTGCTGCCTCCCGTCTCCCCCGCGGCCCTCGACGGCGAGCGCGCGCTGGACCTGGCCCTGGACGCGAAGGCGACGACACTATGAGAGACAGGGCGGCCACGGGGCCGGCACGGAGCGAAGGAGATCACCACAATGGCTGAACGGATCATCACGGTCGGATCGACGCACGGGCTGCACGCCCGTCCGGCGAAGCTCTTCGTCGAGGCGGTCAACGGCTCGGGGCGCGAAGGTGAAGCTGACGAAGGAGGGCGGCAAGACCGTCGACGCCGGCAGCATCCTGGGAGTCATCTCGCTGGGCATCGACCACGGCGACAAGATCGTGCTCACCACGGAGGCGGACGACGCGGAGGCCGTGCTCGACGACCTGGCCGAGATCCTGGCCACGGACCACGACGCCTGATCATGACCGGATCATCCACTCTCACGGGCGCCGGCATCGGCCAGGGCATCGCCATCGGGCGCGTGCTGCGCATGTCGGCCCCGCTCCCCGAGCCGGCCGACCAGCCGAGCACGCGCACGCCCGACGAGGAGAAGACGCGGGTCCAGGAGGCGGTGGCCGCTGTCGCCGCCGACCTGCGCGAGCGCGCATCCACCGTCTCCGGCACCGCCGCCGACGTGCTGGAGGCCCAGTCGATGATGGCGGAGGACTCGACCCTCGCCGACGACGTCGCCTCGCGCATCGACGGCGGCAAGACCGCCGAGCGCGCCGTGTTCGAGGGCTTCGCCGTCCTCCGCGACATGTTGAAGGACCTCGGCGGCTACATGGGCGAGCGCGCCGGCGACCTCGACGACGTGTCGCAGCGCGTCGTGGCCGCCCTCGAGGGCAAGCCGGCCCCCGGGGTCCCGCACTCGGAGACGCCGTACGTGCTGGTCGCGCACGACCTGGCGCCCGCCGACACGGCCCTGCTCGACCTGACCAAGGTCCTGGGGCTGGTGACGAAGGAGGGCGGACCGACCTCGCACACCGCCATCCTCGCCCGCGAGAAGTCGATCGTCGCGATCGTGGGCGCCGCGGGCGCCGACGGTCTGGCCGACGGCGATGAGGTCATCGTGGATGCGGCGGCCGGCACGGTCACCGTCTCGCCCACCGATGACCAGCGGGCCGGCGCCCAGCGCCGCATCGACGAGCGCGCCGCGGCCCTCGCGGGCGGCGTCGAGCCCGGTGCTCTGGCGGACGGCACGGCCATCCCGCTGCTCGCCAACCTCGGATCCGCCGAAGGCGCCGCGGGCGCTGTCGCGGCCGGCGCCGAGGGCGTCGGGCTGTTCCGCACCGAGTTCCTGTTCCTGGATGCGCGGATGGCGCCCACCGTCGAGCAGCAGCGCGAGCAGTACGTGAAGCTCCTGAGCGCATTCGGCGGCGGCAAGAAGGTCGTCGTGCGCGTGCTGGACGCGGGCGCGGACAAGCCCCTCGAGTTCCTGAACGACGCCCACGAGGACAACCCGGCGCTCGGCCTGCGCGGCCTTCGCTCGCTGCGCGCCAACGAGGACATCCTCCGCGAGCAGCTGACCGCCCTCGCCGAGGCGGACGCCCAGACCGACGCCGACCTCTGGGTCATGGCGCCGATGGTGGCCACCGTCGAGGAGACGCGCTATTTCACCGAGCTCGGCCGCGAGTACGGCCTCAAGACGGTCGGCGTCATGGTCGAGGTGCCCTCGGCCGCGCTGCTCGCCGACCGTGTGCTCCAGGTGGCCGACTTCGCCTCCATCGGCACCAACGACCTCACGCAGTACACCCTCGCGGCCGACCGCCTGCTCGGCTCGGTCGCCGGCTTCCAGGATCCGTGGCATCCGGCCGTCCTCCGCCTGATCGGCGAGGTCGGCGCCGCCGGATCCGCGCAGGGCAAGCCGGTCGGGATCTGCGGCGAGGCGGCGGCGGACCCCCTGCTCGCCGTGGTGCTCGTCGGTCTCGGAGCCACCACCCTCTCGATGTCGCCCGCGGCCCTCGCCGACGTGCGGCTCTCCCTCAAGCGCTACACCCTCGACCAGGCCCGAACCCTGGCCGAGACCGCTCTGGCCGCCGATGGCGCGGCCGAAGCCCGGGAGGCGGTCAAGCAGGCCGCCGAACGAATCACCTCCCTCCCCCTCAGAACAGAAACGAGGCACCAGAATGACGACGGCGACAGCGACGACGCCGAAGAAGCCGAGCAGCGCACGTGTGCACGTGCAGCGCTTCGGCACCTTCCTCTCCAACATGGTCATGCCGAACATCCCGGCGTTCATCGCCTGGGGGTTCATCACGGCCCTCTTCATCGCGACCGGCTGGCTGCAGAACACGGGATGGGCGATCAGCCCCATCCTCGGCGGCTTCGGCGACCAGGCGAAGATCGGCTGGTCGGGTGCGGCCACCGTGCTCGCGCAGGACCCGAGCGGCCACACCTTCTCGCAGTACGTCGGACTCGTCGGCCCGATGATCACCTACTTGCTGCCCCTGCTCATCGCGAACACCGGCGGCCGCATGGTCTACGGCGTCCGCGGCGGCGTGGTCGGCAGCATCGCCACCATGGGCGTCATCGTCGGCTCCACCATCCCGATGTTCATCGGCGCCATGATCCTCGGCCCGCTGAGCGCCTGGATCATGAAGAAGGTGGATGCGCTCTGGGACGGCAAGATCAAGGCCGGCTTCGAGATGCTCGTCAACAACTTCTCCGCCGGCATCGTCGGCATGCTGCTCTCGATCGGCGCCTTCTTCGGGATCGCCCCCTCGTCGAGTGGCTGAGCTCGGTGCTCGGCGGCGCGGTCAACTGGCTGGTCTCGGCGCACCTGCTGCCCTTCGCGAGCATCCTCATCGAGCCGGGCAAGGTGCTGTTCCTCAACAACGCCATCAACCACGGCGTCCTGACCCCGCTCGGCGTCGAGCAGGCGCAGCAGACCGGCAAGTCGATCCTGTTCCTGCTGGAGGCCAACCCCGGCCCCGGTTTCGGCATCCTGATCGCCTACTCGATCTTCGGCCTCGGCATCGCCCGGGCAAGCGCTCCGGGCGCCGCGCTCATCCAGTTCGTCGGCGGCATCCACGAGATCTACTTCCCGTACGTGCTCATGAAGCCGACCATCATCATCGCGGCCATCCTCGGCGGCATGACCGGCATCGCGACCAACGTCACGTTCGGCTCGGGTCTCCGCGCCCCCGCCTCACCGGGGTCGATCATCGCCGTGCTGCTGCAGACTCCGGCCGACAGCTTCGTCGGCGTGACGCTCTCCGTGGTCCTCGCCGCGGCCGTGTCGTTCATCGTGGCGTCGATCATCCTGCGGGCCAGCCGCAAGCGCGACCTCGCCGCGGGCAACGCGGGCGACCTCTCCGCCGCCGTCGCCGCGACCGAGGCCAACAAGGGCAAGCAGTCCTCGGTCCTCGAAGGCCTGGTCCAGGAGGGCGAGCACGACACCGGAGACGCCCAGGGCGACGCCACCAAGCGACTGGTGCAGAACATCGTGTTCGCGTGCGACGCTGGGATGGGCTCGAGCGCGATGGGCGCATCCGTGCTGCGCAACAAGATCAAGAAGGCCGGCGTCGAAGGCGTGACGGTGACCAACCAGGCCATCAGCAACCTCGACGGCACCGCCGACCTGGTCATCACGCAGCGCGAGCTGACCGACCGCGCGAAGGGGCAGTCGCCGAACTCGCTCCACGTGTCCGTCGACAACTTCATGAACAGCCCCAAGTACGACGAGGTCGTCGACCTCGTCGCCAGCCAGCAGAAGGAAACCGAGAACGCAGCCAAATGACCGACACGATTCTCGACCGGGCGAACGTGGTGGCCGCGGGTTCCGCGACCACCCGGGAGGACGCGATCCGGGAGGCGGGTGGCCTGCTCGTCGCAGCGGGCGCCGTCGACCCCGGGTACGTCGACTCGATGCAGGACCGAGAGAACACCGTCTCCACCTTCATGGGGAACGGCCTCGCCATCCCGCACGGCACGAACGAGTCCAAGGACGAGATCAAGCGGTCCGCGCTCTCCTTCATCCGCTACTCCTCGCCGCTCGACTGGGGCGGCGAGGAGGTGCGGTTCGTCGTCGGCATCGCCGGGCAGAACAACGAGCACCTCGAGATCCTGTCCAAGATCGCCATCCTCTTCTCGGAGGAGGACGACGTGCAGAAGCTGCTGGACGCTCCGGATGCGGATGCGCTCTACGCGCTGTTGGGGAATGTGAACGAGTGAAGGCCGTCCACTTCGGCGCGGGCAACATCGGACGCGGCTTCGTGGGGCTCCTGCTCCACGAAGCCGGGTACGAGGTCGTGTTCGCAGACGTGAACGCCGAGCTGATCGACGCCCTCGCCGCCGCCGACTCGTACGACGTGCACCTGGTCGGCGAGGACTCGGCGACCAAGACCGTCACCGGCTTCCGCGCGATCAACAGTGCGACCGAGGAGGATGCGCTGGTCGCCGAGATCGCGACGGCGGACGTCGTCACGACCGCGGTCGGCCCGCGCATCCTCCGCTTCGTCGCGCCGGTGATCGCCCGCGGGCTCGCCGCCCGCGCCGAGGACGCGCCGCGCCTCGCCGTGATGGCGTGCGAGAACGCGATCGGCGCCTCCGACCTGCTGGCGGCGGAGCTGATGGACGGCCTGCCGGACGACGACACCCGCGACGAGCTGGCCGCGAAGGCCGTCTTCGCCAACACGGCCGTCGACCGCATCGTGCCCGCGCAGGCGGCCGACGCCGGCATCGACGTCACCGTGGAGACGTTCTACGAGTGGGTCGTCGACCGTTCGCCGTTCGCCGGGCACGAGCCGGCCATCCCGGGGGCGGACTTCGTCGACTCCCTCGGCCCGTACATCGAGCGCAAGCTCTTCACGGTGAACACGGGCCACGCGACCGTCGCCTACACGGGGTTCCTGCAGGGGGCGACGACGATCGCCGAGGCGATCGCCATCCCGGAGGTGCGTGAAGCGGCCGAGGCGGCCCTGCGCGAGACGTCGGCGGCGCTCAGCGCCAAGCATGGTCTGCCCGCGGAGGAGCTCGCCGCGTACCGTGCCAAGATCCTGGGCCGGTTCACCAACCCCTACCTGGTCGACGAGGTCACCCGCGTCGGCCGGGAGCCGCTCCGCAAGCTCGGGCGCGACGACCGCTTCATCGGCCCCGCGTCCGACTACGCCCAGTACGTGGGCGGCATCCCCGAGGCGCTCGTCGCGGCCGTCGGGGCCGCCCTCCGCTTCGACGTGCCGGAGGACACGCAGAGCGTCGAGCTGCTGCGGCTGCTCGACGAGGCGGACGCGGCCGCGATCGTGACCGAGGTCATGGGCGTCGAGGCCGCCGAGCCCCTGCACGCGCCGCTGGTGGCGGTCGTCGCCGCCGCGCAGCGCGACCGGGTCGACGCGTCGCTCTGACCCTCGCCCGCGGGCGCAGGAGGAGCGCTCCGGATTCCCCGATCCGGAGCGTTTCTCCTGCGCCAGCGGGCCCAAGTTGCGTGCCCGCTGGGTATCCGCCGACCCCCGGTGTCGCCGGCGGAACCCGGTGGTACGTTTCGCTTGTGAGCCGAATCGTGTCGGTGGCCCCGGTGCTCCCCGCCCGTAGCTACAGCCAAGGGGAGATCACCGCTGCGCTGCTCGCGATGATCACGTCCGATCCCGCACGCCAGCAGGTGATGCGCCGCATCCATGCCTCGTCCGGGGTCCAGACCCGCAGCCTGGTGATGCCGCTGGAGCGCTACAGCTCGCTGGCCTCGTTCCAGGAGTCGAACGACTACTTCATCGCCGAGGGCACCTCGCTCGCCGAGCGCGCGCTGACCGCCGCGCTCAGCTCCGCCGGCCTCACGCCGGAGGACGTCGACTTCCTCCTCTTCACCTCCGTCACGGGCATCGCGGCGCCGTCGATCGACGCGCAGCTGGTCTCGCGCCTGGGCCTCCGGCCCGACGTGAAGCGGCTGCCGAGCTTCGGGCTGGGATGCGTCGCCGGCGCCGCGGGGATCGCCCGTGTCAACGACTACCTGGCCGGGCATCCCGGCGAGGTCGCCGTGCTGCTGTCGGTCGAGCTCTGCTCGCTGACGGTTCAGGCGCGGGACGACTCCATGGCCAACATCGTGGCGAGCGGCCTCTTCGGCGACGGCGCAGCCGCGGTCGTCATGGTCGGCGACGCGCGGGCGGAGGAGCTCGGCCTCGCCGGGCCGGAGGTCGTCGACTCGCGCAGCCACATCTATCCCGACACGGCCGACGTGATCGGCTGGGACATCGGCGGCACTGGCTTCCGCATCGTTCTGAGCGCGGGCGTGCCCGAGGTGATCGAGCGGAACTTCGCCGGCGACGCACGCGGCATCCTGGCCGCGCACGGACTCGAGGTGGACGACGTGGGCGCGTGGGCCGCGCATCCGGGCGGCCCGAAGGTGCTGGAGGCGTTCTCCGAGGCGCTGGACCTGCCCGAGGGCGCGCTGGACGCGAGCTGGCGCTCGCTCGCCAACGTGGGCAACCTGTCCTCCGCCGCCGTGCTGCACGTGCTGGCCGAACAGTTGGATGCGCATCCCGCCGGCACGATCGGCCTGCTGTTCGCGCTCGGCCCGGGGGTCACCAGCGAGCTGGTGCTGCTGCGCTGGGCGGACGGCGAGAAGCGAGCCGCGCCGGCCATCGTGCCGGCCCCGGCGCTGGCAGAGTGAGCCGGGCGGCGGCGTGATCTGGTACACCCTCCTCGTGCTCGCGACCGGCGGCGAGCGCATCGCGGAGCTCATCGTCTCGACCCGCAACGCCCGGTGGTCCTTCGCCCGCGGCGGCGTCGAGTTCGGGCGCGGGCACTTCCCGCCATGGTCGCCCTGCACACCGGGCTCCTGCTCGCCTGCCTGGCGGAGGTCTGGTTCGCGGGACGTCCGTTCATCCCGTGGCTGGGCTGGCCGATGCTCGTGCTGGTGCTCGCCAGTCAGGCACTCCGCTGGTGGTGCATCGCCACACTGGGCCCGCGGTGGAACACCCGGGTCATCGTCGTGCGCGACCTCCCGCTCGTGACCCGCGGCCCGTACCGCTGGTTCACGCACCCGAACTACGTCGCCGTCGTGGTCGAGGGCTTCGCCCTTCCCCTGGTGCACACCGCCTGGGTGACCGCCCTCGCGTTCACCGTGCTGAACGCGTGGCTGCTCGTCGTGCGCATCCGCTGCGAGAACCGCGCCCTCGCCTCCGTCCTCCCGGCCACCGCCCGCGCATGAGTCCGCAGGTCGTCGTCGTGGGCGGGGGCCCGATCGGCCTGGCCTGTGCGATCGAGGCGCGCATCGACGGGATGGACGTGGTGCTCGTCGAGCCGCGCGTCGGGCCGATCGACAAGGCGTGCGGCGAGGGCCTGATGCCCGGTGCGCTGGCCGCACTCCACCGCATCGGCGTCGATCCGCCCGGCCGCCGCCTGGACGGGGTCGCCTATCTGGACGCCTCCGCCCGCGTGGAGCACCGGTTCTCCGACCGGCCGGGTCGCGGGGTTCGGCGCACCGTGCTGCACCAGGCGCTGGCGGAGCGCGCCGCCGAGCTGGGCACGGAACGCATCCAGGCGAAGGTCACGGGCGTCGAGCGGCGCATGGACGGCGTGACGCTGACGCTGAACGACGGCCAGTCGATCGACGCGCCGTGGGTCGTCGCCGCCGACGGCCTGCACTCGCCGGTGCGTCGGATGGTCGGGCTCGAGGGCCGCGGGCAGCCGGGCGACCGGAGGCGGTTCGGGCTGCGGAAGCATTTCGCGATCGAGCCCTGGACGTCTCTCGTGGAGGTGCACTGGTCGGACGGCGCGGAGGCCTACGTGACGCCAGTCGACGATCACACCGTCGGCGTCGCCGTGCTGGGTGCGCGGCCCCTCGACGTGGATGCGGTGATCGCGGGCATCCCGGAGCTCGCCGGGCGCCTCGACGGTGTCGCGACCGTCTCCGAGCCCCGCGGCGCGGGTCCGCTTTTGCAGCGGGCGCGGGCGCGGTCGTCCGGGCGGGTGCTGCTCGCGGGGGACGCCTCCGGCTACGTGGACGCCCTCACCGGCGAAGGGATGCGCGTCGGCTTCGCGCAGGCCCGCGCGGCGATCGCGGCGGTGCGCGCGGGCAGCACCGAGCAGTACGAGCGCGCCTGGCGCGCGACGACGCGCGACTTCCGGCTGCTCACCACGGCCCTGGTGGTCGGCGTCCCGGTCGCGCTTCCGGCCCCGCATCGTGCCGACCGCGGCGCACCGTCCAGAGCTGTTCGGCTCCATCGTCGAGCGCCTCTCGCGCTGATCGATTCCGGCTCTGCGCCCGTCGGAATGCCTGCATAACCAGGCATAAAAGCATGCTTAGCGCGCGCGAAGGGTGGCCGGAACGGGGGTGGACAGATTAGTATCTGAAATCGAGCATCGACATCGGATATGCGGAAAGGTGAGACATGGACCGATCAGCATCCGGCCCCTCCGACGACGCGCCTGCCGCGCAGCACGCCGCCGAACTCCGGGTCGCTCCCAGCGCCGACGTCGCGAAGGCGAACCCGGTGAAGAAGCGCACGACCGTGACCTTCTACCTGACCGACGCCATGCGCAACCGAGCGCGTGCGGCCTACCGTCGAGACGTCGTTCGACGAGCGTGACAGCAGCTGGTCCGAGATGCTCAACAAGGCGCTGCTCGCCGAGGTCGAGCGTCGCGAGCTCGCGTACAACGGTGGCGAGGCGTTCGTCGGCAACGACGAGCCGCTGACGCCCGGGCGCCCGATCGGCTTCTAGGCGCGGGCACGGGCGCGCGTCGGCGCCGCACGCGTGCGTGCGCGCGAGATCCCGGCACGCCGGCGGCTGGGGTTGCCGGCGTGCCGGGAGGTCAGCACCGAAGGGATGCGCTCAGCGGGTGTGGTGGCGGTGCCCCCGGTTGCCCGCGGCGAAGGCGAGCATCACTCCGAGCAGCGCCAGCAGCGCGCCCAGGCCGCCGATGCCCAGCTCGTCGGAGCCGGTCGAGGCGAGCGCCGAGGTGCCGGTCGCCGCGGAGCCCCACGAGCCCGAGCCGGCGGCCAGAGCCGACGCGCCGCTCGCGGCGACGGTCGTGGTTCCGCCGTCGGGGAACGCGCCGGCGCCCACATCCGGACCGCCGGCGATCGGGGTCGCCGGGGTGGTCGGCGTCGCGGGATCGGTCGGCGTCGCGGGGTCGGCCGGCGTCGACGGGGTCGTCGGCGTACCCGGGGTCGTCGGCATGGTCACGTCGACCGCCGCGCTGTCGCCCACGAGGCTGATACCGTTGCCGCCCACGGTCACGGGGAGCTGCACTCCGATCGGAAGGTCGATGCCGCCCGTCGAGTCGCCGCCGGTCGTGGAGCCGCCGGTCGCGCCACCGGTCGCCGGGGCGTTGGTGGTCGTCCCCGAGGTGGTCGAGTCACCCACACCCGAGATCGCGTTGCCGCCCACCGTCACCGGAAGAGCCG
The DNA here is from genome assembly GCF_050632895.1 of Leifsonia sp. L25. Next base: position 584,155 of record NZ_JBODRZ010000004.1, on the reverse strand, counting down.
CATCCACAGGGGCCTGGACGCCCGAGAGGATGCCGTCGCCCGAACCCGAGCCGCTGGTCGCGGTGCTGCCGCTGCCGGCCGCCGGAGCGGTCGTCGTCGAACCCGACGTGGTCGAGTCACCGAGCCCCGAGATCGCGTTGCCGCCTACCGTCACCGGAAGAGCCGCATCCACAGGGGCCTGGACGCCCGAGGGGATGCCACCGTCCGAGCCTGCACCGCTCGTGGCGGTGCTGCCGCCGGCCGCCGGAGCGGCCGTCGTCGAACCGGTCGACGACGAGTCGCCCACCACCGACACGGCGTTGCCGCCCGCGGTCACCGGAACGGCCGCCGAGACGGGTGCCTGGATGCCGGACAGCAGGCCGCCGTCCGTCGCCGTGCCGGTCGAGGTGGCCGTCGAACCGGAGCCGCCGGAGGTGGTGCTCGCGGAGGAGCCCGACGAGGTCGAGTCGCCGATCACCGAAATCGCGTTGCCGCCCGCCGTGACCGGGACGTCGACCGCGACCGGGGCCTGGATGCCCGAGGCGACGCCATCCGCGCCGGAGGACGTGGCGCTCGCGCCGGAGCCAGAGTCCGCCGCCGGGGCGGCGGCGGTGGAGTCGGCCGTCGCGGAGTCCCCGACGACGCTGACCGCGTTCCCGGACACATCCACCGGCACGCTGACGTCGACCACCGCCTGGTCGCCGGTCAGCACCCCGCTGACCGAATCGGGCGACACCGTCGCGCTCGGAGCCGACGGCGTGGGAGCGGCCGCCGAGGAGTCGGTGCTCGACGAGTCGCCGATCACCGAGATGCCGTTGCCCGCGATGGAGACCGGGACGGTGACGCCGACGACCGCCTGGTCGCCGCTCGCGACACCGTCGGTGCCCGAGGTCTCGGCCGCGTTCGCCGCGGCCGTTCCGGCGAGCCAGAGGCCGCCGACGCAGAGGGTGAACCACATCCCCCTGGATACGAACTTGTTCATGGTGGAGCCTTTCGAATGAGTGGGTCTCAGCCCGGGCACGGATGTGCCGGGCGAATGTCGCGTGCTGCCTCAGGGCAGCCGCGACCCACTCAGTCGGGGCTGATGTCGTGGTCGGCGACGGGGCCGGCGGGGACGTGATCGTCCGCGGCCGCGGCGCTGAGCCCGCTCCGAACGGAGACGGGGAGGAGGAAGTCGTCCGCTGTGGCCGCGGATCCGGGCACAGCTCCGCCCGGGCCGCCTGCGCCGCCCGCGGAACCGGCGGAGCCGCCGCCGGGCAGGCTGCCGCCCGGCAGACCGTCACCGGGCTCGCCGCCACCGGCCGGAGCGAGCGGAGCTCCGCCCAGGGCTCCGGCGGATACAGACGTCAGGGCGGCGGCGGAGAGGGAGCGAGCGACGCTCACGAAGGGGTGGGACAGCGCCGCCGACACGGACGGAAGCACGGCATCCTCGGCCCGCGGCTGGAGAGCGGCAGTCGGTGCCGGAACGGCCGGATCCGCCGGGGAACCCGGCTGCCCGGAGGTCGGCGGTGCCGACTCGACCGGCGACGTCACGGGCGAGACGGCCGTGTCGACCGCGCCCACCGCATCCGACACCGCCTGGTCGACCGCGCCGGTCACCGGCTGCGTCACCGACGAGACCGGTGCGGGCGGGAGCACGTCTCCGACGACGGGGACCACTGCCACGACCTCGTCCACGGTGGAGACCACCGGGTCGACGACGGCCGAGACGGGCGACTGATCGGCGACCTCGTCGACCGTGTCTGCGACGGGCGCCACGACCGCCGAGACCACCTCGTGAACCGGGGCCGGGAGGGCCGGGGCGACCGCGTGGGTCACCGCGCCCACCGCTTCGCCGACGCCGGAGGCGGCGCTCGACAGGAGCGCGCTCACGGGTCCGGGCGGCGGTGCGGGCTCGGCCGCCGAGGCGGAGGGCCCGCCGGCGAGGAATCCGAGGACGGTCAGTCCGGCGCCGGCGATCAGCGAGCCGACCAGCACGCGCGCAGGGGTGATGAAGCGGCGGTGCAGCTCCTGAGCCACCTCCGGCATACGATCACCCCCTGACCGTTCGAGACGTCGGCGAGTGTACGCCGCGGTCTACGGAACAGGAAGGGCGGAATTCCGCGGGTCGGTCGCGGCACGTTCGCGGGCCGAACGGGTGCGGCGGGCGGCGCCCGCGGCGACGCCCACGACGATCAGCGCCCCGACGGTCATGGCGGCGCCCACCCACAGCGGCGAGGCGTACCCGAAGCCGGCGGCGATCGTGAGGCCGCCCAGCCACGCGCCGAGCGCGTTGCCGAGGTTGAACGCGGCGATGTTCGCTCCCGAGGCGAGGGTCGGCGCATGCGAGGCGTACGACAGCACGCGCAGCTGGAGCGCGGGCACGGTCGCGAACCCGAACGCGCCCATCAGCACGAGCGCGACGACGGCCGGGACCGGCATGCCGGCGACGAGGGCGAACGCCACGAGCACCACGGCGAGCGCACCGAGCAGCCACAGCAGGGTGCCGTCGACGGAGCGGTCGGCGAGGCGTCCGCCCACCCAGTTGCCGGCGAAGAGCCCGAGGCCGAACAGGATGAGGAGCCAGGGCACCGCGGCCGAGGGGGAAGCCCGAGACGCCGGTGAGCGTGTAGGCGATGTACGTGAAGGCGCCGAACATCCCGCCGAAGCCGAGAACCGTGGCGGCCAGCGACAGCCACACCTGCCCGGACCGGAACGCGGACAACTCCCCGCGCAGTCCGGAGGCCGACCGCGCGCCCGCCCCGGCGGGAACCAGCACGGCGACGCCGACGAGCGCGACCACGCCGATCGCCGTGATGGCCCAGAAGGTCGAGCGCCAGCCGAACGCCTGCCCGAGCAGGGTGCCGAAGGGCACCCCGAGCACGTTCGCGGCGGTCAGCCCGGTGAACATGATCGCGATCGCACGCGCCTGCTTCTCAGCCGCCACGAGGCCGGCGGCGACGACCGAGCCGATGCCGAAGAAGGCGCCGTGGCAGAGGGCCGCCACCACGCGGCCGGCGAGCATCACGCCGTAGTCGGGCGCGATCGCCGACATCAGGTTGCCGACGATGAACAGCACCATGAGGCCGAGCAGCGCCGCCTTGCGGGGATCCGCGTCGCCGCCGCAGTCAGCCCGAGCGCGCCGACGACGACCGCGAGCGCGTATCCGGAGATCAGCCAGCCGGCGGTCGCCTCGTCGACGTGGAAGTCGGCGGCGACCTCGGGCAGCAGCCCGGCGATGACGAACTCCGTCAGGCCGATGCCGAATCCTCCGAGGGCGAGGGCGATCAGGCCAGCGGGCATGGGTGTCTCCTTCTGGATACGACGGTGCTGGTGGGGCAGGGTGCGCTACCCTGTTAGTTGCAGACGCGCTGTAAATAGTTGCACGTGCAACTACATAATGCAAGGGAGACGTCATGGGCATCGCCGACGACGCGGTCGAGGTGCGCGCGCACGGCTGGCGCACGCTCGCCGCCCTGCACGGCTACATCGAGGCGGAGCTCGAGCGCGACCTCACGCGCGACGTGCAACTCTCCGTCGTCGAATACACCGTGCTGGACGCGCTGGCCCGGCAGGACGGCTGGCACATGAGGATGCAGCAGCTCGCCCGGGCGAGCGCCCTGAGCCCCAGCGCCACGACCCGGCTCGTGAACCGCCTGGAGGAGCGCGGCCTGCTGACGCGCATCCTCTGCGCCGACGACCGCCGCGGGATCTACACCGAGCTGACCGCGTCCGGTCACCGGCTGCTCGACACCGCGCGCCCGGTGCACGACGCCGCACTCACCCGGGCGCTCGACGGCGCCAAGGCGATCCCCGAGCTGAGCCCGCTGGTGGATGCGCTCCCCAGCTGACCGCCCAGCCCGCCTGAGCGGCGCGCTGGTCAGCGCAGCACTTCGACCAGCGCCACCCATGAGAACAGCACGGTCGTGATGATGGCCAGGATGGTACCCACCGCCACGAACACGAGCCCGCCCGTCTCGGCGCCCGCAACCAGGAGCACTCCCCCGATCGCATAGGCCGCGGGCGGGACGGAGAACAGCGCGACGCGTTCGGCCGTCCACCTCCGGAACCCGGTCTGCACCGCATCCCGCTGCACGGCGAGCGCCGACCGCACCACGACGACGCCGCAGAGCGCCGTTCCCACCAGCACCTGGACGCCGTATCCGACCGGCACCTGGCCGGGGATGAGCGCCGCACAGCACAGGGCCACGCCGAGGATGAGCGACGCGATGGAGGCGCTGGCGCGTGCGGCCAGTCCCCGCGACTCGGCGATCATCCGGATGTTGACCGACAGGGCGACGATCAGGAGGCCGCCGAGCGCCGCGCCGGCCCCGGCGACCGCCACATTGAACTCGGACCACGAAGCGAACGGCTCCAGCATGCCGCCAGCGTAGCGGCGCGTCGCGGCCAGGGCGTATAACGGGGGCATGGCGGACGCGATCACCAACTGGATCGAGCTGTACCGGCGCGCATGGGAGAGCAACGAGTCCGACGACATCAGAGCCCTGTTCACCGAGGACGCGAGCTACCGCACCGAACCGTTCGCCGAGCCCTGGGACGGGCACGCGGAGATCGTCGAGGGCTGGCTCGAGGCGCAGGACGACCCGGGCACCACGACCTTCGAGTGGCGGCTGCTCGGCCAGGACGGTCCGGTGTACTTCGTCGAGGGCGTCACCGACTACGACGACGGCCCCATCTACAGCAACCTGTGGATCGTCCGCCTGGCGGAGGATGGCCGCGCCGAGGAGTTCACCGAGTGGTGGATGGAGCAGGAAGCCGACCTGGGCTGACCGAGCGGGGTCAGGCCAGCTGGCCCAGCCATAGCCCGAGGCCGGCAGCGGCGAGCGCCAGCGCCAGCATCCCCACGCCGTTCACCAGGGCGGCCCGGTAGCGCCGCTGCTGCGCAAGACGCACGGTCTCGTAGCTGGCGGTGCTGAAGGTGGTGTACCCGCCGAGGAACCCGGTGCCGAGCACCGCACGCCACTCGGGCGGCAGGCCGTGCGCGAGCGCGAGCCCGGTCACGAGCCCCAGCAGGAACGATCCCGTGACGTTGATGATCGTCGTCCCGATCGGGAAGCCGACCCGCAGCCACGCCCGCAGAGCTCCGTCGACGACGAGCCGCGCGACCGCGCCGACGCCGCCGGCCGCCGCGACGGCCAGCACGAGCAACCCCGTCATCCGCGATCCCGATCCGCGCGGCGGCGCGCGATACCCGATGCCAGCGCGATCCCGGCGACCGACGCGGCGGCGCCGATGACGATCGTGGCGGTGGCGTAGAGGACGCTGAGCCCGACGCTCTGCGCGGCGATGAGGCCGTCCGTGTCGACCGCGAGCGAGCTGTACGTCGTATAGCCGCCGAGGATTCCGGTGCCCGCGAACAGGCGCACGTCGCGACGCGCGCCCTCGTCCGGTCCCTGCTGGGCCAGCGTCTGCAACAGCCAGCCGAGGATGAACGCGCCGGTGACGTTGATGAGCAGCGTGATCAGCGGAACCCCGCCGACCGGAGGGACGGCGAGGGTGAGCAGATACCGGACGGCCGTGCCGAGGGCGCCGCCGAGGAAGACGAACAGGAGCGAGCGCGGCCGAAGATGCAGCGGCGCTCCGTGACGGTCCGGCGTCACTGGGCCGGCGGGTCTTCCCACGGGAAGCGCTGGGCTCCCGGGACGGGGTTGAGCGGAACGACGATCACAGGACGGTGCTGGCGGTGCGCCAGGTGGATCGCGACGGAGCCGTTGAAGAACTCGCGCAGGCTGCCGCGCAGCCCGGCCTCGCGCGTCCCGACCACGATGTAGCGGGCGTCCAGTTCGTCGGCCAGCCGGGCGAGCGACCAGGCGGGGTCGCCCGCGAGCTGCTGAAGCGAATACGGGATGCCGCGGCCGTCGAGCACGGTGCGGATGTGCGCCTCCAGGTCGGGGTCGAACCGCTCCTCCTCGGTTTCCGGCAGGTCCGGGTCGTACGGCAGCGCGACCACCGTTCCGTCGACGTAGTTCGACACGACGTAGCGGTCGGGGTCGACGTTCGCGCACACGAGCGGGACGTCCAGGTCGTCCGCCAGACGTGCGGCCTGCTCCAGCACCGCGACCGGCTGGCCGGGGACCACGGCCGCGAGGATGCCGCCCCGCCCCGCGAGCTCGTTGCCCTTCATGCCCCTAGTGTGCACCATCACGGGTTCACTCGCGCGTGGCCGTGGGGTACGTTCGGCGTTACAGCGTCTGAGAGGAGCCCGAACCGATGGCCGACACGCCACCGCTGCCCCGGAGCGCCGCCGCACCACCCGCGGGCTCCGTCCGCTGCCGGAGCTGACCCGCGACCTCGTGGCCCAGCTGCGCCGCCTCGTCTCGACCGAACTGGCCCTCTTCAAGGCCGAGATGGCCGCGAAGGCGAAGGCCGCCGGTATCGGCGCCGGCCTGCTCATCGGCGCGTTGCTGTTCCTCTTCTTCGCGTTCGCGGTGCTGATCACGGCGGCGGTGCTGGGCTTCGCGCTCATCCTGCCCGCCTGGCTGTCCGCGATCATCGTCGGCGTCATCCTCATCGTCATCGCGGTCGTGCTCGGCCTCATCGGGATGCGCAGCCTCAAGAAGGGCCTGCCGCCCGTTCCGGACGATCTCGGCAGCGAGATGCGCGCCGACGTGCAGGCCCTGAAGGGAGAACAGCCGTGACCTCGGAGACCGTCCCCTCGGTGAGCCGCGAGGGCGAGCGCCCCGCAGGCCGCCCGCCGCTCCCCAAGGGCGCGGGCATCAACTCCCTCAAGCTCGACCTCGAAGTGACGCGCGAAGAACTTGCGAGCACGCTCGACGACCTCTTCGCGACCTTCAACATCCGCGTGCAGATCCGGTCGCATCCCGCCTTCTTCACCGGGCTCTTCCTGGTCGTGGCCGCCGGGGCCGCCGGGATCGCCACCCTGCTGGTGCGGAGGCGCGGGCGTGCCCACTGACCGGGGCGGGGTGGGCAGCGACCGCGCGAAGGCGATGCGGCGGATCGAGGACCACAACAGCCTCCCCTGGTACCGCCTGCCGTGGGGCTTCATCCTCAAGCGCACCATGCGCAGCTACTCCACCGATCAGGCGACCGACCTCGCCGCCGGGCTCACGTACTTCGGCGTGCTGTCGCTGTTCCCGGCGCTGCTCGCGCTGGTGAGCCTCCTCGGCATCGTCGGCCAGAGCCAGGCGGGCATCGACGCGCTGTTCGGGATGGTCAACGACCTCGCCCCCGGAATGACCGATGTGCTGAAGGGCCCGATCGAGAGCCTCGCGTCGTCACCGGCCACCGGGTGGGCGCTCGCGATCGGCATCGTCGGCGCCGTGTGGTCGGCCTCCGGCTACGTCGGCGCCTTCGGCCGCGCCCTCAACCGCGTGTACGGGGTGCAGGAGGGGCGCACGTTCATCGCCCTGCGCCCGGTGCAGCTCGGGGTGACGCTCCTGGCCCTCGTCGGTGTCTCGCTGCTGGCGCTGCTGCTCGTGGTCTCCGGTCCGGTCCTCGAGTTCCTCGGCGGGTTCATCGGCCTGAGCGAGGCGTTCGTCGCGGCGTGGAACGTCCTCCGCTGGCCGGTCGTGGTCATCGTCATCGTCCTGCTCGTGGCGGTGCTCTACGCATCCACCCCGAACGTCAAGCACACGCGGTTCCGCTGGCTCACCCCGGCTCGATCGCGGCGATCGTCGTGCTGGGCATCGCGTCGGCCGGGTTCGCGTTCTACGTCGGCAACTTCGGCAACTACGACAAGACGTACGGCACGCTCGCCGGCATCATCGTCTTCCTGCTGTGGATCTGGATCGCGAACAACGCGCTGCTGTTCGGCGCCGAGCTCGACTCCGAGACGGAGCGCGCCCGCGAGCTCGTGGCCGGGATCGAGGCCGACGACGTGCTGCGGCTGCCGCTCAAGTCGGACAAGGCCCTGGTCAAGCGGCGCGAGGTGCACGCCGGTGACATCCTGGCGGCGCGCGAGATCCGTCGGCGCTACGGCCCGGGGCGAGCCCAGCCCGGTCAGGCTCAGAAGGCGGCTCGCTAGGCTCGTCGCATGAGCGATCCGCGTCCCGGCCACGACATCCCCGACAGCCGGGGCCGGAGCGGCCTTCACCTCACCGGACGAGACCTGACCGGCAACGCGGACGTGCGCATCCGCGAGGTCGAGGTCACCTCGGACGGCTGGCACGTGCTGCGCCGTACCACATACGACTACCGCGGCCGCGACGGCGTCTGGACGACGCAGGCCCGCGAGACGTACGACCGCGGCAACGGAGCCACCGTGCTGCTCTACGACCCCGTCGGTCGCACGCTGCTGCTCTCACGGCAGTTCCGGTTCCCCGCCTACGTGAACGGGCACCCCGACGGGATGCTGGTCGAGTCCGCCGGTGGCCTGCTGGACGGCGACGGGCCGGAGGAGGCCATCCGCCGCGAGGCCGCCGAGGAGCTCGGTGTGCGGATCGGCGAGCTGACGCACCTGTTCGACCTGTACATGAGCCCCGGGTCGGTCACCGAACGCGTGCACTTCTACGCGGCGCCGTACCTCCCGGGCGAGATCGCCGGCGGGGGCGGGCTGGAAGAGGAGGGCGAGGAGATCGAGCCGGTCGTCGTGCCCTACGACGAGGCGCTGCAGTGGGTGGCCGACGGCCGCATCGCGGACGGCAAGACGGTCATCCTCGTACAGTGGGCGGCGCTCACCCTCTTCGGTTGAGGCTCAGCCGTAGCGGAGGGCCGGGCCGGACGACCGCAGGAAGTCGATGTGCAGGTGGTTGCACGTGTCGTCGAACGGCTTGAAGTTGGACAGGCTCATCGACGAGCGGCAGCCGACCTGGCCGAGGCCCGTGCCGTCCGGCACGAGCGGGTCGAGGATCTTGATCAGCTCGACCGACTTGGCGTCGCCACCGGTGAGCGGCGAGCCGTTCAGCAGATAGAAGTCGACCGCGTGGCCGCCGCCGTCGGCGTAGTGCGCGGAGTCGGTTCCCGCGCCCTCGATCTGGCCGGTGCAGCGCCGGTTGATGTCGCTGACGCCCACCTGGTTGAAGTTGTCGAGGGCGACCGAGATGGCCTGCAGCACGCGGTAGTCGACCCCGCAGCCCGGAACGGCGCGACCCTCGGCGAGGTCGGCGATCTCGGGGATGTGGTTCGGCGTCGAGCCGACGAGACGACCGGAGGCCACGGCCCCCATGATCTGCACGGCGAGCGCCTGAACCGTCGGCGACACGGTGGAGTTCGTGGTCGAGTCGAGCGCCTGCGGGCTCTCCTGGATGTCGAGGCCGTCACGCGCGACCACCTGGGTGACGCCGCCGCCGGTGAGCGTCTGCACCGCGAGGGCGGTGCGGGCCGCGCCGACGGTCGAACCCTCGCCCGTGGTCGCGTAGGCGGGGAGGGCGGCGGTGCCGAAGAAGGCGGCGAGCGCCAGCATGACGACCGCGTGGACACCCAGGCGCCGGCGCTCGGCGTGAGCGCGAGGCGGTCGAGCCGGGCGCTCGATTCGTGCCGGACGCGGCGCCCGCGCGGCACGGGGGGCCTTCGGGCTCCGCTCGGCGCGGGTGGGCTTGACGACGATGCGCTCGCGCTTGCGCGGCCGGCTGCGCTCCGCCTCGAGGGCGGCCCGGCGGCTCAGGAAGGCCTGCGTCGCGGTCAGCTCCTCCGGCGTGGTGAACGCGCTGACCGGGTCGTCCGAGATCTGCGTCTGCTGGTCCACATCCACCACGACGGGTGCCCGGAGAGCGCGGCGAGACCGCACGGGGGGAGTGGACTGCTGCAAGCTGCTGGGTACTTCCTGGACGAGACGGTCGAGGGCAGCGCCTGGGGCGGGCGCGAAAGCGTACCGATCTTTTCTATCGGATTTCGGCTGGATGTTCCATCAATACAGACGAATAGATCCCGGCAGGGGGCTCATCCCGCACGTTCGGGTCACGCGGGGGCCCCCACCCGGGACCGGGACGTCAACACTGTCCGTCCCCTGGAATCTAGGGCGCGCGGGCCCGGCTGAAGCCCGGTGGTACGGCTGATACGACGGGGTTCCCAGCGACCGGTCAGGGGATGACGACGGCGAGTTCGACACGCCCGGCGGCCTCCCTCAGAGCCACCGTGCCACGCTCTGCGAGTTGTCTCAGCCCGATACCGGGCCGCGTCGCGCCGAGGGCTCCGCCCGACTGGATCAGCAGCTCCACGCCGTCGGCGCCGGTCGGCCGCAGTTCCACCTCGACCGCCGACCCGTCGCCGTGCCGCACCGCGTTCGCGAGGCCCTCCGACAGCGTGTCCACGACGGCGGACGCGCGCTGCGGGTCGCCGAGCCGCTCCCAGACGGCGTCGCCGATGCGGGCTCGCAGATCGATCGCCGACGACCAGCTGTCGATCAGCGCGCGCACCTCGTCCGCCGCGTGCGGCTCCTGGTTTCCCCGGCGAAGCGCCTCCCTGCACGCCCGACCACCTCGGCGATGCGCTGGGCGGCCGTCACCGGTCCGTTGCCGGGCGAAGCGGTGAGGCTCAGGGCGCCCGCGATGAGCTCCGACTGCACCCCGGCATGCAGCAGCCGGGCGAGGGCGGCGCGCTCACGCTCGTACTCGGAGCGGACGCGTGCCGTGGCGGCGATGTTCGCCTGGAGGGCCGACTCCAGCTCGGCCTGGTCCTGCCGCACCCGGATGGAGAGGGAGACCACGAACGCGACGGCGAGCGCGACCACGGGGTAGGTGATCGCCTGGAACCATGCCCAGGAGGGATCACCGCCTGCGAGAAGCAGTCCGAGGGCGCAGACCGCCGCCAGGAGCACACCGACGGCCGCCTGGAGGAGCACCAGCACCAGCACGCGCGGCACGACCGGCTTCGGGAGCGGCAGCGCGCTGATCCCCACCCCCGCGCCGACCAGCACGATCAGGCCGACCGCCAGGGGGAGGATGCTGACGGGGCCGACGAGGATGAGGGCGAACGGCAGCACCAGGCCGGTGAACAGCAGCACCGTCGAGACGGGAGGCGCGGCTCTCATGCCCGCGAGAAGGATGCCGGCCACTCGCCGAAGCGCGGCGGCTCCGGCTCGGGCGTCCCCGCGCCGACCTCGTCGTCGTACACCCGGTGGCTCGCGGGGCGGACCACGTCCTCCGCCAGCCGACGGAGCAGCCTTGCCGCCTCGGCGGGGTCCATCCGGTGAGCGGAGGCGGTCTCTGCTGCATCCTCGAGGGCCGTCATCACCTCGTCCACCGCGGTGTTGCGCAGCCGGGCGAGGCGTTCCGACGCCCAGTCCCCGTCGCGGTCCGCGGCGCTCTGCGCCGCTCTCAGCCGGCGGAACACTCCGCGATGCTCGTGCACCAGATCCACGCCGGCAGCGACGAGCGCGAACATGACCGTGACCACGACCACGCTGATCGTCATCCGCCCGGCCAGGTCGCCTGTCACGACCGGAATGCCGAGCAACCCACCTGCTTCGAGGAACAGCACCGGGCGCGCGGCCCCGATCAGGGCGAAGACCGCGATCACGGCGACGGGACGCGCGTGGCCCCCGACGCGGCGCAGGACGCCGGCCCCGAGGAGCAGCAGACCGCCGAGGATCGCGTGCTGCAGTCCCGCGACGGCGAGCACCTCCGCCGGGCCGCCGTGCACGTACTGCACGCCCGACATGACCGTCAGCGCGAAGGGGAGGGTGACGAGCCAGGTCCACCAGGTGATCGCGAAGGGGCCGAAGGCGCGCGCGACGGAGCGGCGCAGTGTCGTCGCCACGCTCAGAGGCCTGTCGCCGGATCGCCGAACGTCGCGGTGTAGAGGGTGGCGGCGGCGACGCGCGGGGTCGTCCGCTCGCCGCCCGCGAGGCCCAGCGCCGCGAACACCTGCTCGACGCTCTTCTCGACCGCCCGCACGGTGACGTTCCGCTGCCGGGCGATCTCGGCGTTGGTGAGCCCCGCCGCGAGCAGCCGCGTGGTCTCGAGTTGGCCCGCGGTGAGGGCGAGGAGGCGGGAGCGAGCGTCGGTTCCGGCGGACTCCCGCGACACCGGGCGGTCGGCGAGGACCGCCTCCGCGGCATCCACCAGCTCCTCGGACCGACTCCACGGCCGACTTGTTGACGAAGGAGGCGCCGGCGACGACGCTGCGCGCCTGCGCCGCGGCCGCCTCGCGGGAGAGGTTGCTGAGGAACATGACCGCGACGTGCGGAGCCCGCGCCCGCAGGATGGTCGCGAGCTCGACGCCGTTGGGCCGCTGCCCCAGGTCGATGTCCGTCACGAGCAGGTCCGGGTCGGCGCTCTCCGCCAGCGCGAGCGCCTCGGCGGTGGAGGCGGCCGGTGTCACGTCGAAGCCGCGCCGGCCGAAGGCGTCCGCCACGAGCGAGCGCATCAGGGCGTGGTCTTCGACCACCAGCACCCTGCGCCGCCACGTGTCCGCCACCCGCACAGGATAACGCGCTGTTGCCTCTCCCACGGTCGGGCAGGCGGCCCCGTTGCGGGCCCCGCCGGGGCGCCGCGCATCCGATCCGTAGACTGGCTCCGAAGACCCCGACGACACGGAGGATGCGCATGGGATCGAGGTGGGCTCGCCTGACGCGCGGGGCGCTCGCCTCGAGCGCGGCCATCTTCGTCGCCGCGCTGTTCCACGTCGCCGGAGGAGGCTCGGCCCCGGGCCGGTCGCCCTCGCGCTCAGCATGGCCTTCGCCACCCTCGGATCCGTCGCCCTCACCGCGCGACGGCTGTCGCTGTGGCGGCTGACCGCCGCAGTCGCGCTGAGCCAGTTCCTCTTCCACGCGCTCTTCTCCTTGGGCGCCGGAGCGAGTGCCGCACACTTCACAGGACCAGGCGGGATGACGCACCTGCACGCGGGCGCCCACCTCGTCATGACGGGCGGTGCGATGCCCGCCACGCACGGCTCGGAGCTGAGCCCGTCGATGTGGCTCACCCACACCACCGCGGTCCTGGTGACCGTCATCGCGCTGCGCTTCGGCGAGCAGGCGTTCTGGGGGCTGTTCGACACCGCTCGGGTTCGCGTCGCCCGCGCTGCGGATCGCCTCGTCGTCATTCCCGTGCTCGTGCGCGCATGCGTCGGCACTCCGGCCACTGCCGAGCCGGTGCGCCTGCGCGACCTCGGCCTCCCCCTCGCCCGGCTCCGCCATCGCGGGCCGCCGGCGTTCGCCTGCGCGCTCTGACGGCCGCCCGGAACCCGGGTCGTCGCCGCAGGGTCGCGCCCGCGCTCATCGACGATCCGACGCTCTGAGGGAAAACCATGAAGAAGTCCACGTTCGCCGCGTCCGTCGCGGCGGCATCCACCGCTCTGCTCCTGGCGGGCGCGCCGCTCGCCGCGAGCGCCCACATCCACGTCGACCCCGACCGGGCGACGCCGGGCAGCTACACCGATCTGACGTTCAAAGTTCCGACCGAGTCCGCGACCGCGCGGAACGGTCAAGCTGGTCGTGGACCTGCCCACGGCGACACCGTTCACGTCGGTGAGCTACCTGCCGCTCGCGGGATGGACCACCACGGTCGACACCGAGAAGCTCGCGAAACCCGTGAAGACGGACGACGGCACGATCACCGAGGCGCCCGTGCGCGTCACGTGGACGGCGGCCGGCGGCGTGCAGGTCGCTCCCGGCCAGTTCCAGCGCTTCACCATCTCGGCCGGCGCGGTGCCGAGACCGGCTCCGTCGTCCTGCCGACCCACCAGTACTACTCCGACGGCTCGGTGGTGGACTGGGACCAGCCGACATCCCGCGTCGGGGGGCCGGAGCCCGAGCATCCCGCACCCACCCTCTACATCGACGACCCCGCGCCCTCGGAGGGGAGCACGCCCGCCCCTGGTCGCGACGGCTGCGCCATCGCCGCAGTCGGCTGCCGCCGGCACGACCTCGACGGTCGTCTCCCTGGCCCTCGCCGTCGGCGGGCTGGCGCTCGGCGCGATCGCCCTCGTGATCGCGGTGTTCGCCCTGACCCGCGTCGGTCGCGGCGCCGAGCGTGGTGCAGCGATGAGGAACAGGATGCTCGCCGCGGCCGCCGCCATCGCAGCGGCCGCCGCCATCGCGCTGGCCCCGCGGGAGCGGCGGATGCGCACGACTACGTGGTGGGCAGCGACCCGGCCGCCGACTCCACCGTCACCACCCCGCTGCAGGCCGTGACGGTGACGTTCAACGACCGGGTGCTGGATCTCTCCGGCAACGGATCGACGAACCTGCTGACCGTCACCGGGCCGGGGTCCGCTGCACGCCACTTCGAGACCGGCTGCGCGACCGCCGCGGACACGAAGCTCAGCGCACCCGTGGCGCTCGGAGACGCCGGCAGCTACACGGTCACGTACCAGATCGTCTCTGCGGATGGTCACACGGTCTCGTCGTCGTACGCCTTCACATACCAGCCGCCCGCCGGCACGGCCGCCGCGAAGGGAACGGAGGCCTCGCCCTGCGGTGCACCCTCGACCCCGAGCGCGTCCTCGTCGAGCGGCGCAACCGTCTCCACCGCTCCCCCGGCGGCCAGCGCGTCCACGGCGCAGGCCGACCGCCCCGGCGTCGAACGGCACCGACCTGGGCCTGGTCATCGGCATCGCGATCGCGATCGTCGTGCTGGCGGTGATCGGCGTGGTCATCGTGCTTCTCACCGCGCGGCGGACGCCATCGGACGGCGCGACTCCGCCCGACGACGGGGTGTGAGGGGCTATCCTCGCCCCCGCCGCAGGCGTAGCGTTCGCCCATGGCCAGACAGACCAGCGAACAGCAGGCAACCGACTTCCCGGACGTCGTCCCGGAGGAGCAGATGGATCCCGACATCGTGCCGGTCCAGCAGCCCGCCCCGGAATCCGTGGACGACGGCGACGAGGAGGACGGGCGGCTCTAGTCGCCGGAGGCCCGGTCGCCTGACTCGTCGAGCTGCCCCTCCTCGGGGTCGTGCGCCGTCAGATCCGCACTCGTGTACTGACGTTCGCCCGGCGCGAGGTCCTCGCGCTCGTCGTCGCCGTTGGCCCGGGGATCCGACATGGTGCCTCCTTCGTCGCGGATGGGCTGTGAAAGCGGACGGTAGTCTTCGACGCGACCGCCGACAGGGGTCCGCGAGCAGAGGATGCTCACGCGGGGTTGAGCAGTCGCACAGTCTCGTGGGGCAGGGTGGGGCGCGTGGAGATCGTGGTCGACGTCGTGCTCGTGGTGCTCGCCATCATCGCGATCGCCGCAGGGTGGAGCAAGGGCGCCATCCGTTCGGCCGGAACCCTGATCGGGCTGGGACTGGGCCTGTGGCTGGGCCTGACGCTCGCCCCGCTCGTCGTCGGCTGGACCGCCTCCAACGGGTACGGCGCGGTCACGGAGCGCTCCGTGGTGGCCGCGATCGTCATCCTGGTCTGCGCCGGCGTCGTGTACGCGCTGGTCGGTGCGCTGGCGAGCATCGTCGGCAAGCTGCTGCGGCACGGCCCCATCCGCTGGCTGGACTCTCTGATCGGCGCTGTGCTCGGCCTCCTGACCTGGGCGGTCGTCGTCTGGCTGCTCGCCGGCTTCGCCATGGCGACGGGCCTCGCGACCGTCGTGCAGGCCGCGAACTCGTCGCGGGTCGTCGCGACCCTCGACGGAATGGCTCCGCTGCCGTCCTCCACGGTCCTCGGCGCGGTGGACGACGCTCTGGCCGGCGCCGGGCTGCCGAAGGTCTTCGAGGGCGGCGAGCCGATCCGGGCCGTGCCCGAACCCGACGCGTCCGTGCCGGCGGCGGTCGCGAACTCACAGCAGTCGGTCGTGACGGTGCTCGCCTCGAAGCCCGCCTGCGGGGTCGACTCCGAGGGCAGCGGATGGGTCGTGCAGCGCGGTCGCGTCGTGACCAACGCGCACGTGGTGGCCGGAGCGTCCTCCGTCGTCGTCCGGGAGGCCGGAAGCGGCACCGTCGACCGCGCCACCCTCGTGGCCTTCGACCCGTCGCGCGACCTCGCCGTGCTCGACGTGACCGACCTCAACGCCCCGGCGCTCGACATCGGCCCCGATCTCACGGCGGGGCCGCCGCCTACGCCGCCGGCTACCCCGGCAACGGTCCGTTCACCGTCTCGCCGCAGCGGGTGCGCGACCGGGTCACCGCCCGCGGCACGGACATCTACCAGAGCGGCAGCGTCGACCGAGACATCTACTCGCTGCGCGGCGTCGTGCGCCCCGGCAACTCGGGCGGCCCGCTGCTCGACGGCAACGGCCAGGTCGCGGGTGTCGTCTTCGCCCGCAGCGCGACCGACGGCGACACCGGCTACGCGCTGACGCTCACCGAGCTCCGGCCGGTGCTCTCATCGGTCGGCTCGGCGCCGATCAGCTCGGGCGCCTGCTCGGCCGGCTGACTCGCGACGTCCGTGGGCCGCTCGCCCGGCGGCGCCGCTCATGGTTGGCTGGTGCCATGAAGGCTGTCAGCTACTCCAGCACCGGCGACTCCGGCGTCCTCACCCTCGGCGAGCGGGAGGAGCCGCACGCCGGCCCCGGCGAGGTGCGCGTGCGCATCCACGTCTCGGGCGTCAACCCGACCGACTGGAAGGCCCGGCGCGGCAGCGGCTCGAGGGAGCTGCCCCGGCCGCAGGTCCCGAACCAGGACGGCGCCGGAGTGGTCGACGAGGTGGGAGACGGGGTCACCGCGTTCGCGCCCGGCGACCGGGTGTGGGTGTGGGATGCGGCCTACCAGCGCCCGGACGGCACGGCGCAGGAGCTCGTGGTGCTCCCGGTCCGGCACGTGGTCGCCCTGCCCGATGACGTGAGCTTCGACGAGGGCGCGTCGTTCGGCATCCCGGCCCTGACCGCCCACCGGGCGCTGACCGCCTACGAGCACGCGCCGGCGGAGCTGGCCCTGGCTCACTGGACGGTCGCACCGTGCTGGTCGCCGGCGGCGCGGGCGCGGTGGGCCACGCGGCCATCCAGCTCGCGGTGGGCCGGCGCGACCGTGATCGCAACCGTCAGCAGCCACGACAAGGTGCAGCTTGCGCGGGCCGCCGGCGCCCACCACGTCGTCGATTACACCGACCTGGACACCGCGCAGGCGATCGGGGCGCTGGCCCCGCGCGGCGTGGACATCGTGGTGGAGGTCAACGTCATCGCGAACGCCGAACTCGACGTCAAGGTCGCCGGCGCGAACGCCACCATCGCGAGCTACGCAGACGCACCGGGGCAGGACTCCGTGACCATCCCGGTGCGGCCCAGCATGTCGAAGAACCTGCGCTGGCAGTTCGTGCTCACCTACACGGTGGACGACGGGACGAAGGATGCGGCGGTGCGCGCCGTCGCGGCCGCCGCGGCCGACGGGGCCCCGCGCGTGGGCGCCGAACACGGCCTCCCGATCACCCGCTTTCTCCTGGATCAGACGGCGGCGGCCCACGACGCCGTGGAGGACGGCGTCGTGGGCAAGGTGCTCATCGACGTGATCTGAGCGCCTGAACGACGAGGGCGACGACCGATGCGATCGCGATCGCGGCGGAGTAGCCGAGCGCGGTCGGCAGCAGGCCGATCGTGCCGATCAGCTCCCCGGCGACCAGCGCCGGGAGGCCGTACGCGAGGTAGCTGACCAGGAACACCGCGGCGAAGAGCTCCGCGCGCTGGTCGTTCGGCGCGAGCGGCGCCAGGATGCGCAGCATCCCCGAGAAGCCGGCGCCGAACCCGCCCCCGGCGATGACCGCCCCGGCGAACAGCAGCGGCAGGATGGCCCCGGCGATCCCCACCGCGGCGACGGCGACGCCGAGCACGATGGCGGCCATCGACCACACCACGGTCCGGCGCGCCGGCGCCCGCGTGAGCAGCAGCCCGGCGGTGGCGCCCACTGCGGGCGGTGCGGCGACGATCGCGCCGTTGAGCAGACCGCTGTCGAGGTGGAACACGCCGTGCAGGATGGACGGCGACAGCCCGATGAACAGGCCGGCCAGCATCCACGTGGCGAGGAAGAGCGGGATCGCCCCGAGGAACTCGCTGCGCGCGGCGCGCGGGACGAGGAGGCGAGGGATCAGCGACCGCGCGGCCCCGGGGCGGCGCTGCACGGTCTCGGGCGATGCGATGATGACGAGGATCCCGGCCGCGAACAGCAGCGCGAGGGCGACGAACACGAGCGTGGTCGGCTGCGGGACGAACTGCACCGCGAGGCCGGTCAGGAACGCGCCGACCGCGATGCCGCCGACCGGCGCCGTGCTGCCGATGGTGGCGCCCAGCTTCTTCTGGCGCTCGGGCGCCAGCTCCACCAGGGCGGCGGTGAATGTGCTCATCGCGGCGCCGGTGGCGACGCCCTGAACCGAGCGAGCGCCGATGATCCAGCCGATGTCGGGCGCGAACAGGAAGATCAGCATGGCGACCACCTGCAGCGCCAGCGCTCCGATCAGCACGGGACGCCGTCCGATGTGGTCGGAGAGCGAGCCGGCGATGAGCAGTGTGATCAGCAGGGTCACTGCGTAGATGGCGAAGGCTACGGTCAGCAGCCACGGCTGGAAGCCCCACTCCTGTTCGTACAGCACGAAGAGCGGGCTCGGGGCGCCCACGGCGAGCGCGACGGCGACGAACGCGAGGGACGTGCCGGCGAACGCGGCCACCGGGCGCAGGCGCAAGCCACGGGTGCGGCGTGCAGACGGCGTCGGCCGGACGGCGAGGATGCCGCCGGTGCGGGTGTCTTCGGCTGTGGTCATGTCGGCTCCTTAAAGCAATTCTGATTGCTTTTTGCGACTATAGAGCGATTGCTCAGATAAAGCAACAGAATTTGCTTTAAGCTATTCCCATGGAATCCACGACCACTCCCGCCCGGCGCACAGGCGGCCGCAGCGCAGCGGTCATCCACAACGTGCGGACCGCCGTCGAGGAGCTCGTCGAGGAGAAGGGCCAGGAGAAGGTCACCGTCCCGATGATCGCCGAACGGGCCGGCGTCAACCCGACCAGCATCTACCGCCGCTGGGGCGATCTGCCGACCCTCATCAACGACATCGCCACCTACCGCCTCGACCCGGAACGCCCGCTCCCCGCCAACGGCGACCTCCGCGCCGACCTGACCGCATGGACGCGGGAGATCGTCGAGCACTATCGCAAGCCGGTCAACGCGGCCCTCCTCCGCGGCGGCGCCTCGGCCGCCGGCGAGCAGCAGTCCTACTGCCTGCGCAATCGGCGGGTCGAGGCGAACCTGCTCCTCGACCGCTACCCCGACTCCGGCGTCACCGCGGACGACATCCTCGATGTCGTCATCGCGCCGGTCATCTACCGTGTCATCTTCCTGCCGTGGACGCTGGATGACTCGATCGCCGAGCACCTGGTCTCCCCGCCTGTTCCACTGAGCGGGCGCGCACCCGGTAGTGTCGGGAGGCGATGCGCCAGGAACGGACCAGCGAGGAACGCGCGGCGGCCTGCTCCGGCTGGGCCGTCGGCATCGCGACCGCCCTGTACGGGATCTCGTTCGGCGCCCTCGCGACGGCCTCCGGTCTGGACGTCTGGCAGGCGTGCGTGCTCAGCCTCGTCATGTTCAGCGGCGGATCGCAGTTCGCGCTGATCGGCATCCTCGCCTCGGGCGGGGCTGCGGCCGGCGGCACGGCCATCGCGAGCGCCGCCCTGCTCGGCGTCCGCAACTCCTTCTACGCCCTGCGTCTGTCCCGGATCATCGGTCCGGGCTTCTGGCGCCGCGCCGCCGCGACGCAGCTGACCATCGACGAGTCGACCGCCGTGGCGACGGCGCAGACCGAGCCGCGGGCCCAGCGCATCGGCTTCTGGGTGACCGGCCTCGTCGTCTTCATCGGCTGGAACATCATGACCCTGGCCGGCGCGCTGCTCGGCAACCTGATCGGAGACGTGAAGGCGTACGGATTGGATGCGGCTGCCGCGGCCGCGCTCCTCGGCCTGCTCTGGCCCCGGCTGAAGGCCCGGCAGACGCAAGCGGTCGCCGTCGCGGGCGGCTTCGTGGCGACGCTGCTGACGCCCTTCCTGATGCCCGGCCTCCCGGTGCTCGCGGCGGCGGTCGTCGCGATCGTGCTCGGCGCCCTCAACGTCCTCGGGCGGCGTGACGACCCGCCGCATCCCGAGGCGATCCCGATGGAGCGGGAGGTGGAGCCGTGACCACCTGGCACGTCATCCTGCTCGGCTCCATCGCCGTGCTCGCGCTCAAAGCGGTCGGCTGGCTGGTGCCCCCGAAAGCGCTCGACCACCCGACCGTCGCGCGCATCAGCGACCTGCTGACCGCCGCCCTCCTCGCCGCGCTCATCTGCGTGCAGACGCTCGGCGCCGGGCAGTCATTGCACCTCGACGCGCGCCTCCCGGCCGTGGCGATCGCAGCCGGCCTCTACGCCCTCCGGGTGCCGTTCATCGTGGTCGTTCCGGCGGCGGCCGTCGTCGCCGCGCTCATCCGCCTCTTCTTCTGAACGCCGTCCGCCCAGGGCGAATTCGCACCCTCCCGCGTACTCTTCGGGGTGACACTGTCGGCATGGACGACAGGGATGAGGTGGACGACCGGGCGGCGCTCGATGCGTACTCGGCCGCCGTCGTGCGCGTCGCCGAGACCGTGCTCCCGTCGGTCGCCGCCGTGTCCGTCCGGACGCGGGCGGGAGCCGGCGCCGGCAGCGCCTCCGTCATCAGCGCCGACGGCCACCTGCTGACGAGCGCGCACGTCGTCGCCGGTGCGTCCGCGGTCGAGCTGACCTTCGCCGACGGCAGTACGGTGGCGGCCGACCTCGCCGGCGCCGATCCGCTCTCCGACCTCGCGGTGCTCCGCGCCCGCGGGGCGACGCCCCCTCCCCTGCGGCTCGGCGATGCGGCACGCCTGCGCGTCGGTCAGCTCGTGGTGGCGCTCGGCAACCCGCTGGGCCTCGCCGGCAGCGTCACCGCGGGGATCGTCTCCGCCCTCGGGCGGTCGCTGCCCACCGCGTCCGGCCGGGTGATCGACGAGGTGATCCAGACGGATGCGGCCCTCAACCCGGGCAACAGCGGCGGCGTGCTCGCGGACAGCGCCGGGCGGATGGTCGGCGTGAACACGGCCGTCGCGGGCGTCGGACTCGGGCTGGCCGTGCCGATCAACAGCTCCACCCTCGAGATCGTCGAGGCGCTGACGACGGCCGGACGCGTGCGCCGGGCGTGGCTCGGCGTCGCGGGCACGAAGGTGCGCCTGAGCCCCGAGGCGGCGGCGAAGGTCGGCTCGCCGATGGGCATCCGCATCGCGACCGTGGTGGCCGGCAGCCCCGCCGCGGAGGCGGGCGCGCGCCCCGGCGACATCGTCGTGTCGCTCGACGGCGTGCCCGTCACCGACCCGGACCGGCCTGCAGCGGCTCATGGTCGAACGCGCCATCGGCCGCCGCATGGAACTGACCCTCTGGCGCAACGGAGCGCTGGTGGATGTGGTGATGCTGCCGCAGGAGCTCGTCGCCTGACCGCGTGCGCGGCTATGACCGCAATCGGACCCCTATGGCGCGGCCAATCTTGCAGATAACACCCGAGTTACGTACGATCCGTAGTGGTAGCTAGGGATGAAAGAGTTCCCCGAGCGCCGATTCGAGAAACCTACGCCACGGCGTGGGTTTCTGCGTTGGCGATAATGATCGACGTGCTGCTTTCCTACATCGACGAGATCGGGGAACCCGGGGCGTTCATCAGTCGCGAGCATCAGCGCTACAACACCAGCCCCGCGTTCGGCTACGCAGGGTTCGTGATCCCCGAGAGCGAAGCCAGACACTTTGGAAGCCTGTTCAACGAAGACAAACGTTCCTTGTTCGCAGCCGAGCTCCGCGAAGCGACGCACCCGGGGCGATGGGAGAAGAAGGGCGCTAGCTTGTTCAGGCCGGACACTCCCGACCGCTTTCCTCAGCACTTGCGCGTGTTCAACGGACTCGTCAGGCGCTTGAGGGCCCTGGGAGGACGGCTGTTCTTCTATGCCGATGAGAAGCCACTCGGCACGCCGAAGCAGACCGGTCTCGTGGTCACAGATCGCGAAACCGCCGCAATGAGGGAGGCGCTCAATCGGGTCGCCCGGCATGCCGAGGCGCAAGCGTCCAACGTCATGGTCATGGTCGACCAGATAAACGAGAAGACGCGAGCCGAACGGCTGCCCGCGATGTACGGGCATATCCTCGGCCGATCCGGGGATTACCCCGAGATGAGGAGAATCATCGAACCGCCGATGCACGTCGACAGCGTGCTCAGTTCGAACATCCAATTCGCCGACTGGGTAGCAGCATGCGTCGGACGGGCGATCGACTACCAGCTGGTGCAGAATTCGTCTTACAGCTGGGTGGCCAGCCCGGGGGCCATGCCGTCGGTGCGCGGCGGCTTCACACACGAATCGAAGCTCCATCTATGGCATCGGAGCGTGAGAGATCTGAATCACTCTGGAAATCCTTCGGAGCGAGCGCGTCGTCCATCCCCGCCCGTCCGGTCGTCTCGTCGGCGAGGCATTCGATCCGGCCGTGCTTCGCAGGATCAAGGCCGCTGCAGAGCGAGGCGCCAAGTAGGGCCACCACCAGCGACGTCAGAGCAAGCGTCATGTCGGCGGCCGCCCGTAGCGTGACGTCGTGAGCGCATCCTGGCACCCGGTGGCGAATGCGCAGCCCGCCGAGTGGCTGCTCCGCCAGGGAGCGCTCGGGTCGCCGTACGGGGTCATCCGGCGGTTCGGGTCCGGCGACCCGAACCGGCCGGACGTCTGGTTCCGCGTGGTCACGTGGGCGCCGACGTCCGAGGGGCGGGAGCTCATCGGCTGGTGCCGGACGCTGGAGGCCGCGGCCGCCGCCGCGTGGGACCACCGGTGCGCCGCGGAGTCCTGGCGCCATCGCATGGCCGCGCGACGCACGGATGCCGCGGCCATGGCGGCTCAGCGCCCGGCAGCGGCGGAGCTGGTCCGCTTCTACCGTGCGGCCCGGCGCCGGCAGGCGGCCGCGTCGGTCCCGGCGAACGCGTCCGCACCTCTCAATGCAGGCAACGCACGCAAATCCGTGCCAGCCCGGATGCCGCAGCTGCAGGGCGCGTCCTAACCTGCTGTTGTCTCGGCCAGGGGGGACCGATCCTGTCGGGGGACGGATCGGAAGGGCCCGGAGCGAATCGCTCCGGGCCCTTTCGTTGTTCACATCGACCTGTGCGAACGGGAGTTACTTGGTCAGCGGCTCCAGGGTCGGGTCGTTGGCGTACGCCTCCGCCGCGTTCTCCTTGGTGACGATGACCGGCTTCAGCAGGCAGGCCAGGACGACCTTCTTGCCGCTTGTCGTACCGACTTGTCGTCGTTGATCTCGGGCTTCTTGCCCTGCTGCAGGTCCTCGACCATGGTGATGGCCTGCTTGACCAGGTTGCGGGTGTCCTTGTTGATGGTCGAGTACTGCTCGCCCGCCATGATGGACTTGACCGACTCGGCCTCCGAGTCCTGACCGGTGACGATCGGGACCGGCTTGCCTGCACCCTTCACCGAGGTGATGATGGCGCGGGCCAGGGTGTCGTTCGGCGAGAGGACGCCGTCGAGCTCGGTCGAACCGTAGTTCGCGGCCAGCAGGGTGTCCATGCGGGTCTGCGCGTTCGCCGGCAGCCAGCCCTGGGTGGAGGTCTGCTTGATGTCGGTCTGGCCGGAGACGACCTTCAGCGTGCCGTCCTTGATCTTCGGCTCGAGCACCTTCATGGCACCGTCGAAGAAGACCTTGGAGTTGGCGTCGTCGGGCGAACCGGAGAAGAGCTCGATGTTGAAGTTCTTCTTGCCCGGGTACTTCTTCGCCATGCCGTCGAGCAGGGCCTGGCCCTGCAGCTCGCCGACCTTCTCGTTGTCGTACGCGACGTAGTAGTCGACATCCTTGGTGTTGAGGATGAGGCGGTCGTACGCGATGACCGTCGCGCCGGCGTCGTGCGCGGCCTTGGCCTGCGCGGCGAGCTGGCCGCCGTCGACGGCGCCGATGATGACGACCTTGGCGCCGTTCGTGATCATCGACTGGATCTGCGACTGCTGGTCGGAGACACCCGAGCCACCGGCGTACTGCACGTCGCCCTTGAAGCCGGCCGACTTGAGGCCGTCCTCGAAGAGGCCACCGGCCAGAACCCAGTTCTCCGACGTCTTGGTCGGGAGGGCGACGCCGATGGTGGCGCCCTTGTCGAAGCCCGACGCGGACGAGCCGCCCGAGCCGCTGCGGCTCCGCCGGAGCAGCCGGTCAGGGCGAGCGCGGCGGCAGCTGCGACGGCCACTGTCGCGAGTGCGATTTTGCGCATTGCTATCTACTTTCTCTGTGTGTGGTGTGTTGCAGGGTGGGAAACGGAAGTCGTCAGTTGGTGAGGGAGCGCGAGGTGTCCTCGGCCTGGTCGCCGGTCGGCAGCACGGCCGGCTGCTCCTGCGCCTCGGCGTCGGAGCGCTGCGTGCGGTCGCGGTTGAACATCCTGCCGATCAGCGACGGTCCGCCGCGACGCTTCGAGTAGACGTCGATGCCGACCGCGATGAGCAGGACCAGGCCCTTGATGATCTGGACCTTGTCCGAGGTGACGCCGAGCAGCTGCAGACCGTTGTTCAAAACGGCGATGACCAGACCACCGATGATGGACCCGGCGACGGTGCCGATACCGCCGGAGACGGCGGCGCCACCGATGAAGACAGCCGCGATCGCGTCGAGCTCCCAGCCGAGGCCGTCCTGCGGGCCGGAGGAGACCGAGCGGGCGACGGCGATCATGCCGGCGAGCGCGGCGAGCACCGACATGTTCATCATCACGAAGAAGTTGATGCGGCGGATCTTCACGCCCGAGAGCTCGGCCGCGTGCCAGTTGCCGCCGACCGCGTAGATGTGGCGACCGAAGATCGTGTTCCGGGTGATGAACGAGTAGAGGATGATCAGCACGCCGAGGATGACACCGGCGACGGGGAACGAGGTGCCGACACGGCCGCTGCCGAACAGCACCGCGGCGTAGACCACGACCGCGTCGAGGATGACGACCTTGAACACGCTGACCCAGAGCGGCGCCTTCTCGGAGCCCATCTTGGTCTGCTTGCGGCGGGTCCGCACCTCCATCAGCGCGATGACGACCGCGATGATCAGGCCGAGCAGCAGCGTGGAGTTGTTGAAGCCGGTGTCGGGGCCCCACTCGGGGAGGAAGCCGCCGCCGATGTAGGTGAAGCCGTCGGGCACCGGGATGGTGTTCGCGTTGCCGATCAGCTGGTTGAGGCCGCGGAAGATGAGCATGCCGGCCAGCGTCACGATGAAGGCGGGGACGCCGACGTAGGCGACCCACCAGCCCTGCCAGGCGCCGATCAGCGACGCCCACGAGGAGGCCGAGCACGATGGCGAGCGGCCACGGCACGTTCCAGTCGGTCATCGACTTGGCGACGATGATGCCCACCAGGGCGGCGACCGATCCGACCGACAGGTCGATGTGACCCGCGATGATGATCATGACCATGCCGATGGCCAGGATCAGGACGTAGACGTTCTGATTGACCAGGTTGATCAGGTTCACCGGCTCGAGGGTCTTGCCCCCGGTCGAGGATCTGGCAGAACAGCACGATGATGACGACGAGCGCGCCCAGGATGCCGAACTGGCGGCCCGTGGACTGCCCGCCGCCGAACATCATGCCGAGGTCGCGGATTCCTCCGGACTTCTTCTTCTCAAGCGTCTGCTGGCTCATGGTTATCGGGTCACCTCTTCTTGGCGGAAGTCATGCTTTTCAGGAGCGTCTCGGCGGTCGCCTCCGCGATGGGAGCTCGTTGGTGATCTGACCCTCGAAGATCGTGTAGATGCGGTCGGAGATTCCGAGCAGTTCGGGCAGCTCGGAGGAGATGACGATGATCGCCCTTGCCCTGGCGCGGCGAGCTGCTGGATGATCCTGTAGATCTCGAACTTGGCGCCGACGTCGATGCCGCGCGTGGGCTCGTCCAGGATCAGGATGTCCGGGTCGGTGAACATCCACTTCGCCAGGACCACCTTCTGCTGGTTGCCGCCGGAGAGCGTGGAGACGCCGCGGTCGAGCATCCGGCGTGCGGATGCGCAGCAGCTTGCGGTACTCGTCGGCGACCGCGTACTCCTGCAGGTCGTCGACGACGCCGCCAGCTCGGCGATCTTCTTCAGCTTCGCCGCGACGACCGACTGCTTGATGTCGTCGAGGAGGTTGAGGCCGAGCACCTTGCGGTCCTCGCTCACGTAGGCCATGCCGTTGTCGATGGCCTCGGAGACGTTGCGGACCTGGATCTCCTTGCCGTCCTTGTAGATCTCGCCCGAGACCCAGGTGCCGTAGGAGTGGCCGAAGACGCTCATCGCGAGCTCGGTGCGGCCGGCGCCCATGAGGCCGGCGAATGCCGACGATCTCCCCGCGGCGCACGTAGAAGGAGGAGTTCTCGACGACGAGGCGCTCGGGGATCGTGCGGATGCTGCACGACCCAGTCCTTCACCTCGAAGAACTTCTCGCCGATGTTCGGCGTGCGCTCCGGGAAGCGGCTCTCGAGCGTGCGACCGACCATCCCGCGGATGATGCGGTCCTCGTCGACGCCATCCGCCTGGACGTTGAGCGTCTCGATCGACTTGCCGTCGCGGATGATCGTGATCTCGTCGGCCACCTGCTCGATCTCGTTGAGCTTGTGGCTGATGATGATGGAGCTGATTCCGCGGCCCTTGAGCTCGAGGATCAGGTCGAGCAGGTGCTGCGACTCGGCCTCGTTGAGGGCGGCGGTCGGCTCGTCGAGGATCAGCAGCTTGACGTTCTTGTTGAGGCGCCTTGGCGATCTCGACCAGCTGCTGCTTGCCGACGCCGATGTTCTTGATCTGGGTGTCGGGGTCGTCGGTGAGGCCGACACGGGCGAGAAGCTCGACGGCGCGGGTCTTGGCCTCGCTGCCAGTCGATGACGCCGCCGCGGCCGGGCTCGTTGCCGAGGAAGATGTTCTCGGTGATCGAGAGCTCCGGGATGAGCGCGAGCTCCTGGTGGATGATCACGATCCCCTGCTGCTCGCTGGACTTGATGTCCTTGAAGCGCATGACCTCGCCCTGGTAGACGATGTCACCGGAGTAGGTGCCGTACGGGTAGACACCCGAGAGCACCTTCATCAGGGTGGACTTCCCCGCGCCGTTCTCGCCGCAGATCGCGTGGATCTCGTCGGCGTGCACGGTGAGGGAGACATCCTCCAGCGCCTTGACACCAGGAAACTCCTTGGTGATCGCGCGCATCTCGAGGATGACTGCGTTCGACGGCATCGTCGCTCCTTGTGTGGGGCTCGGGAATGGATGTGCCTAAGTAGTAAACGCTATGTTCACACTTGTCGTCAAATAGTGAAGACAACGATGCGGTAACGGCTCGTCGGCGCTCACTCGTTGCCGGCGAGCGCCCCCTGGATGACGATGGCGGCGGCGCCGAGCGACTCGGCACGGTCGCCGAGCGAGGACACGCGCACCGTCGTCGTCCCGGCGATGATCGGCAGGGCGTTCTGCTGGATTCCGCGGCGGATCGGGTCGAGCAGCGCATCCCCCAGCCCGACGAGCGGGCCGCCGATGAGCACCAGCTCAGGGTTGATCACGTTCGCGATGTTGCCGATCGCCTGACCGATGGCGGTGCCGGCGTCCCTGACGACGCGCAGCACGGCCGGGTCCCCCTCCAGCCCGCGGCGCAGGATGTCGGCGGTGGTCACTCCCCGCCGGTCCCGTGCCCGAGCGACTCCAGCATCACGCTGGTCGACGCGACCGTCTCGAGGCAGCCGCGGTTGCCGCAGCGGCAGATCACGCCGTGCTCGGCGACGGGCGTGTGCCCGAGCTCGCCCAGTGATCCCGAGGAACCCGTAGTACGGCTGCCCGTTCAGGATGAGGCCCGCGCCGATCCCGGTTCCGATCTTGACGAAGATGAGGTTGCGCTCTCCCCGGTTCGCCCCCCAGGTGACCTCGGCGAGCGCTCCCAGGTTCGCGTCGTTGTCGACGACGACCGGGAAGCCGAAGACGTCCTCCAGCTCGCGCCGGGTGATGCCCACCCACTCGGGCAGGATGGCTCCCTGCAGCACGGTGCCCGTGCGCCGGTCGATGGGCCCCGGGATGCCGACCCCGACCGCCAGCACGGATTCGCGGTCGTACCCACCGGCGAGGAGCATCCGGTCGAGCAGCGCGGAGGCCTCCCCACCGCCCCCCAGCACGTCGTAGCCGGGCTCGAGGGCGACCTGTTCCTCGGCGATGACGTCGTAGCCGAGGGTGGAGAGCACGATGCGCACGTGGCGCCGGCCGAAGTCGACGCCGACCGCGATGTCGCCCGTGTCGGTCAGCTGCACGAGGAGCGCGCGGCGCCCGCTGGAGGTGACCGGACTCGTCGCCACGACGCCCTTGGCCGACATGTCGCGGACGATGTTGGACACGGTGGCGGTGGACAGGCCGGTCCCGCGCGCCAGCTCAGCCTGGGTGGACGGCCCGTTGGCCAGGAGGAACTCGACGAGCCGCTCCTGGTTCAGATGCCTGAGAGCGCCCTGCGACCCGGGATTGCGTGCGCCACGTGGGATCAGCCCCGGAGTGGCGGTCATGACGATAAGAGTGAATGATCCGCGTGTTGGAGTCAAGCTGTGAACACAATCGTTACCCCGCCCACGGCTGACGACCTCCGCTCCCTAGAATCTCTCCATGACGGTCCTCTCGCTGCTCGCCTTCGCGGGTCTGTGCCTGGTGCTCGCGCTGACGCCCGGCCCTGACACGTTCCTCGTGCTCCGCTACAGCATGGGCCGCGCCCGCGACGGCATCGCGGCCGCAGCGGGTACGGCGATCGGCTCCCTCGTCTGGGCGGCGCTGGTCGGATTCGGGCTGGCGGCCCTGCTGGAGCAGTCGGCCGAGATCTTCCGCGTCGTCAAGATCGCGGGCGGCCTGTACCTCATCTACCTCGGCATCGCGGCCTTCCTCGCCAGCCGGAAGAGCGGTCGCACCCACGCGGACCCGTCCGAGGCGCCCGCGCCGCGCCGGCGATCCGCGTCGAGCCTCCTGGCCGGGATGCTCTCCACCATGCTGAACCCGAAGGTGGGGCTGTTCTTCATCGCGGTGGTGCCTCAGTTCATCTCGGCGCACGCCGGCTTCGGCGAGACGCTTCTGCTCGGCGCGATCGACGGACTGATCGGGATGCTGTACCTCGTCGTCGTCGCGCTGACGGCGTCACGGATGATCGCGTGGCTGCGCCGCCCGCGGGTCACCGCGCGCGTTGGAGCGCACCTCGGCCGGCATCCTCGCCGCACTCGGGATCGGGACCGTCGTCGCAGGCGCCGAGGGCTAGAAGGCTGGGATGATGGCTCCATGCCCATCCTGAACAAGGACATGCAGGTCTGCATCTCGCTGGCCGGCCGTCCGAGCAACATCGGCACCCGCTTCCACAACTTCCTCTACGACGAACTCGGCCTGAACTTCGTCTACAAGGCGTTCACCACCGACGATCTCGAGGGCGCCGTCCGCGGCATCCGGGCGCTCGGCATCCGCGGCTGCTCGGTCTCCATGCCGTTCAAGGAGGCGATCATCCCGCTCGTCGACAACCTCGAGGCGTCGGCCGTGGCCATCGAGTCGGTGAACACCGTGGTCAACGAGGACGGGCTGCTCACGGCATCCAACACGGACTACGAGGCCGTCGCACAGCTGCTGGCCGAGCACGAGGTCGACCCCGCGCAGAGGGTGCTGGTCCGCGGGTCCGGCGGCATGGCGAAGGCCGTCGTCGCGGCCTTCCGGGGCGCGGGCTTCGACGACCTCACCGTCCTCGCCCGGAACGCGGACGCCGGCCCTGCCCTCGCCGAGCGGTACGGGTACGCGTGGGTCGCCGACGATCCCGAACCCGACTTCGACGTCATCGTGAACGTGACCCCGCTCGGGATGCGCGGCGACTCGGAGTCGGTGCTCGCGTTCGGCGAGCCCTTCATCGAGCGGGCCTCGACGGTCTTCGACGTGGTCGCGTTCCCTCGGAGACGCCGCTGATCACCGCGGCGCGCGCCTCCGGCACGGCGGTCATCACGGGCGCGGAGGTCATCGCCCTTCAGGCGGCCCGCCAGTTCGAGCGGTACACCGGGGTCGCCCTGACGCCGGAACAGGTCGCGCGGGCGTCGGAGTTCTCGCGAGCCGAATAGCGCGGCGCTGCGGTGCCCTAGCTGCGGTGCGCGCGCTGTGGTGCGCGCCGCCGCATCCGGGGAGTAGCTTGAGCCCACGGACGTGAAGGAGCGTGGCGCATGGGCATCGGTAGCGGCATCTTCATCTTCGTCGTCGGACTCATCCTCGCCTTCGCACTGCAGGTGCAGGTGAGCTGGATCGACCTGAAGACCACCGGGTACATCCTCATGGGGGCGGGCCTGGTCGTCTTCGTCATCTCGCTCTACTTCGCCCTGCGACGCCGCCCGCGGACCACGGTGCGGCAGGAGGGTGTCGACCCGGCGACCGGCGAACGGTACGAACGCCGGACCGATGAGCACTGAGTCGCCGCCGTACGATGGCCGGATGCCGGATGACGTCCTCGCTCTCGAGAACCAGGTGTGCTTCGGTCTCGCCGTCGCGGCCCGGAGCGTCATCGCGCTCTACCGCCCGGTGCTCGAGCCGCTGTCGCTGACGCATCCGCAGTACCTCGTCATGCTCGCGCTGTGGGAGCAGGAGCCGCGGTCGGTGAAGAACCTCGGCGAGACGCTCGCGCTGGAGCCGGCGACGCTGTCGCCGCTGCTCCAAACGACTTG
Source organism: Leifsonia sp. L25 (assembly GCF_050632895.1). The sequence goes on along the minus strand of NZ_JBODRZ010000004.1, from coordinate 553,725 downwards.
AGGCGACCGGCTACGTGGAGCGCCGGAGGAGTGCGGCCGACGAGCGGGCCCTGGAGGTGCGGCTCACCGAGGCGGGACGGGCGCTGCGCGAGGAGGCCGAGAAGATCCCGCCGCGGATCGTGGAGCGCCTGGGGCTGCCCGCCTCCGACCTCGTGGCCCTGCGTGAGAGCCTCAACGCGATCATCGGGGCGGCGGTCCGCGCCGACTGAACACGTCGGAAACGGAGGAGCGGGTGTTGCGACGCGCCGTGATCGTCGGGAACGGGAGGAGGTGGGCCGCACCGGCGGGCGGATCTCCTCCGGTTTCACCGTGACCTTCGGGGCAGGGTCTACGCTGACGGCGGAGGTCGACATGCGCATCAGCGAACTGGCCGAACGGGCCGGGGTGACGGTGAAGGCCGTGCGCTACTACGAGCGGCTCGGGCTCGTCTCGCCCGAACGGCTCGGCAACGGCTACCGCGAGTACGGCGACGAGCACCTGCGCGCGGTGCTCGAGATCCGCGAGCTGGCCGCCACGGGCATCCCACCGGGCAAGGCGCGGCCGTTCATCGACTGCCTCGGCTCCGGCCACGCGCACAGCGACGAGTGCCCCGCCTCGCGGGACGCCTACCGCGACGGATTGGCCGAGTTGGATGCGGCGATCGCGCTGCTGGAGCGCCGGCGCGAACTGCTCGCGAGCCGTCTTCACGGTGCGGAGCACCGCATCCCCGAGGCCGCGCACGGCTGCGGGTGCACGGTCCCGCAGCCCTGACCGGCGCTCCCACGCTTCCGCCCTCGAGATCATCCCTGGGGATGACCCTCCCCGACCTGCGGTCGATGCCCCGCGGCATCCCGCCACGGTTGACTCGTGGTGTCGGCTCGGGCGACCCGCCCTGAGCCTCGACGCGAAGGGGGAGACCGATGACGACGCTGGGCCACGGACTGCGAACCGCTCCGACGCTCGGAACGCCATCGGAACCGGTACGGCGGCGGGCGCGGGGGTTGCTCGCCGCCGTCACCGGCAACGCCTACCTCCAGCTCGCCGTGGCGCTGCTGCTGGTGGCGGCCGGTGCGGCGCTGCTCTTCGTCGCCATCGGCGTGGTGCTCGACCTCACCGTGCCCTGGGTGTTCGGCGATGAGCTCCGGGCTCTCCGGGCGCTCCTGCCGCAGCTCGGCTGACCTCGAAGAGAACGGAATCTCTACCTCCTCCGCAGGCGTCGACCGAGCTACCCTGTGCTCCATGGACCGAGACCCGACTCGGACCGGAGGAGGCCGGCGATGGCCAGACATCGCATGCTCGCCGCAACGGGGCTGGTGGCCGTCGTCGCCCTCCTCACCGTGGGCACGCCGCTGAGCGTGCAGGGCGTCTCGCCCGGTGAGCTCGGCGTGCGCTTCACCGCGGCCGGCGACTACGGAACCGACTCGGCCGCCCAGGCCGTACTCTCCGGCGTCCGGACCAGCGCACCGGACCTGAACCTGGCGCTCGGCGACCTCTCCTATGGGACCACCGGCCAGGAGCAGTCCTGGTGCGACCAGGTCACCCGCACGGTCGGCGCCGGCTTCCCCTTCGAGCTCGTCGCCGGCAACCATGAGAGCAGCGGGCAGAACGGCAACATCAACGACTTCTCGGCCTGCCTGCCCAATCAGCTGCCCGGCGCCGTCGGCACGTACGGACGCGAGTACTACGTCGACGTCCCGAAGGGGTCACCGCTCGTCCGCTTCATCATGATCTCGCCCGGCCTGCCGTTCTCCGACGGGATGTGGACCTACGCGAGCGGGACGAGTCACTATGCGTGGACGCAGTCGGCCATCGACGGGGCCAGGGCCGCCGGCGTCCCGTGGGTGGTGGTGGGCATGCACAAGCCGTGCCTCACCATGGGCGCGTACGCCTGCGACCCGGGCGCCGATCTCCTCAACCTGCTGGTCTCGAAGCGGGTCGACCTGGTGCTCACCGGCCACGAGCACCTGTACCAGCGCACGCGCCAGCTGGCGCTGAACGGCGGCTGCCCGGCGATCACGCCGGGCGTCTACAACGCGGGCTGCGTCGCGGATGGCGACAGCAGCCTGGTGAAGGGCGCGGGCACCGTCTTCGCGACCGTCGGAACCGGGGGCAACGGCAACTACGCGATCGATCCGAACGACAGCGAGGCCGGGTACTTCGCCTCCGCCTACGGCAACCCTGCGGCGCCCGTGTACGGGCTGCTGGACGTCACCGCGACCGCGACGCAGCTGGGCGCCGCCTTCGTGCGGGCCGCCGGCTCCTCCTTCACCGACGGCTTCACGATCGGACCGCCGCCCGCGGGCAACCAGCCGCCGATCGGCGCGTTCACCGCCTTGTGCAGCGACCTCAGCTGCTCCTTCGACGGGAGCGCCTCGAGCGATCCGGACGGCACGATCGCGTCGTATTCGTGGGACTTCGGCGACGGAGCGGCCGGGTCGGGCGCCACCGCCACCCACGCGTATGCCGCGGCGGGCACATACACGGCACGGCTGACGGTGACGGATGACGGCGGAGCGACGGGAGGCGCCAGTCGCGTCCTCACCGTCAAGGCTCCGCCGAGCCCGCCCGACACGCTGGCGTCCGACACGTTCGACCGCTCCGTCGCGAACGGCTGGGGCACCGCGCCGACCGGCGGAGCGTGGAGCGTCGCGGGCAGCTCGACGCTCTACTCGGTGAGCGGAGGGGTCGGCCGCATCCAGCTGCCCGCCGGCACGGAGGGACGGGGCGCCTCCCGGCCGTCAGCGCCACCGGCGCGGACCTGCGGCTCGCCGTCGCGCTCGACAAGCTGCCCTCGACGGGAAGCGTCTACCTGACCGTTCAGGGCCGGCGGATCTCCACGGCCGGTTCGTATGCCTCCAAGGTGATCATCTCGTCGATCGGCAAGGTGACCATCCAGATCGTGCGTGTGGATCAGGTCGGCGGAAACGAGGTGGTGGTGCAGGCCCCGGTCGTCGTGAGCGGCGTGACCTACACGCCGGGAGCGCGCCTCGACATCCGCGTGCGGACGACCGGGACGGCACCGACGCTCGTCGAGACGAAGACGTGGCCGGACGGCACGACCGAGCCCAGCGGTTGGCAGCGCTCGGCGACCGACAGCACCGCCGCTCTGCAAGGCGCCGGCGGCCTGGCCGTCATGGGATACCTCTCGGGCGGCGTCGCGAACGCGCCGGTTACCGTCGCGGTCGACGACCTCAGCGCGACGAAGCCGTAGCCTCCGCCGCATCCCACCAGCGGAGCACGCGGAGCGCACGGAGGGTGATCCACCGGCTCGGAAAGCCCTCCATCTCGAACTCGACGATCACCGAACCCTCGTGCAGGTTCTCCAGGGTCCAGCGGCCCTCGGCATCCGCCTTGCCCCGGACCAACTCGACCGCCTCGGCGAGACGCGGGTCGCGCCGATCCTGCAGCCGGAAGTGGTCGAGTCCCCGCAGGATGTCGTGGTACCAGCGGACGGGGTAGGACAGCATCGTCATGCGCGGGTCGGGCACGGAGCCGTCCGACTTCCGTCGGAACAGCCCCCGCTCGAGCAGGTACTCCTCCCCTGCCGCAGCGACCTCATCGGCGCGCGCGTCCGATCCGCCGGCCCGCTGCCAGGCGCGCAGGCCCTCCACCGCGCAGATGGTGGAGTGGAACGACGACACGTCCGCGCCGAACTCGGCCCAGCAGTTCCACCCGCCGTCGTTCAGCCGTGAATCGATCAGGGTCCGGGCGATGGTGTCGCCGCCCTGGCCGAAATAGGAGGCGATGGTGAGGGCCACCCCGTTGATGCACGGCTCGGTCTCGCCCTCGAAGTACGGTTCGCCGGCGTGCTCCCAGCGAACATTCTCGCGGACCCGGTCGACGGCGACGCGCGCCTCCGGGCTCTCCGGGTCGAGGCCGAAATCGACCAGCTGCTGCAGCGTGAAGTGGGTTCCGCTCCACGCATCGAATCCGTCGCGCTCGGGCGGGATCCATCCCGGACGATACGTACCGCCGTCCCACAGGCCGTCGTCCGCCTGCTCGGCGAGGAGCGTCGCGCCCCAGCCCTCATGGGCGACACGGGCCCGTTCGGCTGCGACCTGCTCGGGCGGCGCGTCCGTCAGGCCGGCGAGCACCTGCCAGCGGATCGCGGGATCGGAATCGAGAAGCCAGTCGACGACGTCCATGCGCGACACGCTAGCCCCTCCCCGCGGACGCGCATACCTACGTGCACTGGGTACCCCCGACTGCGGGTGGTGTCAATGACTGGACCCGCCTCCTGGACATGTCTTCAGTGGACCGCACATCCCAACCGGACACATCCACCGAAAGGAAACGTCAGTCATGACCATGTCAGACGACCAGTCCGCGGACACCCCGATCTTCGACAGCAGGCGCGATGCGCTGGAGCCGGAAGCCGGCCTGCCTGAGACGGTGCTGCCGGACACCACCGCGTACAGCGGCGGAACGACCAGGGGCGGAGGCTCGGCGAACGGCCAGGGCGGTGTCCGCGAGGAGGCGGGACGCGTCGCCGGATCCGCCAAGGAGGCCGGCAAGGACGTCGCCGGCACCGCCAAGGAGCAGGCGAAGAACGTCGCCGGCGAGGCGAAGTACCAGGCCAAGGACCTCTACCGCCAGACGCGCGACGAGCTTCGCGACCAGGCGGCGCAGCAGCAGCAGCGCGTCGCGGGCGGTCTCCGCTCTGTCGGCGACGAGCTCGAGCAGATGGCGTCGTCGTCGGATCAGAACGGCGTCGCCAGCGACCTCGTCCGCCAGGCCGCTCAGCGCACGCACTCGATCGCGAGCTGGCTCGACCAGCGCGACCCGGGTTCCCTGCTCAACGAGGTGAAGTCGTACGCCCGGCGCAACCCGGGCACGTTCATCGCCGCAGCGGCCATCGCCGGTGCGCTCGCCGGTCGCCTGACCCGCGCGCTCGCCAGCGGCGCAAGCGACTCGGGCAACTCCAGCAGCACCGGCACCTCGGGCACCACGACGAACGTCGGCGGCATCCCCGAAGCGCCGAGCTACACCGCGACCGGGACGACCGGCCTCGGCGGCGTCGGAACCGGCAGCGCCGGTGCCGGCTACAGCGGAGCGACCGGCGACCTGTACGACGACGGCAACGACCTTCCGGAGCTCCCGGGAGCCGGGTACACCGGGGGCCGGGCATGACCGACCAGCCCAGCGCCGCCCGGCGGGTCGCCGCCGAGTCGGTGCCTCCCCAGCCCGACCTCGCGGAAGAACGCGCGGCCAACAGTTCGCTCGGCGATCTGCTCGGCGAGGTCAGCCGTGACCTCTCCACCTTGATCCGCCAGGAGATGGAACTCGCCAAGGCCGAGATCAAGCAGACCGTCGTGCGCGCCGGTAAGGGCGCCGGCCTTCTCGGCGGCGCCGGCTACGCGGGTCTCATGGCCGTGTTCTTCCTGTCGATCGCCCTCTGGTGGGCGCTCGGCTACCTCGTGGGCAATGCCTGGTCCGCGGTGATCGTCGCCATCATCTGGGGCATCGTCGCGCTGATCCTGTACACCCGCGGGCGCAAGCAACTGAAGACCGTCGAAGGCGCCCCCCAGACCGTCGAGACGGTCAAGGAAATCCCAGAGACACTGAAGCCGAACGGAGAGAACCGATGAGTGACGACCCCGACGCCATCCGCGCCGAAATCGAAGCCACCCGCCGCAACCTGAGCGGTGACGTGGATGCACTGGCCGACAAGGTCACCCCCAGCAAGATCGCCCAGCGCCAGACGCGCAAAGTGAAGGGTGCCTGGCACTCGCTGAGCGAGAAGGTCATGGGCACCGCCGACGACGTGACGAGCAACGTCAGCAGGGCGGCCTCGGACGCCGGCAGCGCTGTCGCCGACGCCGGACGCACCGTGGTGAACAAGGCGCAGGGCAACCCGCTCGCCGTTGGCCTCATCGCCTTCGGTGTGGGTGCCCTCGTCGCATCCCTCATCCCGGCGAGCGAGAAGGAGAAGGAGCTGGCCTCGTCCGCCAAGGACGCCGCCCAGCCGCTCCTGCAGGAGGCGCAGGAGGTCGGCAAGCAGATCGCCGGCGACCTGAAGCAGCCCGCTCAGGATGCTGTCCAGTCGGTCAAGGAGACCGCGCAGGAGGGTGTGTCCACCGTCAAGGACGAGGCCACCGACCGCGCGGGCGACGTCGCCGACGAAGCGAAGCAATCCGGTCAGCGACTGCAGTCCGACCAGTAACCACCCCGCAGTCAGCGCGGCGGAAGGCCTTCCCCCAGGCCTTCCGCCGCGTTTTTCACCCCGGGCACATCCGGCGAGAGGACGAGAACGATGAGCGAAGTCGGTGCCAGCAAGCGACTGGCCGACGCCCCGGCCCCGAGGACGGCCGCAAGCCGGACAGTCCTCCCCACCTGGACAAGCCCTCCTGGAAGCTGATCTTCAAGCGCACGCTCCGCGAGTCCAGCACGGACAAGTGCACCGACATCGCCGCGTCGCTGACCTACTTCGGCATCCTGTCGATCTTCCCCGGGCTCATCGCGCTGGTGTCGCTGCTGGGCGTCTTCGGGCAGGGCAAGTCCGCGACGAACGCCATGCTCGGCATCATCACGAGCGTCGCTCCCGGATCCACGGCCAAGCTGCTCCAGGGGCCGATCCAGAACGCGGTCGATTCGCCCGCATCCGGCTTCGCCCTGGTCTTCGGCCTCGTGCTGGCGATCTGGTCGGCGTCCGGATATGTGGGCGCGTTCTCCCGCGCGATGAACCGCATCTACGAGATCGACGAAGGCCGCCCCTTCTGGAAGCTGAAGCCGCAGCAGCTGCTGGTCACCGTCATCACCCTCGTGCTGATCACGATCGTCGCACTCATCCTGGTGGTCTCGGGCCCCGTGACGAAGGCGGTCGGCGACACACTGCACATCGGCACGGCCCCGCAGATCGCGTGGGAGATCGCGAAGTGGCCGCTGCTGCTGCTCGTCGTGGTGATCATCATCGCGGTGCTCTACTACGCGACCCCGAACTCGAAGCAGCCGAAGTTCCGCTGGATCAGCATGGGCGCGATCATCGCCATCGTCGTGCTGGCCCATCGCCACCTTCCTGTTCGCGTTCTACGTGGCCACCTTCGCCAACTACGAGAAGACGTACGGTCCGCTGGCGGGCGTGATCGTGTTCCTGCTGTGGGTGTGGATCGCGAACCTCGCCCTGCTGTTCGGCGCCGAGTTCGACCGCCGAGACCGGAGCGCGGCCGGGAGCTGCAGGCCGGCATGGAGGCCGAGGAGACCATCCAGCTGCCGCCGCGCGACACCAGGCTCAGCGAGAAGTCGGAGAAGAAGGAGCAGAAGCTGATCGACGAGGCGCGGGAGCTCCGCGAGGACGCCGACGAGAAGGACTAGAACCGCAGAGCCGACCACGCGGTTGCCGCCGGCGTTCTTCGCCGAGTACATCGCGTGGTCGGCTTCGCGGATGAGACGATCCGGGTTCCAGGCGGGGTCCTCGGTGCGCGCGATCGACATCCCGATGCTGGCGCTGATCGGGAAGCCGTCCGGCACATCCTGGAACGGGAGCTCGATGGAGCGGCGGATGCGGTCGGCCACGTCTTCCGCCGCCGCGGTCTCGGGAACCTCGCACACGACGACGAACTCGTCGCCGCCGTAGCCGCGCGACCAGGTCCTCGGTGCGGACGGCCGACTGCAGGCGCTCCCCGACCTCGCGCAGCAGCAGGTCGCCCACGTGGTGGCCGAGCCCGTCGTTCACCCGCTTGAAGCCGTCGAGGTCGATGAACAGGGTCGCGACGAGCGCCGAGCTCGAGCGTCCGTACTCGAGCAGCTGCGTCTCGAGCCGGCGGCGGTTCGGCAGGCCGGTGGTCTCGTCGTGCATGGCCGCGTGCTCGAGCTTGCGCTGCAGGCGCAGGGTGGTCATCGCCTGCGCGGCCTGGCCGGCGAGGGCGTCGGCCAGCGGAGCGGCCTCGGAGTCGAACTGGCGCGGGTGCAGGAAGTACGCGACGAAGACCCCGAAGAGCACGTCGTCGTGCTGGATGGGCGCGACCAGCAGCGCGTCGATCCCCGAGTCGCGCATGGCGTGACCGAGTACGGACGCGACCTCGTCGCCGGCCGTCGGGCCGCTGACCGTGAGCACCTTGCGCAGACCGGAGGCACGGTCCACCAGCACCGCGGCGTCGTCGATGGAGCGCATCGGGTTGCTGCCCGACGCCTGGGTGAACGTGCCGAGGTCGTCGAGCAGGAAGACGGCGGACTGCTCCGCCTGGTACGCCTTCGCAACGGTCCTCGCCAGGATGTCGACCAGCTCCTGCTCGGTGGTGGCGGCGGAGAACGCGATCGAGGAGTCGATGATCAGCTCGAGTCGCGTGCGCGTGCGCTCCTGGAGGGCGTGCGACAGCAGCATCTGCTGCTCGTGCTCGGCCCGCTCCGTCGCATCCACCAGCACCAGGAGTTCGCGGCCGTCCTCCGTCTCACGGCGACCGACAAGCGCCGGGCGGGAGCTCCCGTCGATGTTCGCCACGCGAACGAGGCTGTCCGACCGGCCGCCCACGCCGGGCACGCGATGACGCAGCGACGCGTAGGGACGCCCGTTCAGTTCGTCGAGCGAGAGGCCGGTCCAGGCCACGAACAGTTCGTTCGCGTCGAGGATCCGGCCCTCTGCATCCAGCTCCACCAGGGCGCAGGGCAGGTGGTCCACAGAAATGGGGCGCACCGCTCGTTCTCCTTCGGATGGGCTGAGCCGCCGGGCGGCGGGCTGATCACTCAAACCTATCTCACCGACGACTGAAGCCAGTCGGTGAACCCATCCGGATCGGTGGGCCGGGCGATGTAGTAGCCCTGCCCACGGTCGCAGCCCGCGTCGCGCACGTGCTCCAGCTGCTCGAGCGTCTCGATGCCCTCCGCGACCACGCGCATCCCGCTGCTCTGCGCCAGCTCGACGGCGTCGCCCACGGCCGCCCAGTCGCCGGCGGCGACGAGTGCACGGTCGATCTTCAGTTCGCGGGCGCGCACGGCCACGGCTCGCTCGATCGAGGAGTGCCCCGCTCCGAAGTCGTCGATGGAGACGGTGACGCCCCACTGCTGGATGATGTCGAGCCGTCCGGCGACGACGCCGTAGTCGGAGATCCGCTCGGCTTCGGTCACCTCGACGATCAGGTCGGCAGGGGCGAGGCCGGAGTCGGAGAGCTGACGCTCCAACTCGTCGAAGAAGAGGTCCGTCTGCAGCTGCAGCGGTGAGACGTTGACCGCGATGGCGAGCTCCAGACCCTGCTCGTGCCAGGTGCGGCCGATGCTGCAGCACTCCCGCAGGGCGAACAGGCCCAGCTCGTGGATGGTGCCCGTGGCCTCGGCGAGCGCGACGAACTCCGCGGGAGGGATGGGCCCGAGCGTCGGATGCGTCCAGCGGCTGAGCCCCTCGACGGCCACGACCTCCTCGGTCTCGAGATCGATCTGAGGCTGCACGTGGATGCGGAGCTGGTGGTTCTCGATCGCGTCGCGGAGCTCGCGCGCATCCAACTCGCCTGTCGTCACCCGCACCTCCACTTGTTCCGTCCCTGCGATAGAACCCGGGCCGGGGCCTGCTGTCAACAGGTCAGCGCGTCCGGTACTCGCGTTCCTCAGGCCCGAAGCCGGTCTGCGGGAACTCCCCGCGGATGTCTCCCGTCGGCTCCTCCTGGCGCAGAGTGTCGGCGATGCTCGGCCCGGAACCGACCGGCGAGAACGCGATCCGCTCGCCTCGCGTGCTCGACTGGTACGTCTTCATCCGCCCGTCGACCGGCAGCTCGATCTCGGCGGGCGGACGGCCGTCGGCGAACGGGACGGCCCGCTGCGTGGTGCTCCCGTCCTCCTCCACGAAGTCGGCCAGCCCGAACGTCAGGCCGCCGCGGTCGAAGGAGACGCGAACCAGCAGGTACGTGCGCAGCTCGTCGTCGCTCAGCGCATCGAGTTCGCTCACGAGGGCGCCGAGCTCGGGCGTCGTGCCGAGGCGCGGCGCGGCCTCGCGCAGCTCGCCCGCCCACGCGCGCACGTGCGGCGCCAGGTCGTCGATGGCCGACTCGTAGGACGCTGCCGACTCGCCGCGGATGCCGAACCCGCCCCACTCGGCGACGTACCGATCGCGCTCGTCGTCGTGCTCGACCCGGACCGTCACCCGCGGTGGCGAGCAGGCGGCCTCCCACGCGGCGAACTCCGCCTCGGTGAACTGCTCGCGCAGCTGGCGCACCGCGTCCTCGTCGTCCGGTCGTGCCGCCGACGCGAGGATGGCCCGCTCGAAGAACGCGTTGTCGTCCACTGCCGTCTCCCTGCTCTCGTCCCCTCAGCATCCCAGGCCGGAGGGGCGTCAGAGGAACACCATAAAGATCCTTCAGCCCATCCACAGGCGGCGTAAGAATCCGGAAAGAATGCGTCTGCATTGTAGAGATGCATGGATTCCACGATGAGCGTCACCGCGCCGGCCCCGCAGGCCCGCCCCCGGCTCCGCAGCCGGGGCGGCGACAGGGCCGGTTCGCTGTGGGTGCGGGCGGTGCTCGTGCTCGGTGTGGTCGTCGTGCTCGGGATGTGGTGGTTCGCCGTCCCGGCCGGGTTCGCCGCCACACCGGCGCACGCCCTCACCTCCCTGGGCGAGCTGAGCGGCATGGTCGGCGGATTCCTGGTCTGCGCGCAGGTGCTCCTCATCGCCCGGGTGCCGTGGTTCGAGAACGCGGTCGGGCTCGACAAGCTCGTCTCGTGGCACCGGTCGCTCGGCGCATCCGTGCTGTTCCTCATCGTTGCCCACGTGCTGCTGCTGGTCTTCGGCGGGCAGCTGGCCGACAAGAACCCGCCGTGGACGGAGTTCCTCTCCATCCTGCAGTCGTACCCGGACATGACCAGCGCACTGGTCGGCACCATCGCCTTCCTCGTGGTGGGCTTGAGCAGCGCCCGGCTGATCCGCACGAAGCTGTCGTACGAGGTCTGGTACTGGCTGCACGTGACGACCTACGTCTCGATCTTCCTCACCTTCTCCCACCAGCTGAGCGGCGGCGCCCACTTCGTCGCGGCCCCGGTGAACCGCATCCTCTGGCTGGCGCTCTACCTCGGGACGGCCGCGGCCGTGCTCACCTGGCGCGTCATCCTGCCCGGGCTCGACGCCTGGCGTGGGCGGCTGCGCGTCGTCGCGGTCGTCCCCGAGAGCGAGGGCGTCAACAGCGTCTGGCTGACCGGCCCGCGGGTGCAGCAGCTGGGCGTTCAGGCGGGCAACTTCATGCTCTTCCGCTTCCTCAGCCGCGGCCACCTGCTGACCGCGCACCCGTACTTCGTCTCCGCCGTTCCGGCGAACGGCCACCTGCGAATCACGGTCGGTGCGCTCGGCGACCACTCCAGCCGGCTCCCCGCCCTGCGCCCGGGGTCGCTGGTCTTCACCGAGGGTCCGTTCGGCCGCTTCACCGCCGATCGGGCCAGCCGGCCGCGCATCCTCCTGGTCGCGGGCGGCGCCGGCATCGGCCCGATCCGCGCCCTCGCCGAGGAGCTGGTGCGCCGCGGAGCGCAGCCGGTCGTGCTCTACCGCGCCCGCTCCGACCGGCACCTGGCGCTGCTGGGCGAGTTGCAGGCGATGCCCGGAGTCACGGTCGTCCCGCTGGTCGGCCGCCGCTCCGAGCTGGGCTATGACCCGCTCGACGCCGTGCCGCTGCGCCGTCTCATCCCCGATCTCCACACCTGGGAGGCCTTCATCTGCGGTCCGGAGGGGATGGCCGACCGCGTCGAGACCTCCCTCCGCGCACTGCGGATGCCGAAGCGCTTCATCCACCGAGAAGAACTGAGCATGTCATGAGCCGACAGTCCTGGCGGGGCACCGCCCTCTTCACCACCATCCTCATCGTCATGGGTGCGACCGTCGGACTGAAGCTCTACGGGCTCGGCGAGGAGGTGGCAGCGTCGCCCGCCGCGGCGGCCACCACCACCAGCGGAACGAACACGGGATCGACGACAGGCGCCACCTCTTCCGGCAGCAGCTCCAGCCCCTCGTCGACGCCGACGCCGAGTGCATCGGCCTCCGCCTCGGCCTCCGCGGCCACCCGGGTCATCACCGGCAACGCCGTCGACACCCGCTACGGCGCCGTGCAAGTGAAGGTCACCTTCTCCGGCACGACGATCACCGCGGTCGACACCGTCCAGGCGCCGAGCGGCAACGGGCGCGACATCGAGATCAACGACCAGGCGCTGCCCATCCTGCAGCAGGAGGCGCTCGCCTCGCAGTCGGCCAACATCGACACGGTCTCGGGCGCGACCTACACGTCGGAGGGCTACATCCAGTCGCTCCAGTCGGCGATCGACCAGCGATGAGGTTCCTCGAGACGGTCATGGGCATCCCGATGTCGATCGATATCCGGGACGAGATGGATGCGGCCCTCGCCGCTGAGCGCGCCTTCGCCGTGCTGCGCGAGGCCGACCGCCGCTTCAGCACCTACCTTCCGGACAGCGAGGTGAGCCGCGCGAACGCGGCGGCCGGCGCGAACCCGGAGGCGAGCGACGATTTCCGCGAGGTGGTCGCGATCGGAGAGGCTGCGGCGAGCGCGTCGGGCGGCGCCTTCCGCATCCGCCGCCCGGACGGCTCGTGGGACCTCGACGGCGTCGTGAAGGGATGGGCGGCCGCCCGTGCCGCTCGCACCCTCGACGAGCACGGCATCCGGAACTACTGCCTGAACGCGGGCGGCGACGTTGTCGTCGCGGGCACCCCGGGCGACGGTCGGCCCTGGAGCGTCGGCATCCGTTCGCCGCACGACCCCGCCGACATGCTGGCTGTGCTCGCCGTCACGGATTCGGCCGTCGCCACCTCCGGTGCCTACGAGCGCGGCACGCACATCACCGACGGCCGCGACGGCTCGACGCCCACCGGCCTCCTCAGCGCCACCGTCGTCGCGGACGACCTCACCACCGCCGACGTGCTCGCGACGACCGTCTTCGCTCTCGGACCGGACGGCCTACGCTGGGCGCTCGGCGCCGGCGCGCGGGGGTGCTGGCTGTGGATGCGGAGGGCCGCATCCTGGGCGTCGGCGAGCTGACCTTCGCGCAGGCGGCCGCCGCCGGATGACCGCAGCGCCGCGCCAGGAGCCGGAGGGGCTCTCTATACTGCCGAGATGGCCGACAGGGTGCGCGTTCTGATCGCCGAGGACGACAGCCGCCTCGCCGGGATGCTCGACGCCCTGCTGCGCTGGGAGGGCTTCGAGGTCGAGGTCGCGGCCGACGGCCAGCGCGCCCTGCACCTCGGACTGACCACCCCGTTCGACGCGATCGTCCTCGACCGCGGGCTCCCGGCCGTCGAGGGCCTGGACGTGCTCCGCCGGCTGCGCGAGAGCGGGGTGACCACACCGGTCCTCGTGCTCTCCGCGCTCGGCACGCCGCCCGACCGGGTGGACGGGCTGAACGCCGGCGCCGAGGACTACCTCGCGAAGCCCTTCGACATCGACGAGCTGGTGGCGCGGGTGCGCGCCCTCACCCGCCGCGCCTCGGCGATCGTGCCCACCGTCCGCTTCCCCGGCGGGCGCCTCGACGTCGAGAGCCGCACGGTCACCCTCGACGACGGCTCCCGCACGGCGCTGTCGGAGCGGGAGTCGGCGCTGCTCGAACGCCTCGCGCGGCGGCCCGCACAGGTCTTCTCGCGTGCCGTTCTGCTCGACGAGGTGTTCGCCGCGGCCGACGACCCGGGCGTCGTCGACACCTACGTCCACCACCTGCGCCGCAAGTTCGGGCGCTCGCTCATCGAGACGGTGCGCGGCGTCGGGTACCGGATGGGCGCGCTGTGAAGGGCAGGCTGACGAACGCCGACGAGCGCGAGCTGCGCTCCGCCTCCCGCCGCCTGGCGTTGCAGTTCGCGCTCATCATCCTCGGCTTGTTCATCGCCCTCGGCGTCGTGATCTACACGGTCGTCTCCGCGGGCCAGGCCGAGTCGGCACGGCGCGCCCTCGACGACGCCTCCATGGTCGACTCGGTGCACGACGCGCCCCGCAACCTGCTGGTGACCGTCGTCGTGCCGCAGGGCCGCGAGAGCTCGCCCGGCATGCCGGAGGGTCTGCCCGACGAAGGAGCCATCGAGAACGTCATCGAGCACGGCGGTTCCGTGTCGGGCGTGGTGGAAGCGGACGGCCAGCGCTACCTGGTCGAGACGGATGTGCGGCACGGCAAGGTCGTGCAGATCGCCTACTCGCTGCGGGAGCAGCAGGAGGAGCTGAGCCGCCTCTTCGTCGCCCTCATCGGCTCCGGGCTGATCGCGGGTCTGGCCGCCGCGGGCATCGGCCTCCTGCTGGCCCGCCGCTCCATCCGGCCCCTTGCCGAGGCGCTGGGGCTGCAGCGGCGCTTCGTCGCGGACGCCGGTCACGAGCTCCGCACGCCGCTCACGCTGCTGAGCACGCGCGCGCAACTGCTCCGGCGGCAGGTGGCGACGGGCGGCGCATCCGGGGAGGATGTGCAGGCGGGGCTGGACGAGATCGTCGACGACAGCCGTGCCCTCACCGAGATCGTTCAGGACCTGCTGACCGCCGCCGACCCGCGGCAGACCGCCGAGAGCGAAGGGGTCGACCTCGCCGAGCTGACGCAGACGGTCGCCCGGTCGGCGCAGGGCCGGGCGGAGGAGCGCGGCATCCGCATCGAGGTCGAGGCCGCTCCGGATGCGATGGTCACCGGAGCGCCCGTCTCCCTCCGGCGCATGGTGGTCGCGCTGCTCGACAACGCGCTCGACCACGCCCGCTCCCGGGTGCGGCTGACGGTATCCATCGTCCGCGACCGCGTGCAGCTCGTGGTCGAGGACGACGGTCCGGCTTCTCCGCCGGCGTCGAGTCCCGCGCCTTCGAGCGCTTCGCGACCGCCCGGGATGCGCAGCCCGGCGACGCACGGCCACGCCATTACGGCCTGGGCCTCGCCCTGGTGTCCGAGGTGGTGAGCCGCCACCTCGGCACCGTGGAGGCGACCAACGCCGCCTCCGGGGGCGCCGTGGCGACGGTCCGCCTGCCGCGCCGGGCCTGAGCCCACGCCCTCCAGGGCGTCCGTCTCGGCGTTGCCGATGTTCTCGATGACCTCCGGCCGGCGCTTTCGCAGATAGGCGAACCACGCCACCGCCGCGACCAGGGTCAGCAGGAACAGGTACGGGATGACGTTCAGCGGGAACGCCGGCACCGGCCACACGTTCGCGAAGAACACGTACGCCATCGCCGCGACCGCGACGACCTGCGCAGACCCACACCAGCCGGTTCGGGATGCCGGCCCGGCGCGTGTAGACGATGCACGCGATGGCGACCAGCGCGTACGCGACCATGGTAGCCGTAGGCGCCGTAGGTGTCTACCCAGACCACGATGTCCATCGGCCCGGCGCCGACGAGCAACAGGATGACGTCGAGCACGATCGCGGCCGGTCCCGCCACCAGCAGCACGCGGTGCGGGGTCAGGTGACGCTCGTGCGTGCGGCCGAACCGCTCCGGCACGACGCCCTCCTTGCCCATCACGTAGATGACACGTCCGACGACGTTGAGCGGAGCGACGACGACCGCGAAGAAGGAGGCGCCGACGCCGAAGGTCAGGATGGGGGCGAACCACGACGGCATGCCGATAAGGGTGGCGATGTCCTCCAGCGGGCTGGCGCTCTTCGCGAGGTCGTCGCCGAGCACTGCGATCTGCGTGTAGGCGGCGAAGACGTAGAGCACGCCGACGACGAGGGCGCTCCACGTGATCGCGCGCGGGATCGCCGTGTAGGGGTTCTTCGCCTCACGGCCGAGCGCATCCGCCGACGAGAAGCCGACGAAGCCGAGGATGCCGAGCACCATGCCCGCCGCGATGCCCTGGAACGGCGCACCCTGAGCGAAGACCTGCGCCGGATCCCGCACGCCTGGGGCCGGCCCAGACCAGGGCGGCGATGAGCAGGATGGTGATGATCGTGACCGACACCAGCTCCAGCACCAGCGACACACGCGCGCGAGAGCCGGATGCCGCGGATGGTGAACAGCGTCGCGAGGCCGCCCAGCACGATCGCCAGGGCGATGTACCAGCCGATGCCGCCCGCCGGAACGCCGAGCAGGATGAGGAACTGGTCGAAGTACTGCACGGCGCCGCCGAGGGAGCCGGCCGCGATGCCCCAGCTAGCCGATCACCAGTGTGACGCCGGCCAGGTAGGCGCCGGTCGGGCCGAGGCCCTTCGCGACGTAGGTGTACAGCGAGCCGGCCGAGGCGTGCTTCCGCGCGCGAACACGACGACGCAGTAGCCGACGCAGAGGATCACGATGGTGGCGAGGATGAACTGAGTAGATCGTCCCGTTGCCGGCGCCGACGAAGATCGACATCGCGGTGAACGCGATCACGGCGCTCGGCGCGATGTTCGCGATCGCCTGCGCGGGCCAGCTCGGGGCCGCTCATGACGTGCCGTGCCGGAGCCCGGCATCGGTGGGGGTGCTCGCCCGTGCTTGGAGTGGTTGACATGGCTCTCCAGTGAGTCGTTCGGGTGGGGCTAAGGGATGAGGAGGGTGCGGAGCACGGAGCCGGACTCGAGGTCCTCGAAGGCCTCCGCCGCTTCGGCGAGGGGTCGCCGGCCCGAGATCAGGGGGTCGAGCTTGAGCTGGCCGTCCATGTACCGGTCGACCAGCGCGGGGATGTCGATGTGAGGGGCGCACCGAGCCGTAGGTTGGAGCCGAGGATGCGCTGGTCGGCCTCAGCCAGCACCAGCGGCTCGAACGACGCCTTGGCTCCTGTCGGCGGCAGACCGACGATGACCGCGGCGCCGCCCAGGCCGAGCATCCGGATCGCCTGCTCGGTCGTGGATGGTGGCTCGATGGCGTCGAACGCGTAGTCGACACCGTCGGGGATGAGGTCGAAGAGCTGCTCCACCGCGTCCGCCTGTGACGCGTCGATGCGGTCGGTCGCCCCGAACTGCAGCGCCATCTGCGTCTTGTCGGCCAGCACGTCGATGGCGACGATGCGCTCGGCCCCGGCGAGCTTGGCGCCCTGCACGACATTGAGGCCGACGCCGCCGCAGCCGATCACCGCGACCGTCGAACCGGGCTCGACCGCCGCCGTGTTGAGCACCGCTCCGACGCCGGTCGCGACGGCGCAGCCGACGACGGCGATGATGTCGAGCGGTGCGTCGTCGCGCACCTTCACGGCGCCGGAGGCGGGGACGACGACCTCCTCGGCGAACGAGGAGACGCCGAGGTAGTGGTGCACGGGCTCGCCGTCGCGGGAGAGCCGCGAGGTGCCGTCGAACAGCACGCCCTTCGGCGCCACAATGGTGGCCACCTTCTGGCAGCGCGCCTCGTGCCCCGAGCGGCAGTAGCGGCAGTCGCCGCACGGCGGGACCCAGCTGAGGACGACGTGATCGCCGACCGCGAGTGACGTGACCCCCGCTCCGAGTTCGGTCACGATGCCGGAGCCCTCGTGCCCCATCACGAGCGGAGCCGGAGCATCCCACTCGCCGCGCTTGACGTGCAGGTCGGAGTGACAGACGCCGGCCGCCGCGATCTTCACGCGCACCTCACCCGGTCCGGGAGCGGCGAGCTCCACCTCCGTGAACTCGATGGCGGCGGATGGTGCGGTGAAGACGACGGCCTGCATGGGTACTCCTTCGTGTGCGGGTCTCGCTCGATGCTAGGAAGCGGTCCGGCGGCCTGTCATTCACCGAAACCGTGATCGCCCGGCCTGCTGTTCGACATTTCGTACACTGGCCTCGTGACCCGCGACATCGCCTCCATCGCCCGCTCCCTGGGCGGCCGCACCATCGAGGGGCGCCTGGATGCGGGCCTGCGGGTGGATGCCGTGGTCGCCCTCGACGACTTCTCCGTCGTCGGACATCCCTCCTTCGCCACACTGGTCGTCGCCAGCGCGAGAGCCGCGACGGCCGCGCTGGCCCCGGAGGCCGAGCGCCGCGAGGCCCTGCAGCAGGCGGTCATCGTGGCCCACGGCGAGGATGCACGGCTCCTCGCCGCACTCAAGCGCACCGGAACGACCGCAATCGTCGGCACCGAGGTGTCGGACGAGCTGCTCGGGCCCGTGCTCACCGCGCTCCTCGCGGTCGACCAGGCCGCAGAGGACCGCGCGGTCACCAGCGCCATGAAGGTGCTGACCCTGGCCGCGCGGCGGGGCGGCGTCTCCGGTGTGGTCGCGGAGCTCGCCCACCGCATCGACGGCTGGGTCGTGCTCCTCGACCGGCACGGGCAGGTCATCACCAGCGCTGGAGCCGGGGGCCTGCACGTGCAGGATGCGATGGCCGTCGCCCTCTCCCGGCCGGTCCGGGTTCGGCACCGCGCCCTCCAGGTGCACGTCGTCGGCTCGGGTGAGGACCTGTCCGCCCGTCTGGTGGTGAGCCCGCGCACCGAGTCCTCGAGCCGCGCCCGCGAGCTCGGCTCGCAGGCCGCCGCGCTGCTCGACCTCCTGCTCCGCACCGACGACCCCAGCCGGACCGGAGCGCCTCGGGCGTGCCCTGATGATCGACGCCCTGCTCGCCGGCGGTCCGGCCGCCGTGTCATTGCTGCGCAGGTGGGGCGTGCACGAGACCTCGCTCACCGCCTTCGCCCTCACCGCCCGGTCCGCCTCGGTGGAGGTCGAACGGCTGGTGTCGCACTGGCTCTGACGAGCTCGGCGCCGCCCACCTCCACACCGAGCGGTACGGCGTCGTCACCGGCTTCCTGCGCGACGACCAGGTGGATGCCGTGGCCGCGCGCGTGGAGGCGTACTCCTCCGCCGTCTTCCTCGGGCTCCGGGACGTCCGCGCCGACCGATGCGCTGGCTCCGAGCGCGGCGGAGGCCGGTCACGCCGTGGAGTCCGCCCGTGCGGAGGAAAGCGCGTCGTGCGCTACCGCGCCATCCCGACCATCTCGCTCGTGCTCGACCGCCTCGGCGAGAACGACACGCGGCGTGTCGCCCGGCTGCTCGACCCCTCCGCGACGAGACCGGACGGCACGGTGAGCTGACCGAGACGCTCCGGGTCTTCCTCGCCGAGAACGGTGCGTGGGGTGCGGCCGCCGAGCGCCTCGGCGTGCACCGCCAGAGCGCTGACCTCGCGCATCCACCGCATCGAGGGCTGGCCGGGCTTTCGCTCGCCGACGCTGACGACCGTACCGCGGCCTGGGCTCGCCCTGCGGGCGCTGCACGCCTGAGCGCTCAGCGCGTGACGTCGTCGCGCAGTACCGCGACCGGCGTGACGATGACCGTCTCCAGCCGGCTGACGACCTCCAGGTAGTCCGCCGTCCAGATGATCCGGACCGCGGTGACCATGTCGTCGGCGTCCTCCGCCCGGTCGACCACCGCCGCCGCGAGACGATGTGACCATCGTCGGGTCCGTGGGCACCGGCTGGGGAAGCGGCCCGAGGGCGACGAGCTGCTCCGCCATCCGCCGGTACCAGCTCTCGAGACCGGTCAGTGCGTCATCCAGCGCGCTCGGGCCTCCGCCGTGTGGCGGTCCGCGGCCGGCTGCCCGCCCCAGAGCTCTACGATCGCGTCGCTCGCCAGCCGCACTCCTGCCACTCCGGTCACCGAGGCGGAGACCTCGGCCAGCGGCCGCCGCTTCGCACCGCGCTCGGCGAGGTATGTGCGGAGCGCGTCGTCGAGCCGCCTGGACGCCGGCAGCCGCCCGCGTCGCCTGCGCCCGGGGCTCCGCCACGCCGTCGCGCTCGCCCACCCCGTAAGCCACAGCGGCCCGGAGGTACGCGATCCCCTCGCGGTACGCGTCGGCGGATCGCCCGGCGCAGCGAGCGGCGGCGGCGCCGCGCGGCCAGAACAGCACGCCCACGACCAGGCCGACGGCACAGCCGAGGGCGACATCCTCGATCCGGATGAGCCCGACCGTCCACCCGGTGGGCGCGATGATGTTGAAGAGCAGGACGAGAACGACCGTGAACGCGGCCTGCCCCGCGGCGAACGAGATCGCCGCCGGCGCGACCCCGGCGATCAGGATCGCGACCGGCAGGACCACCCAGAGCACCACCGGATTCGCGCCGATGACGAACAGGACGGCCGCGCCGAGGAGGACGCCGGCCACCGTGCCGAGCACGCCCCGCAGCACGGTCTGCCCGGTGCTCAGCGCGTTGGACCCGCAGCACCGAGAGCGTGCCCAGCACCACCCAGAAGGAGTGGTCCACGCCGGTGAGCTTGGCCAGCAGCACCGCCAGTCCGAGTGCGATCGCACCGCGGATGCTGTTGCGCAGCCAGACCGAGTTCCAGCCGACGAACGCGCTGGCGCGCTCGGCGGCCGCGGCGACCGGTCCGCTGAGGCCGCCCGGCTGACGGCCCAGCATCCGCTGCCACCACGACCTCCGCTCCGCCCGGGCCGTCAACGAGATGTTGCTGCCGACCGTCGTCACCGCGTAGGCGAGCTCCTGAGCCCGGAAGCCGGGGTCGAGGGACGTGAGCATCGCGTCGCTCGACCCGCCACCGCGTCCGCTCGTCGCCGGAGCCGTGAGCATTGCCGCCTCCACCTCGACGCGGGCGTCCGCCAGGCGGCCCAGCGCGGCATCCAGTGGCGCGGGATCTGCGCCATGCTGCGCCAGCACGACGGCACCGGTGTCCAGCACGTCGGCGGCAGCGCTCTTAACCGTCCACGCCGCCGCATGGGTCGGTCCGGGAATCACGGACGGCGCTCGGCCATAGCGGTCGAACTGGGTCATCACGGAGTCGAGCCAGATCAGCTCGTCGACCAGCCGCACGATGGTCCGCGCCGGAGTGCTCAGCCCGGTCGGCCGGTGCGCGCCGCCAGGAACGCCTCGTGGAGCACGGCCACGCCGGCGTCCGCCTCCGCGATCGTGCGGTCCCGCTCCGGCGGCCAGCGCCGGATCCCCTCCCTCGGACGTAGGCCGACTCGGCGCGAAGCCGTGCCGCGAGCGCGCGGATCGCATCCACCGCCGGCCCCCGCAGGCGTTCCCGCGCCGGGGCCGGCCACAGCACCGTCACGGCGACGATCGCGACGACCGCCGCGATCCCCCACCCGAGCAGCCGCGGGCCGAGGGATGCGGGGGTCCCAGGAAGCGTCACCGGCAGGATGAACGACAGCAGCAGGGAGGTGCTGGCCGACGCCGCGACCGAGCTGACCGATCCGGCGAACAGCACGACGAGGGCGACCACCGCCATCCCCACCGCCGACAGCCAGACCGGCTGTGCGGCGAGCGTGCCCAGCGTCACGAGCACGGCGCCGACGACGGCCAGCGCCACGAGCGCCTGCACCCGCTCGCGCAGCGGTCCGCCGAAGTCGACGAAGAGCAGCATCGCGAACGACCCGAACACCGAGAAGAACGCCACATCCGGGTTGCCGATCACCCGGCTGCCGAACGCGAACAGCAGCGGCATCACGATCGCGGCCCGGCCCGCGCGCCGCAGGGCGCTGAATCCCCGGGTCGTGTCTGCTCAGCCACTCCCTGACGCGCACTCGGCCCTCCTCGCGCTCACCCTATTGGGCCACGAGTTGCGAGGGAACACCCGCGGAGAAGGCCGCCGGAAACGACTCAGGCGCCCGATTTCTCGAGCGCCTGATGTGTCCGTGCGCGAGGGGGGACTTGAACCCCACGCCCTTGCGGGCACTGGCACCTGAAGCCAGCGCGTCTGCCAATTCCGCCACTCGCGCGAACCCAGGAACTTCAACACGACGTCCGGACCGTTCAGCGAATCGGGTCGTCCTCCCGCAGACTGATCTTCACCGGATAGCCAGGGGGTTTTCCGAGGGTTCCGACTAACATGCATGTAGTCATCGAGCCGGGAGCGGGAGACTGTGGGCATTCTGGACAACTTCGAGCGGGGGCTCGAGCGCGCGGTCAATGGCGCGTTCGCGAAGACCTTCCGCTCCGGGCTGCAGCCGGTCGAGCTCACCAGCGCTCTCCGCAAGGAGCTCGACACGAAAGCGGCCGTGGTCGCGCGCGACCGCGTGCTCGCGCCCAACCGGTTCGTGCTGCGCATGTCGAGGGCCGACTACACGCGGATGCGCTCCATGGGCGCGGCGCTCACCGACGAGCTGATCGACTTCGTGCAGAAGCACGCGGCGACCCAGCACTACCAATTCGCGGGCGGCATCTCCATCGAGCTCGAGGAGGACGCGGAGCTCACCGAGGGGATGCTGCAGGTCGAGTCCGAGAACGTGAAGGGCGACGTCGCCTGGACCCCGGTGCTCGACATCAACGGCACCCACTACCCGCTGGGCCACTCGCGCGACGGTCGTCGGCCGCGGCGCGGACGCGGACATCACCGTCGACGACACGGGCATCTCGCGCCGGCACGTCATGATCACCTGGGACGGGCACCGCGCCCAGGTGGAGGACCTCGGCTCCACCAACGGCACCAAGCTCGACGGCCAGCCGCTGCGCAAGGCCATCCTCGAGCCCGAGTCCGTCATCACGCTGGGCCGCACGCGCATCGTGTTCCGCGTGCTGCCCCAGGCGGCGCCCGGCGGAAGCGGAGCGGATGCGACGCGCCGCCACGACGTCGGCAACTTCTGGAGCCCCTCGTGAACCCCAGCGAGCTGACCCTGCTGGTGCTGCGGTTCGGCTTCCTGCTCCTGCTGTGGCTGTTCGTGTTCGGCATCGTCTACGCGCTGCGCACCGACCCGTTCGGGCAGCGCGTGCGCAAGCTTCCGGAGTCGCAGGCGGCGGCCCCCGCCTCCCCGTTCCCGGCGGCGAGCGCCCCCGCCCCGGTCCCCTCCCCGATGGCCGCGCCCGCCGGACCGACCGAGGACCGGTCGTGAAGCCGGCCCCGGTCTCCACCCTCCCCTCGGCGCGAACCGCGCGAGCGGGCACACCAACGCGAGCGTGCAGACCGCCCGACGCCTCGTCATCACGTCCGGGCCGCGCGCCGGGACCGAGCTCCCCCTCGGCCGCGACCCGATCACCGTCGGCCGCTCCAGCGAGTCGAACCTCGTCATCCGCGACGACTACACCTCCACCCACCACGCCCGCCTGCTCCTCTGGAACGACGAGTGGATGATCCAGGATCTCGACTCGACGAACGGCACGTTCTCGACGGCCGCCGCGTCACCGTCCCGACCCAGGTCCGCTCGACACGCCGATCAAGATCGGTACGACCACGTTCGAGCTGCGGCGGTAACCGGTGGCGGCGAACAAGGCGGCGGCGCTCTCCCACGTCGGGAAGATCCGCTCGAACAGCCAGGACTCCGGCTACGCCGGACGCCAGCTGTTCGTCGTCGCTCGACGGGATGGGCGGTCACGCGGGCGGCGACGTCGCCTCCGCCATCGCCGTCACCCGCATCCGCGAGGCCGACCGGGAGTGCGAGACGGCCGCCGAGGCGGAGTTCGCCCTGCAGTCCGTCTCTCCATCGCGGCGAACTCGCTGCTCGCCGAGACGAGGTGTTCGAGCATCCGGAACTGACGGGGATGGGCACCACCGTCAGCGCACTGGTGCGGGTCGGCGACCAGCTCGCCTTCGCCCACATCGGCGACTCGCGCATCTACCTGTTCCGGGACGGCGAGCTGAAGCAGGTCTCGACCGATCACACCTTCGTGCAGCGCCTGGTCGACAGCGGACGCATCACCGAGGAGGAGGCGATGGTGCATCCCCGCCGCTCCGTGCTGATGCGCGTGCTCGGCGACGTGGACGCCTCGCCCGAGATCGACACCTGGACGCTCGACACACGACCCGGCGACCGCTGGCTGATCTGCTCCGACGGCCTCAGCGGCGTGGTGAAGCACGACGACATGCTCGCTGCCCTGGCCTCCAAGGACGGCCCCAAGCAGGTGGCCGAGCGCCTCCTCAAGCAGAGCCTCGACGCGGGCGCCCCGGACAACGTGAGGCGGTGGTGCTCGACATCGGCGACACGGCACGCGGCGACATCATGAAGGAACCCGTCACCGTGGGCTCCGCCGCGTCGCCGCTGCAGTTCGGCGTCGAGCCGAAGCCGACCACGCGCGCGGCGCGCCTTCCCGGACTGCGGCTGCACCCCATCCGGCCGGCCACCGGCCCCACGCACTTCGAGCCGCAGTCGGAGGACTACCTCGACGAGCTCATCGAAGAGGATGCGCGCCGCGCCCGGCGCCGGCGCCTCACCTGGATGATCGGCCTGATCCTCCTCGTCGTCGCGATCGTGCTCGCCATCCTTCTTCGGGTACCAGTGGACGCAGTCCCGCTACTACGTGGGCGCGTCGCCTCGACGGCAAGGTCGCCATCTACCAGGGCGTCCAGCAGGGCATCGGGCCGATCGGGCTCTCGCACCTGTACGAGGAGACGACCCTCTCGGTGAACGACCTTCCCGGCATACGACAAGCAGCAAGTGGAGCAGACCATCAACGCCGACGACCTGCCGTCGGCCAAGACGATCGTGGAGCAGCTGAGCGATGCCCGCGGACAATAGGGCCACCGCGCCCCGCCAGACCAGGCCTCCCCGGACCGCCACCGGGCCGGTGGAAACGGCTGCGCCTGCCCGCGAAGCTGCGCAACCTCGAACTCTTCCTGCTCGTGATCGCCTGCGGGATCAACGCCGCCGCCATCGTCCTGGTGCAGCTGGGCGCCCTCGGCCACATCGATCTGACGCTGGTCTACTCTCGGCGCGGGTCTCCTCGGACGCTCGTCATCGCGATGCACATCGCGCTGCGGTTCGTCGCGCCCCAGGCCGACCTGTTCCTGCTGCCGATCGCGACCATCCTCACCGGGATCGGCATCGCCGAGATCTATCGCATCGACATCCATTTCAAGGACGCCGGGTGGGACAGCGCCGGCGTCAAGCAGATCGTGTGGAGCGCCATCGCCATCATCTGCGCGATCCTCGTCGTGGTGCTCATCCGCAACCACCGCATCCTGCAGCGCTACACCTTCCTCTTCGGCCTCGCGGCCTTGGTGCTGCTGCTCCTGCCGATGCTTCCCGGCATCGGCAAGGAGATCTACGGTGCGCGGGTGTGGATCGGCATCGGCCCGTTCAGCTTCCAGCCCGGCCGAGATCGCGAAGCTGTGCCTCGCGCCGTCTTCTTCGCCGGCTACCTGGTCCAGACGCGCGACTCGCTCTCCGTCGTCGGCCGCAAGTTCCTCGGCATCCGCTTCCCGCGCGCCCGCGACCTCGGCCCGCTGCTCGTCGTCTGGCTGATGGCCATGGCCGTGATCGTGTTCCAGCGCGACCTCGGCACCGGTCTGCTGATCTTCGGCCTGTTCCTGGTCATGCTGTACGTCGCGACCCTCCCGCATCAGCTGGGTGATCCTCGGCCTGCTGCTGATCGTCGGCGGTGCGGTGGCGGCGAGCCAGCTGCTGCCGTACGTGCACGACCGCTTCGCGAACTGGCTCACGCCCTTCTCGCAGAACGTGTACGACGCACAGGGCGGCAGCTTCCAGCTCGTGCAGGGCCTCTTCGGTCTCGCCCACGGCGGCCTGATCGGCACAGGGCTCGGCCAGGGCCAGCCGTGGATCACGCCCGCCCCGCAGAGCGACTACATCATCGCCAGCCTCGGCGAGGAGCTCGGCCTCGCCGGTCTGTTCGCCCTCTTCGCCCTCTACCTCGTGTTCGTGGCCCGTGGCCTGCGCATCGGATTCGCCGGGCAGGATGACTTCGGCAAGCTGCTCGCCGTGGGCCTCTCGTTCACCGTGGCGCTGCAGTGCTTCATCGTCATCGGCGGCGTCACCCGGGTCATCCCGCTGACCGGCCTCACGACGCCCTTCCTGGCAGCGGGCGGCTCGTCCCTCGTCGCCAACTGGATCATCGTGGCGCTGCTGCTGGCGGCTGTCCGACACCGTCCGCAATCAACCCTGGCTGGTGGTGAGTTGACATGAACTCGCGAGATCAAGCGCGTGAGCACCATCGTGCTGGGGATGTTCCCGGCGCTGCTCGTCTCCACGTCCATCCTGCAGGTGTTCTCGGCGGACACCCTCAACACGGATGCGCGGAACACGCGGGCGCTGAACGACAGCTACTCGGCGCAGCGCGGAGCCATCCTGGTGGCCGGGCAGCCGGTCGCCCAGTCGGTGCCGTCGAACGACGTCTACAAGTGGCAGCGCGTCTACAGCAACGGCCCGCTGTACTCGGCCGTCACCGGCTTCTTCCTGATCAACGGCGAGCCGACCGGACTCGAGGGCGCGCTCAACGCGAAGCTGAGCGGCTCCGCCAACTCGCAGTTCTTCGACCGCATAAACGCCATCCTCACCGGCAAGAACCCACAGGGTGCGACCGTCGAGACGACGATCGACCCGGTGGCGCAGCAGGCGGCGTGGGATGCGCTCGGCGACCAGCAGGGCGCCGTCGTGCTGCTCGCGCCCAAGACCGGCGGCAAGATCCTCGCGATGGTGTCGAAGCCGACATACGACCCGAACGTTCTCCGCGTCGCACGACGGCAAGGCGGTCGACGCCACCTACAACCAGCTCCTGTCCGCTCCCGGCGACCCCCTGATCTGCAACCGGACCATCGGCGGCAACCTGAACCCGCCGGGGTCGACCTTAAGCCCGTGATGAGCGCCTCCGCCTTCGGCACCGGCCAGTACACGAAGGACAGCCAGCTGCCCAACCCGGCGTCGCTGCCGCTGCCCGGGTCCGGCACGGTCGTGAAGAACGACTCCCTCACACACGTGCGGCCCCGGTGCCACGGTGTCGATCGCGACCGCGCAGATCCTCTCCTGCAACATCCCGTTCGCCGAGCTCGGGATGCAGCTGAAGCCCGGAGGTGATCAAGGACCAGGCCGACAAGTTCGGGTTCAACCAGTCGCTGACCATCCCGACCAAGGTCGAGAAGAGCGTCTACCCGCTCTACACCGACGCCGCCGAGCGCGCCCTCGGATCGTTCGGGCAGATGGACGACCGGGCGACTCCGCTGCAGATGGCGATGGTCTCGGCGGCGATCGCCAACGGCGGGACGCCGATGGCGCCGAACCTCGTGGAGTCCATCCGCTCGGCGGATCTGCAGACCGTGGAGAGCTTCCAGGCCACGGAGTTCTCGCGCCCGCTGAGCCAGCAGAACGCCGACACCATCAAGCAGATGATGGTCGACGGCGTCGATCACGGCGTGGCGAGCAATGCAAGAATAGGTGGGGTTCAGGTCGGCGGTAAGACCGGTACCGGCGCAGAACGGTGAGAACGACCCGTACACGCTGTGGTTCACCGGTTTCGCGCCGGCGAACGACCCGGAGTTCGCTGTGGCTGTAGTTGTCGAAAATGGCGGTGGACAGGGTCAGAGCGGCTCGGAGTAGCTCCATCGCCGCTGCCGATCGCGAGGAAAGTACTAGAGGCGGTGCTGAATAAATGAGACCCACAGCAGGGCTCACCTTCGGGGGACGTTACGAGCTGCAGTCGCGGATCGCTATCGGCGGCATGGGCGAGGTGCTGGCAGGCCACCGACCTCGTCATCGGCCGTACCGTCGCCATCAAGATCCTGAAGGACGAGTACCTCGGCGACCCGGGCTTCCTCGAGCGCTTCCGTGCGGAGGCGCGGCACGCCGCCCTCGTCAACCACGAGGGCATCGCCAACGTCTACGACTACGGCGAGGAGGACGGCAGCGCCTACCTCGTGATGGAGCTCGTCCCCGGCGAGGCGCTGTCGAGCATCCTGGAGCAGGAGCACGTCCTCAGCACCGACCGGACGCTCGACATCGTCGCGCAGACCGCCGCCGCCCTCCACGCCGCCCACGCCGCCGGTCTCGTCCACCGCGACATCAAGCCGGGCAACCTCCTGATCACTCCGGATGGGCGCGTCAAGATCACCGACTTCGGCATCGCCCGGATCGCCGACCAGGTGCCGCTGACCGCCACCGGCCAGGTCATGGGCACCGTGCAGTACCTCTCGCCGGAGCAGGCCTCCGGACACCCGGCCTCGCCGACGACCGACATCTACTCGCTCGGTATCGTCGCCTACGAGTGCCTGGCCGGGCGCCCGCCCGTTCACGGGCGAGTCGCAGGTCGCCATCGCCATGGCGCAGATCAACGAGGCGCCGCCGGAGCTCCCCGCGACCGTCGCGGAGCCGGTGCGCAACCTCGTCTTCGCGTGCATCGCGAAGAATCCCGCCGACCGCCCGGCGTCCGCCGCCTCACCTCGCCCGTGCCGCCCAGGCGCTGCGCCGCGGCGACGTGCGTGCGGCCGCGGCATCCGTCCCCGCCATCCTCGGCGGAGCCGCGGCGACCGATGCGGCGACGGTGCTCATGCCGTCGCCCGCCGCGGTGCCGACCCAGGCGACCACCGTGCTGCCCGCGACCGCGGTTGCGCCCGTCGTCGAGGAGGAGGCCGTCGCTCCCGGTCGAGGAGCGCAAGCGCAGCCGCTGGACATGGCCGCTGATCGCTCTGATCGCGCTCCTCGCGCTGGTGCTCATCAGCGGGATCATCGCCCTGGTCGCCCAGCCGAAGCCGGCCCCACCACCTCGCCGGTCGTGACTCCCACCACCCAGCCGTCCTCTCCGTCGCCCTCCCCGACGCCCACGAGCAACACCGTGCAGATCACCGAGAGCGACTTCCTCGGGCTCACCGCCGACCAGGCGCGCGACAAGCTGCAGCAGCTCGGGATGGTCGCCGACGTGGCGCAGGGCAACGCGGCCACCACGCAGGACCAGGCGAACAAGGTCTACTCGGTGAACCCCACCGGCCCGGTGCCGAAGGGCTCGACCATCGCCGTCAAGGTCTACGGACCGGTCGCCCCGATCCCCACGCCGACGGACACGGTCTCCGCGACTCCTCCGTCGGGTCAGGGCGCGCCGAACACGCAGATCAGCGTCAGCTTCGGCTCGGCCACCTGCCCCGCAGGTCAGAACCTCGTCGGCCGCCGGCTCTACGTGAACGGCCAGCCGCAGACGCCGGTCAACGACACCAAGATGGTGTGGTCGCCGAGCTCGACCGGCACGTACAAGCTGACCTACACGATCTTCTGCGGCGAGTCGGTCGAGTCGGGCCAGTCGCCCGCGCTCACCTACGAGGTCGTCACCGCCACGCCGACTCCGGGCGCCGGCGGCGGCACCGGCACGGGAGGCGGCGGCAACGGCAACGGCTGACCCGCGGCGGTCAGCCTCCGGCGGTTACTCAGCCGGGCCCCGCTACACTAACCGGAGTTCAGCACGCAGAAGGAGTCCGCATTGAGCCCAGATAGCCGCCTGCTCGCAGGCCGATATCAGGTGGGCGAACTCATCGGCCGGGGCGGCATGTCCGACGTGCACCGCGGCACCGACACACGCCTGGGCCGCACGGTCGCCATCAAGCTCCTGAAGCCGTCTCTGGCGACCGACCCCGCCTTCCGCACCCGCTTCCGTCAGGAGGCGCAGGCCGCCGCCCGCATGACGCATCCGACGATCGTGCGCGTCTTCGACGCGGGCGAGGAGACCGTGCGCGAGCCGAACGGCCACGAGGCGCAGCTGCCCTTCATCGTGATGGAGCACGTCGACGGCGTCCTCCTGAAAGACCTCATCAAGCGCGGGCCGCTCGGGGTGCAGGAGGCGGTGCGCATCACCGAGGGCATCCTCACCGCTCTCGAGTACTCACACCGAGCGGGCGTCGTGCACCGCGACATCAAGCCCGGCAACGTCATGATCACCAAGGCCGGTCAGGTCAAGGTGATGGACTTCGGCATCGCGCGCGCCATCAGCGATTCCTCGGCCACCGTCGCGCAAACGACCGCCGTGCTCGGCACGGCTCAGCTACTTCTCGCCGGAGCAGGCGAAGGGCGAGTCCGGTGGACGCGCGCACCGACCTGTACTCGACCGGCGTCGTGCTGTTCGAGATGCTCACCGGGCGTCCTCCGTTCCGCGGCGACACCCCGGTCGCCGTCGCGTACCAGCACGTCAGCGAGACGGCGGTCGCGCCCAGCACCGTGAACCCCAAGGTGTCCCCCGCGATGGATGTGGTGGTCGCCCGGGCTCTCGCGAAGGACCGCTTCGAGCGCTACCAGACGGTCGCGGAGTTCCGCGCCGACCTCGAGGAGGCCGCCGCCGGCCGCGTCCCGAAGCGCAAGCACGAGGACGAGTTCGCCGAGACCCTGTTCGGCGCTCCGCCGAGCTCCGTCTCCGGCCCGGAGGCGGCGTTCCGCCAGCTGGCCGAAGACCAGACCATGACCCGCACCCAGCGCCGGCCACCCGGTCATCTGGATCTGGGCCGGCATCGCCATCATGGCGGTCGTCATCGTGGCCGTCCTGGCCTGGGTGCTGCGGCTCGCTCCGAGCACGACGATGCCGGAGACCTCCCGCAAGGTGCCGAACCTCTCGGGCCAGACCCTCGACAAGGCGACCGCCGAGCTCGACGACATGAAGCTCAAGTGGGTGAAGACCACCGAATCGAGCCCCACCTACAACCAGGGGCAGGTGATCCGCACCGATCCGGGCGCCGGCATCGTCGTCGCGACCGGGGACACGATCACGGTCTACGTCTCCACCGGCAAGAAGACCGTCACCGTGCCGGATGTGCACAACATGACCGTGGATGCGGCCACCCAGGCGCTGCAGCAGGCGGGTCTCACCGTCGGCCCGACCACCTCCAGGAGAACTCGCCGAGTGTTCCGGCCAACGTCGTCATCTCCACCGACCCTGCGCCTAATGCGTCGGCGCACGAAGGCGACGCCATCGGCCTGCACGTGTCGAGCGGGAAGGTGACGCTCACCGATCTCACCGGGCAGACCATCCAGGCCGCCACGGGCATCCTGTCGCAGCTGGGGCTCACCGCGAACCCCGAGCCGGATGCGTCCTGCCCGCAGGACAAGGGCGCGACCATGGTGCACACCCAATCGGTGGCTCCGGGGGACGTGCCGCAGGGGACGACCGTCGACCTGACCTACTGCTCGGGCTGACGCACCGCGCCCGCTGAGCGCCCGGTCGGCTCCGGTCAGCCCAGCTTCACCAACGGGTTGAGGGTGCGGGACGCCTCGGCGGCTCCCGCCAGGCCCGCGACCTCGAGCCAGTTGCCGAGCATGCGGTATCCGCCCTCGGTGAGCACCGACTCGGGGTGGAACTGCACGCCGTAGATCGGCGCCTCCCGGTGCTGCAGCGCCATGATCACGCCGCCGGCCGTGCGAGCGGTCACGTGCAGGTCGTCCGGCAGCGTACCGTCGACGACCGCGAGCGAGTGGTACCGCGTCGCGGTGAACGGCTGGGCCACGCCCTCGAAGAGCGGGCTGTCGTCGTGGCCGACCTGCGAGGTCTTGCCGTGCATCAGCTCCTCCGCGTTCGTCACCACGCCGCCGAAGGCCTCGGCGATCGCCTGGTGGCCGAGGCAGAACGCCCAGCAGCGGCTGCCCGGTCGACAGCGCCTGCTCGACCGCCGGAATGGAGACCCCGGCGTCGGCGGGCTTGCCCGGCCCGGGCGAGATGAGCACCGCGTCGTACTCGGCGAGCTTCGCGGGAAGGTCCTCCACCGCGATGTCGTCGTTGCGCACGACCTCCGTCTCGGCTCCGAGCTCGCGCAGGTAACCGTTCAGCGTGTAGACGAAGCTGTCGTAGTTGTCGATGACGAGTACGCGGGTCACGGCCCCACGGTACCTTCCTGCGGCCCGAGGAGCGAATCCACCCAGGGGAACACCCAGGTCACCAGCGCGAACAGTGCGACGGCGATCAGCGCCAGAAGGATGAGGAGGCGCAGCCACCACGGACCGGGCAGCACCCGCCACAGAGCTCCGTACACGGTCAGCCTCCCTGTCCGACCGCCGCGGCGATCTCGCTCGGAACGTCCTGCGGCGGCGCGAACGACTGGAACACGCTGTAGGCGATCAGCCGCTCCCCGGCGTGGAACGGCGGGTTGCAGGTGGTGATCGTCATGAACCGATCGACCGGTGTCGCGGCCGGCTGCCGCGGCACGGGCAACAGCACGCCGACCGCCGAAGGCTGCACGTACTCGAAATTGCGGAACGTGTACGTGTACCAGCCGTCCTTCGTCTGCACGTAGATGCGGTCGCCGATGTGGAGCTTCGACAGGTCGATGAACGTATTGCCCCATCCCGAGTCATGACCGGCCACCGCGAAGTTGCCGACCTGACCCGGCATCTGCGTGTCGATGTAGTGGCCGACCCCGGCGGTGTAGCTGTTGAGGACGCGTTCGGTGTCGACCGTCTGCCGGATCGTGCGCTTCCAGTCGGCGCCGAGGCGCGGCACGTAGACCACCGCGAACGGCTCGTACGGAGCAGGCTTCGCGAGCACCGGCGGATCGACCTGCGCGGTCGTGGTGCCCGGCGCCGGCTTGGGCGCCTTCATCGCGTCGTCGATCCACTTCTGACTCTGCTGCGCGGCCGCCGTGGTCTGCTGGCCCGCCATGACGAGGTTGTTCCACCAGATCTGCCACCCCAGGAAGAGGAGCACCAGGATGCCCGCGGTGATGAGGAGCTCGCCGGCCACGCCGAGCACCGTCGGACGCCGATGCGGCCGGCGTGGCCGGCGCATGCGAGGCTCCGAGGTGGTCATGTGCCACATTCTAGAGACGGCTCGCTGGGAAACGGCACGGCGTACGCGGCCGCCTCCCCTGTTCGGGGGCCTCAGGAAGCGTCCGAGCTTCCCCGCTAGACTGGGGTGCTATGGCACGCAGCAAGTCGAAGACGAAACCCGAGCGACCCGCCCGCGCAGACCGCACCGCAGCGGCATCCGGAGAAGAGGCCCCGAACCCGGTGTGGTTCAAGCCGCTCATGTTCGGCTTCATGCTGCTCGGCCTCATCTGGATCATCGTGTTCTACGTGAGCCAGAACCAGTACCCGATTCCGGCGCTCGGCGCCTGGAACATCCTCGTGGGCTTCGGCATCGCCTTCATCGGGTTCCTCATGACGACGCGCTGGCGATAGCGCACCGCACCCTCCGTGCCTCGAGCCCGGGTCGGCACCAGCCGGCCCGGGCTTCGTGTTCTCCACAGTTCTCCACAGGCACCCTGTGAACAGTTGTCGCGCGTTCGCCTGCGCTTTCCCCAGTGTTAATAAGACTGTGGAGAGTTACAGCCGTGTAATTACCCACAATGTTAATAAGCCTGTGGATAACTTATCCACCCGGTGTGGGGAACTACACGAAGAAGTGGATGAGGCTCAACGCCACCAACACCACGCTCAGCAGGGCGAGGAGCGGAAGCTGCCAGCGGCGGCGCTGCGGCTGTCGCGTCTCGACGTAGATCAGCCCGACCAGCAGGCCGCCGACCAGGCCGCCCACGTGCGCCTGCCAGGCGATGTTGAACCCGGGCAGGAACCCGATTCCCAGGTTGATGGCCAGCAGCACCAGCATCTGCGTCGCGTTGCCGCCCAGCCGGCGCTGGATGATGAAGAAGGCCCCGAACATCCCGAAGATCGCCCCCGAGGCCCCGAGCACCGGCTGCACCGGCGACGACAGGAGCAGCACCCCCAGGGAGCCGGCGAATCCGCTGATGACGAAGAGGGCCAGGTAGCGGACACGGCCCAGCAGCGGCTCCAGCGCCATCCCGAACACCCACAGCGTGTACATGTTCAGGGCGATGTGGATGATGTTGGCGTGCGCGAAGACGCTGGTCAGCATCCGCCACGGCTCGAACCCGACGCCGAATGTCCCGCTCGGGTACGAGAAGGCACCCGCGTAGACGAGGGAGGGCGTGATCGGGACACCGAGCAGCGGCCCCAGATTCTGAAGAATGAACACGACCACGCACAGCGCGATGATCGAGTACGTGACGACCGGCGCTCCTGAGCCCGTCAGCCGGGTGACCCAGGCGGGCTTGGTGCGCGGGTGGGTCGCCTTCTGCTGCGCCATGCACTCGGGGCACACGACGCCGACGGCACCGGGCGTCTGGCACTCACCGCAGATCGTGCGGCCGCACCGCTGGCAGAGCACGTAGCTCTCGCGGTCGGGATGGCGATAACAGTAGTTCGCGCGCGCGTCGACGGGCTGAGTCATCTCGTGTGCTCGCCCGCCCTTCCTCAGACCTGCTCGATGTCGATGGACTCGATGACGACGTCGTCCAGCGGCCGGTCACGGGCATCCGTCGGGACCTCGGCCAGCTTGTCGACGATCTTGCGCGACGCGTCGTCGGCGACCTCGCCGAAGATGGTGTGCTTGCCCTGCAGCCAGGTGGTCGGCGCGACGGTGATGAAGAACTGCGAGCCGTTGGTGCCGCGTCCGCCCTGGATGCCGGCGTTCGCCATCGCGAGGATGTACGGCTGCGTGAAGTCGAGCTCCGGGTTGATCTCGTCGTCGAACTGGTAGCCCGGGCCGCCGACCCCCTGACCGAGGGGGTCGCCGCCCTGGATCATGAAGCCGGGGATGATGCGGTGGAAGACGACACCGTCGTAGAGGGAGCCGTGGACTTCTCGCCGGTGGCGGGATGCGTCCACTCGATCTCGCCCGTCGCCAGGCCCACGAAATTACGCACCGTCTTCGGCGCGTGATTGCCGAAGAGGTTGACCTTGATGTCTCCGTAGTTAGTGTGGAGCGTGGCGACAGCGGTGTGCTTAGACATGGCACCAATTCTTGCACAGGGCGTATAGAGGACTTGGGCGGGCTCGGCAGCTCTCGGGCCATCCCCAGCCCTTTCGGTGGCAAGATGGAGTCAGTCGCCACCCCGACTTCGACGGAGGAACAGATGAGCCTGACACGGAAGCGCAAGAAGGAGCTCAAGCGACTGCGCAGCGGAGCGGAGGACCTGTGGGGTCAGCAGCAGGAGGTGCTGGCCAAGGCCAACGCTCTCGCTGCCGAGGCACGCAAGCAGGCGGGCTACTACACGCGCGAGGAGGTCGTGCCCCGCGTCCGTGGCGGCTACGACCAGTACGTGCGTCCGGCCACCGACACGGCGAAGGCCACGGCCAGCCGTTACGCGGGGCAGGCGCGCGAGCGCGTCGTGGCGGATGTCATCCCCGCCGTCGGCACGGCGGTCGGCACCGCGCTGTCGATGGTCGACCACGCTCGCGCCGCACGCGCTGCCGCGTTCGCCGGCGACTTCAAGCGGGCCGGCCAGGAGTTCACCAAGAAGGCGAAGGTCGTTCAGAAGAAGTCCGGCCCCGGTGCGGGCAGCGTCATCGCCATCGGGCTCGGCCTCATCGCCGCGGTCGGCCTGCTCTATGCGGTGTGGCAGACCTTCCGCGCGGACGACGAGCTGTGGGTCGCCGACGAGGAGCCCACCACGCCGACCACGCCGGCGACGGACCCGGCGCAGCAGGCCTGACCTCTCGCTTCCGCGCGCTGGCCGCATTGCGGCCGGTGAGCGTCACGTGACGACGCGGGTCTAGTCCGGGGCGCGCAGACCGGCCATCGTCAGCGCGATGTCGACGAGTTCGACGCGACGGTTCGGCATGCTCGAAAGCGGGAACCATGCCGCTTCGTCCGTGGTGCCGTCGAGCTCGTTCGCGAGCGACCCGCCGGTCACGGTCGCCCGGTACACGATCCGGAGCGCATGCAGCGGACCGGCGTCGCTCACGAACCGATGCTCCGCCGGGATCACCTTCGAGTCGATGCCGAGCAGCGCTCCGGCCTCGGCGGCACTAACCCGTCTCCTCGGCGATCTCGCGCACGACCGCGTCGGCCGGGTCCTCGCCCGGATCGATGCCGCCGCCGGGAAGCGTCCACCCGGAGTGGCCGCTCTCGTTCCAGTGCGCGAGCAGGATGCGGTCGGCGTCGATGATGAGACCGTACGCGGCGACTCTGATATCCACCGCCTCACCCTACTGCCGATGTCGGCGGTCGGGGGCAGACTAGGGGTGATGCCCGAACTGCCGGAAGTCACCGCCCTCGCCGCCGACCTCGATGGCCGGCTGAAGGGTCGTGTCATCGACCGGCTGAGCATCGTCGCCTTCTCGGCGCTCAAGACGTTCGACCCGCCGGTGGATGCGCTGCACGGCCTCACCATCGGCGGCGTGAGCCGCCACGGCAAGTTCCTCGACATCGCGGCGGGCGACCTCCACATCGTGGTGCACCTGGCGCGTGCGGGATGGATCCGCTGGCGCGGCACCCCCCGCCACCGCCCACCGGCCGGCTGGGCAAGGGCCCGCTGGCCGCGCGCCTCGTGCTCGATGACGGTTCCGGCCTCGACATCACGGAGGCGGGCACGAAGAAGAGCCTCGCGGTCTACGTGGTGCACGATCCTTCCGACGTTCCCGGCATCCAGCGCCTCGGTCCCGACCCCCTCGATGCCGCCTTCACCGAGGAGGCTTTCGCCGACATCCTGAAGGCTCAAGGCCGCGCCCAGATCAAGGGCGTCCTGCGCAACCAGTCACTGATCGCCGGCATCGGCAACGCCTACTCCGACGAGATCCTCCACGTCGCCAAGATGTCGCCGTACAAGCCGGCGAACATGGCTCCGGAAGACGTCTCCCGACTGTACGACGCGATGCAGTCGACACTGCGCCAGGCGCTCGCCCGCGCCGACGGACTCGCCGCCTCCGAACTCAAGAGCGAGAAGAAGTCGAACCTGCGGGTGCACGGCCGGACGGGCGAACCATGCCCGGTCTGCGGGGACACCATCCGCCAGGTCATCTTCCACGACTCGACGTTCCAGTACTGCCCGACCTGCCAGACCGGCGGCAAGCCGCTCGCCGACCGCGTGCTGTCCCGCCTCCTGGAAGTAGCGGTCAGCAGTCGCAGTCGATGCCGGCCCCCACTCCCACCGGAGCGGTCAGCTCGTCCGGCTCCCGCACGATCGGGCATTGATCGTCGACGACCGGCAGACCCTCACGGGCCCAGTACTCGAAGCCGCCGATCATCTCACGAACCTCGTAGCCCAGCAGGCTGAACGCCAGCGCGGCGCGCGTGGAACCGTTGCAGCCCGGACCCCAGCAGTAGACCACGACCGGCGTGCCCGCCGGGATCAGCTCAGCGGACCGCTCCCCGATGTCGGCCGTCGGCAGATGGATCGCACCCTCGATGCGCCCCTGGCGCCACGCCGTCTCTCCGCGGCTGTCGACGAGCACCATGCGCTCCCCGGCATCCCTGGCCGCCTTGACGTCCGAGGGGTCGGTCTCGAATCGCAGCTTGGCGGCGAAGTGGCGGGTGGCTTCCGAAGGGTTCGTCATGCCTTCGAGACTAGGAAATCCGGCTGCCCGAGTGAACGGACGATCCACGGCGTTCGGCGCATCGCACCGTCGATCGCGTGGCAGAATCGCCGCATGGCCGTGACTTTCCCATTCGTCGCCGACAGTGTCGACCGCGCCCTGCTGGCGGAGTTGCAGCGTGACGGCCGCCAGTCCGTCGCCGAACTCGCCCGCACGGTCCACATGTCGAACAGTGCTGTGGCCGAACGCATCCGCCGGCTGGAGGAGGCGGGCGTCATCGCGGGATACCGCGCCGTCGTCGATCCTGGACCGCCTCGGGTACGGGATCCTCGCCTTCCTGCGCCTCCGCTACCCGAGCAGCCAGTACAAGCCGTTGCACGACCTGCTCGCCGACATCCCGGAGGTGGTGGAGGCGCACCACGTGACCGGGGACGACTGCTTCATCCTGAAGGTGGTCGCCACATCCATGCGGCACCTGGAGCAGGTCAGCGGCCGGGTCGGAACGCTCGGCAGCGTGACGACGAGCGTCTCGTACTCGAGTCCGTTCCCTGACGCGGCCCATCGTGCCGCCCCAGATATAGAGGACAGACCCTTTGGGCTGGAATTCAGAGATGTGGAAGTATGGGCACGGGCGCTAAGCTCCCCCGCTCGAATATTCCCGACCGAATGTTCTCGTGAGCGAAAGGAACCCGGTTCCGCTGCCTGTGATTATTCGGTTTGAAGACTCGTTCTTCCTCGTCGGGTCGGCGACTGAGGGGAGCAGTCATGTCAAACGCCAAGTCACGCCGCATTCGTCTGCGTCAGTGGGCAGTTCTGGAGCCCTATGCCAGCGCCCAGAGATACATTTCAGGCATCTCTTCGCGTAGCCCAATAGTGGACAGGGCGTCTGAAAGTCAGATACGGCTCGAAGGCGAGATCTTTTCCCGAATGGGATACATCCACGAGCCTCGTAATCTGACGTCGGCCCACGACTTCTTCGTCATCAACCGCATAGTGCCCCTTCCCAACTCGCTAATCGTTCAGCTTGACCCTTCGTCAGATACTTCCAAGCTGAACTTCTCACTTCTTCCTACGTGGGAGCGTGGGTCCGATGCGATGGAAAACGGCGTGCGAGGGCTGCGCCATATCGTTGATCACCGCCAGGGTGCAGTTCACTTTCACGTCCCTGGCGAGCATGCGCGCGTGACATTTCAAGGCATCGATACACGAGCCTTCATCAATGCACGAGAGGAGTGGATTCGAAGCGGATTCGGCCAAACAGTTGACAGCGACTCAGGGCTTACTCCTGAAGAAATGAACACTGGTTGGGGCGACCGCAAGGCTGGACCGGTCGCAAGTGCGTTTATCCGCCGATCTGGATTGCTCCAGTTGCTGGAACCGAAGTGGATTGACTGCTGGAGTTCGCTCCATCGCTTCAGCGTTGAAGTTTCGATTCGGGACGACGCGTTCGACAACGTCGAGATGATTATCGACCAGATCACGTCGAGAGCGTTCTCACCTAGATTGGAACGCCTGCCGGTGCAACCAACTAGCTCGTACTATCACCCGCTGCTTCTTGAGGGGACTGACCTTGAACTTGACCTCCGGATCACCACGCTATGAACCACAAACACCGACGAAGCAGGTCCCCACACAGGCTATCCGAAGCGTCTATCGTCGCAATCGTCATCGCGGTCGTCGGCGCGTCAGCCCAGATTCTGTCGGCGCTCCTCGCGCGGCCGTGACCAGCTTCGGGAGAGTGAATGAGTGTGGAGCCTAGGAGATTCGAACTCCTGACATCCTGCTTGCAAAGCAGGCGCTCTACCAACTGAGCTAAGGCCCCGATCGGAGTCTGTGTTGCTGAGAACACAGTGGTGGGGATACGAGGACTTGAACCTCGGACCTCTTCGTTATCAGCGAAGCGCTCTAACCGCCTGAGCTATATCCCCGAATGGGCAGATACGAGACTACCCGATCTGCCCAGGCACTGCGAAATCGGTCAGTTGTTGGTGAAGCCGACCAGCAAACCGCCCGTGATCTTCACCGAGAGGTTGTACAGCAGGGCGAAGACGGCGCCGAGCGCGGTCACCACGACGATGTCCAGGATGGCCACGATGAGCGAGAAGCCCATCACCTGACCGAGGCCCAGGATCGAGCGGAGGTCGCTCCCGCCGGCGCCCGAGATGTCCTTGAACAGGCTGTTCACCTGATCGAAGATGCCGGTGCGGTCGAGCACGGTCCAGACCAGGAAGGTGCCGACGATCGCGATGATCGCCAGGCAGACGCCTGCGAGGAACGACAGCTTCACGGTCGACCAGAAGTCGATGTAGACCAGCTTCAGCCGCACCTGCTTCGAGGATGCGGGTCGACGGGACGACTTCTTGGCGAGCTTGTCGGCGACGCTACTGCTCATCTACGGTTTCATCCTTCCCGACCGACTCGGCATCCTCCGCGAGAGTGGTGGATTCGAGATCGCGTTCGGTGTTCTTCGCCAGTGCGATGATCTTGTCGGACTCGGCGAAACGTGCAAAGACGACACCCATGGTGTCACGGCCCTTGGCAGGTACCTCGGCCACGGCAGAGCGTACCACCTTGCCGCTGGCAAGAACCACAAGGACCTCGTCGTCCTCGCCCACGATCAGCGCACCCACCAGGTCGCCGCGGTCGTCGTGCAGCTTGGCCACCTTGATGCCCAGACCGCCGCGATTCTGCAGGCGGTACTGGTCTGCGGCTGTGCGCTTCGCATATCCGCCCTCGGTGACCACGAACACATATCCCTCGTCGGAGACGACGGAGGCGTCGAGCAGCCGGTCGTCACCGCGGAAGTGCATTCCGATGACGCCGGAGGTGGAGCGGCCCATCGGCCGCAGCGCCTCATCGGATGCGGTGAAGCGGATCGACATGCCCTTGCGCGAGACAAGCAGCAGGTCGGAGTCCTCCTCGACCAGCAGGGCGGAGACCAGCTCGTCGCCCTCGCGCAGCTTGATCGCGATGATGCCGCCCGTGCGGTTGGTGTCGTACTCCGAGAGCGCGGTCTTCTTGATCAGTCCGTCGCGCGTGGCGAGCACCAGGTACTTCGCGGTCTCGTAGTCGCGGATGTCGAGGATCTCGGCGATCTGCTCATCCGGCTGCAGGGCGAGCAGGTTGGCGACGTGCTGACCCTTGGCGTCGCGGCCGGCCTCCTGCACCTCGTAGGTCTTCGCGCGATAGACGCGGCCCTGGTTCGTGAAGAAGAGCAGCCAGTGGTGCGTCGTCGTCACGAAGAAGTGGTCCACCACATCCTCACCGCGGAGCTGAGCGCCCTTGACGCCCTTACCCCCGCGGTGCTGGCTGCGGTAGTTGTCGCTGCGTGTGCGCTTGATGTACCCGCCGCGCGTCACGGTGACCACCATCTCCTCTTCGGGGATGAGGTCCTCCATGCTCATGTCGCCGTCGTAGCCGAACATGATCTCGGTGCGGCGGTCGTCGCCGAACCGGTCCACGATCTCGGTCAGCTCCTCGCTGACGATCGAGCGCTGCCGGGCCGGGTTCTCGAGGATCGCGTGATACTCCGCGATCTGCTTCTCGATGGCCTCCGCCTCTTCGATGATCTTCTGACGCTCGAGCGCGGCCAGGCGGCGCAGCTGCATCGCGAGGATGGCGTCCGCCTGCACCTCGTCGACCTCGAGCAACCCCTTCAGGCCCTCGCGTGCGTCGTCGACCGTGGGCGACCGGCGGATGAGCGCGATGACCTCGTCGAGCGCATCCAGCGCCTTGAGGTAGCCGCGCAGGATGTGCGCGCGCTCCTCCGCCTTGCGGAGACGGAAGCGGGTGCGCCGCACGATGACGTCGATCTGGTGGTCGACCCACGCGGTGATGAAGCCGTCGAGCGACAGGGTGCGAGGCACATTGTCGACGATCGCGAGCATGTTCGCGCCGAAGTTCTCCTGCAGCTGCGTGTGCTTGTACAGGTTGTTCAGCACGACCTTGGCGACGGCGTCCCGCTTCAGGACGATCACAAGGCGCTGACCGGTGCGGCCGGAGGTCTCGTCGCGGATGTCCGCGATGCCGCCGATCCGGCCCTCCTTGACGAGGTCCGCGATCTTGATCGCCAGGTTGTCGGGGTTCACCTGGTACGGCAGTTCGGTGACGACGAGGCAGACCCGGCCCTGGATCTCCTCGATGTTCACGACCGCGCGCATGGTGATCGAACCGCGCCCGGTGCGGTACGCATCATGGATGCCCTTGGTACCGAGGATCTGCGCGCCGGTCGGGAAGTCCGGTCCCTTGATGCGCTTGATCAGCTCCTCGAGCAGCTCCTCGCGCGGGGCGTCCGGGTGCTCCAGGTGCCAGAGCGCGCCGGCGGCGACCTCGCGGAGGTTGTGCGGCGGGATGTTCGTCGCCATGCCGACCGCGATGCCGACCGAGCCGTTGACCAGCAGGTTCGGGAAGCGGCTGGGCAGAACGGCGGGCTCCTGCGTGCGGCCGTCGTAGTTGTCGACGAAGTCGACGGTCTCCTCGTCGATGTCGCGCACCATCTCGAGCGCGAGCGGGGCCATCTTGGTCTCGGTGTATCGCGGGGCCGCGGCGCCGTCGTTGCCGGGAGAACCGAAGTTGCCCTGGCCGAGGGCGAGCGGGTAGCGGAGGCTCCACGGCTGCACGAGACGGACGAGCGCGTCATAGATGGCGGTGTCACCGTGGGGGTGGAACTGACCCATCACGTCGCCGACGACGCGGGCGCACTTCGAGAAGGCCTTGTCGGGGCGGTAGCCGCCGTCGAACATCGCGTAGATCACGCGGCGGTGCACCGGCTTCAGGCCGTCGCGCACCTCGGGCAGCGCACGCCCGATGATGACCGACATGGCGTAGTCGAGGTACGACCGCTGCATCTCCGACTGCAGGTCGACCTGGTCGATCCTGCCGTGGATGCCGAAGCCGGCTCCGTCGCCCGACACGTTCTCTTCGTCCGTCACAGTCTTCTCTTCCTGTCAGTCCCTCGCATCCGTCGCTTGAGCGTCAGATGTCGAGGAACCGCACGTCCTTGGCGTTCTTCTGGATGAAGGAGCGGCGCGACTCGACGTCCTCGCCCATCAGGGTGGCGAAGATCTCGTCCGCGGCGGCCGCGTCGTCGAGCGTCACCTGCAGCAGGGTCCGGGTCTCCGGGTTCATCGTGGTCTCCCAGAGCTCCTGGTAGTCCATCTCGCCGAGACCCTTGTAGCGCTGCACGCCGTTGTCCTTCGGGATGCGCTTGCCGGCCGCGAGCCCGTCGGCCAGGAAGGCGTCGCGCTCCCGGTCGGAGTACACGTACTCGTGCTCGGCGTTCGACCACTTGAGCCGGTAGAGCGGCGGCTGCGCGAGGTACACGTAGCCGAGCTCGATCATCGGGCGCATGTAGCGGAACAGCAGGGTCAGCAGCAGTGTCGTGATGTGCTGGCCGTCCACATCCGCGTCGGCCATGAGCACGATCTTGTGGTAGCGGGCCTTCGCCGGGTCGAAGTCCTCGCCGATTCCGGCGCCGAACGCCGTGATCATCGCCTGCACCTCGTTGTTGCCGAGCGCGCGGTCGAGGCGGGCCTTCTCGACGTTCAGGATCTTGCCGCGGAGCGGCAGGATGGCCTGCGTCTCCGGGTTGCGGCCCTGCACGGCGGAGCCGCCGGCCGAGTCGCCCTCGACGATGAAGATCTCCGACACCGTCGGGTCCTTCGACTGGCAGTCCTTGAGCTTGCCCGGCATGCCGCCGCTCTCGAGGAGCCCCTTGCGGCGTGCGGTCTCGCGAGCCTTGCGCGCCGCGATCCGTGCGGTCGCCGCCTGCAGCGCCTTGCGGATGATCTCCTTGGCCTGGTTCGGGTTGCGGTCGAACCAGTCGCCGAGCTGATCGCCGACCACCTTCTGCACGAAGGCCTTCGCCTCGGTGTTGCCCAGCTTGGTCTTGGTCTGGCCCTCGAACTGCGGCTCGGAGAGCTTCACCGAGATGACCGCGGTCAGACCCTCGCGCACATCGTCGCCGGAGAGGTTGTCGTCCTTGTCCTTGAGGATGCCCTTCTCACGCGCGTACTTGTTGACCAGCGTGGTCAGCGCAGCGCGGAATCCCTCCTCGTGCGTGCCGCCCTCGTGGGTGTTGATTGTGTTCGCGTAGGTGAACACGCTCTCGTTGTAGCTCGTGGTCCACTGCATCGCGACCTCGAGCGCGATCTTGCGCTCGGTGTCCTCGGACTCGAACGAGATGATCTCGTCGTTCACGACCTCCGCCTTCTTGGCGGAGTTGAGGTACTGCACGTAGTCCATCAGGCCGCGCTCGTACAGGAACACGTCGCTGCGGTGGGTGAACTCCTCCTCATCGACCTCGCCCTCCACGGGCTCGATCGCCGGCGGTCGCTCGTCGGTCAGCGCGATGCGCAGGCCCTTGTTGAGGAAGGCCATCTGCTGGAAGCGGGTCCGCAGCGTCTCATAGTCGAACTCGACGGTCTCGAACGTGTCGGGGCTCGGCCAGAACGTGATGATCGTTCCCGTCCGGTCGGACGCCTCGCCCTGCTCGAGCGGCGCCTGCGGCACACCGTTGCGGTAGCTCTGCCGCCAGGCGAAGCCCTGCCGGTGAACCTCGACGTCGAGGCGCGTGGACAGCGCGTTCACCACGGAGCTG
Organism: Leifsonia sp. L25; assembly: GCF_050632895.1. Next base: position 510,433 of record NZ_JBODRZ010000004.1, on the reverse strand, counting down.
CCGACGCCGTGCAGACCGCCGGAGACCGCGTATCCGCCGCCGCCGAACTTGCCTCCGGCGTGCAGGATGGTCAGCACGACCTCGACGGTCGACTTCTTCTCGACCGGGTGCTCGTCGACCGGGATGCCACGGCCGTTGTCATCGACGCGCACAGCGCCGTCAGCCAGGATGGTCACCTCGATGTTGTCCGCGTGACCGGCGAGCGCCTCGTCGACGGAGTTGTCGACGATCTCGTAGACCAGGTGGTGGAGGCCACGGGGACCGGTCGAACCGATGTACATTCCGGGTCGCTTGCGGACGGCTTCGAGACCCTCGAGAACCTGGATCTCATTGGCGCCGTACTCGTGATCTGTCCCGGCCCTGTTCGGTTCCATCGTCATATGAAATTAGGCTCCTGACCGCACTCAACAGTGACCCTCCATTCTACCAAGATCCGGGGGTGAAATGCCCGAGAACGGCCGTCTGACGCATTTTCTGCTGCGCGGCTACCTCTTTTGTGCCCTCAGCCGTAGGTATCGCGCGGGCCACGCCCTGGAATCGACCTGGGGCCTCTTTTCCAGGAGGGGGCGTCCGGCCCTTGAAAACGGATCGACTGGATGTCGGCGGAAGGGAACCGCTCGGCGATGCGCGCGAGCAGTTCGGAGCGCATCATCCGCAGCTGCGTCGCCCACGCGGTGGACTCGCAGCGCACCACCAGCACGCCGTCCGTGATCTGATCCGGGACCGCGTGCTTGGCTGTCTCCTCTCCGGCCAGCTCACGCCAGCCTTCGAGGAGGTCGGACTGCGCCAGGGCGGAGGTCCAGCCCAGCTGCGCGGCCAGCGCATCCACCACGTCGCCGACGCCGTGGGGGTCTCGGCCGGCGCCGAACGGCCGGCTCAGGGATTCGCCCTGCTCGCGCCGCCCGGCACGCTTGCCGCGGGCCGGGGTGCCCGTGAACAGCGACTTGAGCCGCAGGTAGACGGCGGATGCCTCGCTCTGGTGCTCAGGCACCCGGCGCCTCCACGATGGTTCCCGCCTCGATCCGGACGGTGTGCGCGGTGAGCCCTTCGGGGACGTCGTCATAGACCGCGGCTGTGATGAGCACCTGCTCGTAACCCGCTACGGCGGTTGCGAGCATCCGGCGCCGGGCCTGATCGAGCTCGGCGAAGACGTCGTCGAGGATGAGGACGGGATCCCCGGTGGTCGACTCCGCCGCAGCAGCTCGGCCGACGCCAGCTTGAGAGCGAGGGCGAACGACCAGGATTCCCCGTGGCTGGCGTACCCCTTGGCCGGAAGGCCGTTCAGTTCGAAGAGCACGTCATCGCGATGCGGGCCCACGAGCGTGAGGCCGCGCTCGAGCTCCTTGCGCCGCACCGCCGTCAGGGCACGGCGGAACGCTTCGGCCGTCGCGACACCGGATGACCCCGTTACGTCGGCGGCCTCGCTGTCGTCGTCATCGTCCACGTGCGCGCCGAACACCGTGAGTTGCGGCAGCAGCCGGGGGTGGTGGTCGTCGCCGGCGACCGAGCGGTAGGCCGCGACGAGCGGATCGCTCAACCGGCCGACCAGGTCGAGCCGCGCATCCATCAGCTCCGACCCCAGCTGGATGAGCCGCTCGTCCCAGATCTCCAGCGTGCCGAGCTGGTCCTCGCGCACCCGGGAGGCGCGGGCCGACTTGAGCAACGTGTTCCGCTGCTTCAGCACGCGCTCGTAGTCGGCGATCACGGCCGAGAAGCGCGGGTTGCGCTGGATCAGCAGCTGGTCGAGGAACCTCCTGCGGATGCCCGGCTCACCCCGGACCAGCGCCAGATCCTCCGGCGCGAACAGCACGCTGGAGAAGTAGCGCGGCAGCTCGCGCGGCTTGATCGCGGCCCGGTTCACCTGCGCGCGATTGGCCGAACCCCGGTTGAGCTGCACCTCGACCAGGAGTTCACGGCCATCGTGCTGGATGCGGGCCCGCACGATGGCGGCGTCCGCACCCTGGCGGATCATCGCCTGGTCGCTCGACACCCGGTGCGACCCGAGGGTGCTCAGGTAGCCGAGCGACTCGACGAGGTTGGTCTTCCCTGGCCGTTGCGGCCGACGAACAGATTCGCGCCGGCCGCGAACGGCACCTCCGCGGTGCGGTAATTGCGGAAGTCGGTCAGGGAGAGATGTGTGACACGCAAGAAGGTTTCAGTCCACGGCCTTCACGGCGTGGCCGCCGAACTGGTTGCGCAGAGCGGCGACGGCCTTCATCGCCGGCGAGTCCTCCTGGCGCGAGACGAACCGCGCGAAGATCGACGCACTGATCGTGGGCACGGGGACGGCGTTGTTGAGCGCCTCCTCGACGGTCCAGCGACCCTCGCCCGAATCCTGCACGTAACCCTCGATGTGCTCGAACTCCGGGTCCTGCTCGAGCGCGCGGACGAGCAGGTCGAGCAGCCAGGAGCGCACGACCGTGCCGCGCTGCCACGCCTTGAAGGTGCCAGTGACGTCCTTGATGATGTCCTTGCGGGTGTCGAGCAGCTCGTAGCCCTCGGCGTACGCCTGCATCAGCGCGTACTCGATGCCGTTGTGCACCATCTTGGCGTAGTGGCCCGCGCCGACCTCGCCGACGTGCACGAAGCCCTCGTCGCGCGGACCCTCCGGGCGCAGCGCGTCGAAGACGGGAAGGACGCGCTCGACCTGCGCGGCGGATCCGCCGACCATCAGGCCGTAGCCGTTCTCGAGGCCCCAGATGCCGCCCGAGACGCCGACGTCCATGAAGTCCACACCGCGGGGAGCGAGCAGTTCGGCGTGCGCGAAGTCCTCAGTGAACTTCGAGTTGCCGCCGTCGATCACGAGGTCGCCCTTCTCGAGCAGCGGCTCGAGCTCGCGGATGACCGAGTCGGTGATCTCGCCGGCCGGAACCATGACCCAGACGGTGCGGGGCGCGGGCAGCGCGGCGACGAGGTCGGCCACGGTTGCGACGTCCGAGACATCCGGGTTGGTGTCGTAGCCGGTGACGTCGATGCCGTTCTTCTCCAGACGGGCACGCATGTTGTTGCCCATGCGTCCGAGACCGATGAGGCCGATGTGCATGATTGTCCTTCTCTTCTTGTGCTGGCGCCGGGCCTAGCGGAGGAGCAGGTTCGGCTGGAGCAGATACTTGTAGGAGTCTGCGCCGGCCTGATCCTTGGACGTCTGGCTCGTGATGAGCACAGGGCCCGGCTTGTTGGGGTTCTCGGTCTTGGTGAACGAGATGCGCACGAATTCCGAGTGCACCGCCCCGAGACCATCGAGCAGGAACTGCGGCTTCAATGAAACCACCGTCTCCTGGCCAGTGAGAAGAGCGTCGATGCTCTCGGATGCCTGCGCCTGCTCGGAACCGATCGCTTCCAGCGTCAGCCCGTCGGCGGTGAAGGTGTAGCGGAGCGCGGCCTCGCGCTCCAGGACGAGGGCGACTCGGCGGGTCGCCTCGATGAGCTCTGCGGTGTTGATGACCGCGTAGTTGTCGACCTGCTCGGGGAAGAGCCGGCGCACGGGCGGGAAGTTGCCCTTGATCAGCAGCGACGTCACGGTCTTCCGGTCCGCGGTGAACGCGATCAGCTCGCGGTCGTCGCGATTGGTGATCGAGATGGACACGTTGCCGCTGTGGCCGAACGTCTTGCCGATCTCGGTGAGGGTGCGGGCGGGGACGAGCGCGGTGACCGCCTCGCCCGAGGTGGTGCCGTTGTCCCAGTCGATCTCGCGCACGGCGACCCGGTAGCGGTCGGTGGCGACGAGACCGAGCCTGTTGTCGCCGACCTCGAGCTGCACACCGGTGATGACCGGGGTGACATCATCGCGGGATGCGGCGACGCCGACCTGCGCGACCGCTTCGGCGAACTCCTCGGCCGGCACCAGACCTGCCTCACCGCTCACCTGCGGGATGCTCGGGTATTCCTCCACCGGCATGGAGAGGAGGGTGAAGTTGGCCGACCCGGCCCGCACGACGATCTTCGACTCCTCGGTCGAGAAGCGCACGGGCGCGTTCGGGAGCTTGGACGCGATCTCCGCCAGGAGCCGGCCGGAGACGAGCACGCGTCCCGGCTCCTCCACCTCGGCGGCGATCTCGGTCTGCGCGGAGACCTCGTAGTCGAATGACGAGAGCTGGAGTCCGTTCTCCGTGGTCTCGATCAGCACACCGCTCAGGATGGGCAGGGTCGTCCGCTGCGGAAGGAGCTTCACCGCGAAGGAGACGGCCTCGCTGAACACATCCCGATTGGCTTGGAACTTCACGAAGTCACCTCTGTCGGTTCACGGATAACGAACGTCACAAATCCTAGCGCCTGGCCTCCGACGCGGAAGCGGAGAGGGCCTGGGCCCTTGAGGTTGTCGTCCGCCCCCTCTGAGTAAGAGTTAAGAAGTAATCGTGTTAACCGCTGTGGAGAATGTGGATAACTCTGTTGAAGCCAGTCGATCACAGGGAACTACACATCGGTGACTTGTTGATGACCTGAGGATTCCGGTTGTTCACAAGGATCCGGGCGGAAGCCGTCGAGCGACGGGTTTTCACAGGACCGGGTCGGCCGTCCCCATTAACCGTCGAGTTCTCCGGAAGCTGTCCACAGGTTATCCACACGTGTTAATAACGCTTTGTCCCCACTCTGGGGATGGATTTGTGGATAAGTCCTGCGCTAGTGAGCGGCGTGTCTACTTGCCGTAGCGGTGATTCTGCTTGATCCGGCTGGTCAGCTCGGTGACCTGGTTGTAGATCGAGCGCCGCTCCTTCATGAGCTCGCTGATCTTCTTGTTGGCGTACATCACGGTGGTGTGGTCGCGGCCGCCGAACAGCTGACCGATCTTCGGCAGCGACAGGTTCGTGAGTTCACGGCACAGATACATCGCGATCTGGCGCGCGGTGGCCACCGCCTGCGACCGGCTCGACCCGTAGAGGTCGTCCACACTGAGCTTGAAGTACTCCGCCGTGTTCGTGATGATGTCGGTCGGCGCGATGACGTTGTCGTCGTCGAGCGTGATGAGGTCCTTGAGCACCGTCTGCACGAGGGGCATGTCGACCGGCGTCCGGTTGAGGCTGGCGAAGGCGGTGACGCGGATGAGCGTCCCCTCCAGCTCGCGGATGTTGCTCGACACCTTCGACGCCATGAACTCCAGGATGTCGTCCGGCACCTGGATCTTCTCGCTCTGCGCCTTCTTGCGGAGGATCGCGATGCGGGTCTCGAGGTCGGGCACCTGGACGTCGGTGATGAGGCCCCACTCGAAGCGGGACCGCATGCGGTCCTCGAAGCCGGTGAGGTGCTTCGGCGGCAGGTCGGAGGTGATGACCACCTGCTTGTTGTGGTCGTGGAGGGTGTTGAAGGTGTGGAAGAACGCCTCCTGCGTCTCGACGGCCCTCTGCAGGAACTGGATGTCGTCGATCAGGAGGATGTCGATGTTGCGGTACCGCGCCTGAAAAGAGGAGCCGCGGTTGTTCGCGATCGAGTTGATGAAGTCGTTGGTGAACTCTTCGGACGAGACGTAGCGGACGCGGATCCCCGGGTAGAGGCTCATCGCGTAGTGACCGATCGCGTGCAGCAGGTGCGTCTTGCCGAGCCCCGAGTCGCCGTAGATGAAGAGCGGGTTGTATGCCTTGGCCGGGGCCTCGGCCACCGCGACGGCGGCGGCGTGGGCGAAGCGGTTGGACTGGCCGATGACGAAGTTGTCGAAGCTGTACTTGGCGTTGAGCCGGGTGTCGCCCCCGCGGGGCGGCGCGGTGATCTCCGTGGTCGCGCCGACCACGGGCGGGGTGACCTGCTCGACGTACGCTGCGGGGGTCGCCGGTCCTTCGGGGTCGGAAGCCGGGCCGGCCATCGTCTCCTGCTGGATCTCCGGATTGACGACGATGGCGAAGGTATTGACCGCGAGCGTCTCGTCGAGACCGCCGATCGCGTTCAGGAGCGGGAGCCGGCTGCGCTGCTCGATCATCCCGCGGGTGAACTCGTTGGGCACCTCCAGGTAGAAGGTGCCGGCCATGATGCCTTTGGGTTCGACGAGGCTGAGGAATCCATACAGCTGCGGGGTGATCCGATCGTCCGTCTCGAGCTTGCCGAGCACGTCCTGCCACGCCGCAGCTATGGGCTCTTCGCTGCCTGCCATCGTTCCCCGTCTTCGTCTGTGTTGCGGATGCCGTCAGCCCGACGTGGAGACGGAGTCGCCCCCGGTGACTCTCGTCGGGATGGCGGCTTCCGATGCCGCCGGTGGGTATTCACAGAGTTATCCACCGCTGTGTGAGAAATACCGTAGCGATCTCCGGCCAGAATTGGCATGGCCTGGGGATAACTTTCGACCTCACGGTAACTTGTCCACAGAACGTCGATCAAATCCGATCCGGGGAATACGACGGCGCGTCGAACATCGGTTCCCTGCCAATACCATGCATAATCAGTGGATTTGAGTCGATCGGTTTGACCTCGTCCGTACCGAGGCCGTAGTTTTAATCAGTTGACTTGCAGCCGTTTCGGCTGCCCTCAAACTTTCCCGGTCTCGCGGCGCCGTTCCTCACGGTTCGGCGCGGGCCGGTGAAGAGACCACCACGGAGATTGATATGAGCAAGAGAACGTTCCAGCCGAACAACCGCAAGCGCGCGAAGACCCACGGCTTCCGCCTCCGTATGCGCACGCGTGCCGGTCGTGCCATCCTCTCGGCGCGCCGCAGCAAGGGCCGCACGAAGCTCTCGGCCTGATCCTTCGCCGGCAGAGGGCCATCCGGTGCTCGCCAAAGCCAATCGCATCACGCGGGGGCGGACTACCGGGCCACGGTGAGACGAGGCGCCCGCTTCACAGGAGCGGTCACCATCACGTCCATCCGCCCGAACGCCGACTCCGACGTGGTGCGATTCGGCTTTATCGTGAGCAAGTCGGTCGGCAACGCGGTCACGCGGAATCGGGTAAGGCGTCGTCTGAAGGCGGCCGCCTACGACCTGCTCCCCGGTTCGCGGCCATCGCCTCGGGCGACAGCGGGCTGGATGTGGTGGTGCGCGCATTGCCAGCCTCCGTTCAAGCACCGTGGGCTAGCCTGCACGAAGAGCTCCTCCGGGCCTCGAACCGTTTCTCCAGCCGCACTCAGACCGCCAAGGGCAGCGTCCGTTCATGAACACCGCGATCGCAGCAGTGCTCCTCGCGCCGCGGAGCGCCGCGGTGCTGGTGCTGCGCGCGTATCGTGCGGTCATCTCGCCGCTCTACGGTGACGTCTGCCGCTACTACCCGTCGTGCTCGGCGTACACGCTGCAGGCCATCCAGCAGCACGGAGTGGTGGTCGGCTCGGTGCTCGGGATCCGGCGCATCGCCCGTTGCCACCCCTGGGCGGCCGGTGGGGTCGACGACGTCCCCCCGGCGAAGAAGCCGCGCTACCGGGTGACGCCCTTCGGGTTCGTCGTCGCCTCCAGTTCGAACAGCCTCATCGGCCACGGAAAGGCCTAGCCACAACACATGGACATCATCGGTACCATCCTCTGGCCCATCAAGTGGGTCGTGGAGCTGATCCTGGTCGCCTTCCACTGGCTGTTCACCCAGATGGGCCTCGACCCGGCCGCCGGCCTCACCTGGGTGCTCGCGATCATCGGCTTGACGGTCGTCGTCCGGGCGGCGCTCATCCCGATCTTCGTCCGTCAGATCAAGAACCAGCGGCGGATGCTCGAGATCGCGCCGCAGCTGAAGAAGATCCAGGACAAGTACAAGGGCAAGAAGGACCAGTTCTCGCGTGAGGCCATGTCGCGCGAGACGATGGAGCTGTACAAGAAGACGGGAACGAACCCGCTCAGCTCGTGCCTCCCCTCTTGCTTCAGATGCCGGTGTTCTTCTCGCTCTTCCAGGTGCTGAACGGCGCCCAGAGCGGGAAGGCGGGCGTCGGCCCCCTGAACGAGCAGCTCGCGCTGCAGTTCGGAAACGCCACGCTGTTCGGCGTCGCTCCCCTGCACCAGAGCTTCCAGGGCGCAATGAACGCCCACCCGCCGCAGGTCGCGGTCATGGTGATAGCGGCTGTTATGGTTGTTCTGATGACCGGGTCGCAGTTCCTGACCCAGCTGCAGATCGTCTCGAAGAACATGTCGCCCGAGACAAAGGCGAGCCCGCAGTTCAAGCAGCAGCGCATCCTGCTGTACCTGCTCCCCTTCGTCTTCCTCTTCTCCGGCTTCGCCTTCCCGCTCGGCGTGATGTTCTACTGGCTGACCTCGAACCTGTGGACCATGGGTCAGCAGTTCCTCGTCATCCGCAACATGCCGACCCCGGGGTCGGACGCGGCCAAGGCCCGCGAGGCGCGCCTCGCCAAGAAGGGCAAGCTGGTCCAGGCCGATGGATCGACGGTGCTGACCGTCGAGGAGCAGCCCAAGAAGCAGCCGACGCAGCGCGTTCAGCCCGTGAGCAAGACGCGTGCGAAGAAGCAAGCCGGAAAGTAGTGAGGGATTTCGAACCGATGACCGACGTGCAGACCTCCTCCCTGAGCCGGCGGAGCTCTCCGAGAACGAGGCCGTGGAGTCCGTGACCGGCGAGGCCACGCCCGCTGACCTCGACCGCGAGGGCGACATCGCTGCCGACTACATCGAGGAGCTCCTCGACATCGCCGACATCGATGGCGACATCGACATCGACACCCGCAACGGGCGGGCTTACATCTCCGTGAATGCGGAGGACGGTTCGAACCTGTCGCTGCTGGCCAAGGCGGACACCGTCGCCGCGTTGCAGGAGCTGACCCGGCTTGCGGTTCAGAACCAGACCGGCGGGTACTCGCGCCTGATCCTCGACATCGCCGGATCGCGTGAGGCCCGTCAGGCTGAGCTGGGCAGCCTCGTCGAGCGCGCGATCGCACGACTCGAGGAAGGCGCAGCCGAGGCAGCACTCCCCCGATGTCGTCGTACGAGCGCAAGCTGGTGCACGACATCGTCTCCGAGCGCGGATTCGTCTCCACCTCGCGGGGCGAGGGTCGCGACCGGTACACGGTCATCACCGCGGCCTGAGTTTCACGTGAAACTGTGACTGCTGTCGAATCCGAGCCGAGCGCAGCGGCTGGGCTGTTCGGCGATCGGATCCTGCTCGCCCGCCGCTTCACCGAGTCCCTGGCGGCGCAGGGGAAGAGCGCGGACTCATCGGTCCGCTCGAACTCCCCCGACTCTGGTCGCGCCACATCCTGAACTGTGGGATCGTCGCTCCCCTGCTGAGCCCGGGCGTCGTCGGGGATGTGGGAAGTGGCGCGGGCCTGCCGGGTCTCGTTCTCGCCATCGCCCGCCCGGATGTCTCGTTCATCCTCATCGAGCCGATGGAACGCCGGATCGCCTGGCTCCAGGAGCAGGTGGACGAGCTCGGGCTGGACAACGTCACGGTGGTTCGGGCCCGCGCCGAGGAGGTTCGGCTGGATGCTCGGCTGGACCAGGTGACCGCTCGCGCGGTCAGCGCGTTCCGCAAGCTGCTCCCCCTCACCGCTCCCCTCCTCCGTGATGGCGGCGAGCTGGTGTTGATGAAGGGCGCCGGCGCGCCCGCCGAGGTGGAGGCGGCGGCTAAGGAGATCCGGAAATTCCAGGTGCACGACATCGAGGTTCTGACCCTCGGTGAAGGCGTTCTGACCGAGGTCACCAGGGTCATCCGAGCCACGGTTCGCTGATCCCGCGGCGGCCTTTCCGCCCGGAGAATCCGCCTGGTACACGGGAAGCGGATGCTTCGCGTGCGAGAGCGGGATCCTAAGCGCGTCGTGCCGACGTCTGCGCGTCCAGAAGCGCGCCCGTGAAGCAGGCAGGTTCGTGGATTCGGCGTGCCGACACGTCGAATCCAGGTGTCATCGCGGTTCGGTGGTCCGCTACGCGTGCGTGTTCCTGCGACTTCGCACCGCATGGTCGAAGGATGCAGGGACGCCGCATCTCTGACGATCGTCCTCAGACTGCGAGGTGCACGGTGGCGGCGGACGTGTCGCCCGGTACGGTGACGCCGTCGCGGGGACGCGAGAGACGAAGTGCTCCTCCTCCGCGCGACGTCCGGGTGCAGGAAGCTTGCTGTCAATGCGCGCCGACCTCACTGCGGACGGTGATAGTGCGAGGATCGCGTGTTCCCGCGATCCGTCCCGACGCCGTACTGTCGGCCGCACTGGCCACGGTCAGAGCCCTCGGATCGACCGCCGGATGACGACCGGCTCGACTGGGCGCTGGCGCGATTTCGCCGAAGGGCCAGCCGACCGAGTCATCATCGGTGAGCGCACGACCCACTCATGTTTCGTTTCACGTGAAAACGGGATAGTTCAGCGCGGCGCGAGTCGTGGACCGGCCCGAGTAGGAGCACGGCTCGCATCGGGGCGGGCAGAGTTGCCAGCAGTCAGCCGCGATACCTTTCACCCCCTCCCCGACCAAGCCCACGGGACGGGCAGTCACAAGGCCAGAACCTCAGATCTGGCACGTGCCGCGATCCCGGTGAGCTGGGAAGGCCCGATCGTATGTCGGTGGGCTCCATCTGCGGCCAGATTCAGTCGACACCGCGAGTCTCCTCATCCAACGCCCGTTTCACGTGAAACGTCCGCCGCCAGCGCCTGGCTATAACGTCCTTCACGAGACGTTTCGAATCACCCTCCGTCGCGCGTGACCGATGAGCTGGCGGAGGAGGTCAAAATTGCGTGCGGCCGCCGGGAAGAGAGCCGGCTCCAACAGAGTCGCGGGCCGTTCGCGGACGAGTGGACACGACTCGGCCAATCCCCTGCCTTGACGGCGGTCTCCCGAGATAGACGCGTGGCGCGTGCAGGGCTGCTGCACAGGCCCCGGGGGCGACCGGGGCTCGGTGTCCGTCTGTCCAGGTGACGCTTCCTGGCCGTCCGACTTGCCAGCGCGGAGGACCACTGCCGGCATCAACTCAGGTGCCGGGCGATTTCCGGTTCGTGGGCAGGTGACCCCGGGCGGGGCGCCGTTTCACGTGAAACGCGCCGTCATTCCCATCCGCCGCACCGCCGTTCGACTCGGGTGACGACATCGCGCGCGGCGCGGCCGGATGTGTCAGCGGGGCGAGTTAGAGTTGAACATCGGGTGCGCTGCGGGTGTGCCGAACGACCGACGAAGAGCCGGTGCGAAGCACCAAGGAGCGACGAGGTTTCACGTGAAACAACCCCACCAGGACGAGCGCGGCGGAGTAGGTGAGATCGAGAGCGATATGGAGTCCGAGACCCCAGAGGCGACGTTCGATGTCAGCACTCCCCTAGCCAAAGAGATCCAGGATCTCGCGCGCCGCCGCCAGGCGATCGCGGCGACGACGCTTCCCCTCCTCCCGTACCAGGATCTTCACGATCTCGAACCAGAAGGGTGGCGTCGGCAAGACGACGACCGTCGTCAACCTCAGCGCTGCGCTCGCCAAGTCGGGCGCTCGCGTGCTGGTCATCGACCTCGATCCGCAGGGGAATGCATCCACCGCCCTGAGCGTCGAGCACCGGGAGGGAGCGCCGAGCGTCTACGACGTCGTCGTCAACGACCGCGAGATGGAAGAGGTCATCCAGAAGAGCCCCGAATTCGACGGCCTCTTCGTCATCCCCGCGACCATCGACCTGGCCGGCGCCGAGATCGAGCTCGTCTCGATGGTCGCGCGCGAGCAGCAGCTCTCCCGGGCGCTGGGCCGCTTCCTCGATGAGTACGACATCGACTACGTCCTCATCGACTGCCCCCCGTCGCTCGGGCTCCTCACGATCAACGCCTTCGTGGCTGCGACGGAGGTGCTCATCCCCATCCAGTGCGAGTACTACGCGCTGGAGGGGCTGAGCCAGCTGCTGAAGAACATCCAGCTGATCGAGCGACACCTGAACCCGAAGCTCCGCGTCTCCACGATCCTGCTGACCATGTACGACTCGCGCACCAACCTGGCGCACCAGGTTGCCGCGGATGTGCGCGAGCACTTCCCCAACGAGGTCCTGGAGACGATCATCCCCCGGTCCGTTCGCATCTCGGAGGCTCCGAGCTACGGACAGAGCGTTATCAGCTACGACACCAACTCGAGTGGATCCCTCTCCTACATGGAGGCGGCCGCTGAAATCGCACGCAGAGGAGTACCCCGCTAATGGCAGCGAAGCGCACCGGGCTGGGCCGAGGGATCGGCGCACTCATCCCGACCAGTGACCAGTCGAGCCGTCCGGTCGACGTGTTCTTCCCCGACAACTCCGCCTCCCTCGGCGGGAGCAGCGTGGCGGTCGCGGAGCGGCCGGACGATCTCATCGCAGTCCCCGGCGCCCGCCTCGCCAGCCTCTCCCCCGACGACATCGTCCCGAACCGCGCGCAGCCGCGAGTGGAGTTCGATCGGGAGGCGCTGGATGAGCTGGTCGCCAGCATCCGCGAGGTCGGCGTGCTGCAGCCCGTCGTCGTGCGTCCACTGCCCGACGAGCCCGGACGGTACGAGCTCATCATGGGCGAGCGTCGCCTGCGCGCGACGAAGGAGCTCGGGCTCGACACCATCCCCGCGGTCGTCAAGGACACCGCCGACGAGGACATGCTCCGGGATGCGCTCCTCGAGAACCTGCACCGCAGCCAGCTGAACCCACTGGAGGAGGCGTCCGCCTACCAGCAGCTGCTCGCGGACTTCGGCATCACGCAGGAGGAACTCGCCAACCGCATCGGCCGCTCGCGCCCGCAGATCACCAACACGATCCGGCTGCTCAAGCTGCCGGCCGTGGTTCAGGGGCAGGTTGCCGCCGGCGTGCTCAGCGCGGGGCACGCCCGCGCCATCCTGTCGCTCGGTGACGACCACGAGGCGATGATCCGGCTCGCCGACAAGATCATCAACGAAGATCTCTCCGTGCGCCAGGCGGAGGCCGCCGCGAGCAAGACCCCGAAGCCGGCGCGCACGAAGGCCACCGCCGGACGCCATCGGGGTCACCTCGACGAGATCGCGGGGACCCTCGGCGACCGCCTCAACACGCGGGTGAAGATCACCCTGGGCGCAAGAAAAGGCCAGATCGTAGTGGATTTCGCCACGATCCAGGATCTCAATCGCATCCTGGACGAGCTGGGGCAGCCGAGCTATAGCTGAGGCACCATCCCCGACGCCGGCGCCACTCCCTCAGGCGTCGGCGATCGCCGCGAGGGCCAGCGCGGCGTAGACGTCGCCCGGCTCCTGGCCCGAGGCCGTGATCGCCTGCGGCATGATCGAGGTCTCGGTGAGCCCGGGAAGCACGTTCGCCTCGAGGAACCACGGCGTTCCCGCGGCGTCCACGATCAGGTCGATCCGGGAGAGATGCCGCAGGCCCAGCGCGATGTGGGCGGTCGTCGCCGCCTCGGCAACGGCTGACCGGACCTGCTCGTCAAGCCGGGCCGGCACGTAGAACCGGGTCTCCCCCGCGTTGTACCGTGCGTCGAACGAGTACACGCCGTCGACCGGCTCGATCTCGACCGCCGGCAGCGCGGCGGGTCCATCGCCGGTGTCCACCACGGCGACCGATACCTCGACGCCCTCGACCTTGCGTTCGATCAGAGCCACGTCCGAGTAGGTGTAGGCGTCGACCATGGCACGAGGGAGCTCCTCCGTTGTCGCGACGATGGTCACTCCCTGGGCCGACCCTCCCTGTGCGGGCTTGACCACCAGCGGCAGGTCCAGTCCCTTGAGCACCGTCTGGAGAACGCTCCCGGCACCGAGCTCGCGGAACGTCTCCTGCGGCAGGGTGACCGAAGCGGGCGTGGAGACGCCGGCGCGCTCGACGATCGTCTTGGCCGTCGGCTTGGACCAGGCCAGCCGGGAAGCGTCGGCGTGCGAGCCGACGAAAGGCACGCCGGTCAGCTCCAGGAGCCCCGGAGGGCGCCGTCCTCCCCGCTCGCGCCGTGCAGCGCAGGCCACACCACGTCCGGTCGTGACTCGTCGAGAAACCCCAGCAGCGAGCCGTCCGGGTCGCGCAGGGAGACGCGGTGTCCGACGCTGTTCAGTCCGTCCGCCACCCGGCGGCCGCTGCGCAGCGAGATGTCGCGCTCGTGCGAGATACCGCCAGCGAGAACGACGATGTCCAATGCTTCTTTTTGGGCCATGATCAGGGCTTTCTCGTCTAGCGAAGGTCGGTTGGCGGGTTGGCGCTCGTGCGGCTGGCTCGCGGGGAGGCATCCAGCGGACCGGTGCCGGCGAAGGTCTCCAGCAGGTCGGTTTCGCCGCCGATCACGTTCGCCAGTCGCCGTACACCCACGCGGATGTTCTCGGGCGTGGGGTAGCAGAACGAGAGGCGGATGTTCTGTGCGCCGGAACCATCGCCGTAGAAGGCGGTGCCCGGGGTGTACGCGACCAGCTCCGTCACCGCGCGCGGAAGCATGGCCTTCGAGTCGAGATGGGGCGGGAGGGTGACCCAGACGTAGAAGCCGCCGTTCGGATCGGTCCAGCTGAGTTCCGGCAGGTGCTCGGCGAGCGCCGACACCATGGCCTCCTTGCGTTCGCGGTACACGCCGCGGAAGGTGTCGATCTGACCCTTCCAGTCGGCGTTTCGGAGGTACTCCGAGATCACCAGCTGGCTGAATGAGCTGGGGCTGAGCACGGCGGCCTCGTTGGCGAGGATCAGCTTCTCGCGGATGGCATGCGGCGCGAGCGCCCATCCCACCCGGAAACCGGGGGCCAGCGTCTTCGAGAAGGTGCCGAGGTACACGACGCCGTCCTTCTCGACCGACCGCATGGCCGCGGGCGGCTTCTGGTCGAAGTAGAGCAGCCCGTACGGGTTGTCCTCGAGCACCAGGATGTCGTTCTGGCGAGCGATCTCGAGGATCTCGAGCCGCCGCTCCCAGGTGAGGGTCACGCCGGCCGGGTTGTGGAACGTGGGCACCGTGTAGAGGAACTTGACCGAGCGCCCGGCCGCCTTCAGCCGCGCGATGTGCTCGCGCAGTGCCTCCGGGATGAGGCCGTGCTCGTCCATCGGGACGTGGTCGACCTCGGCCTGATACGACTTGAAGATCACCATGGCCGTGACGTAGCTCGGCCCCTCGGCGAGCACCACATCCCCCGGGTCGATGAAGAGCTTGCTGAACAGCTCGAGTGCGTGCTGGGATCCGGTGGTGATGACCACGTCGTCGGCGCTGCCGCTGATGCCCTCCAGTGCCATGACCTCGAGGATCTGCTCGCGCAGGGCCGGAACACCCTGACCGGAGCCGTACTGGAGCGCCATCGCGCCCTGCTCGCGCATGACCCGGCCCATGGCGCCCACGACGAGATCCTCCGGAAGGGCGGAGACGAACGGCATGCCGCCGGCCAGCGAGACCACCTCGGGGCGGCTGGCGACGGCGAACAGGGCTCGGACCTCACTGGCGGCCAGGCCGCTGGTGCGCTGCGCGTAGTGGTTGTACCACGGGTCCAGATTGTTGCCCCGCTGCTGCGGGGTCCCCTGTTCGATCACGTGTGGGTTCCGTTTCTCTGCCGTTCAGCAATGCTATGGGGGTGGCGCACCGGCGGGAAAATCGATGACGGTCACCGGGTACGAAAAAGACCCGCCCGGCGGGTGAGCGCCGGACGGGTCTGGAAGAGGACGGGTCGCGCTACGCGAGGTAGGCGGCGAGGTCGGCCTCGAGGGCGGGCTTCGGCTTGGCGCCGATGACGGTCTTGACGACCTCGCCACCCTGGTAGACCTTCATCGCGGGGATGGAGGTGATCTGGTACTTTGCAGCGGTCTGCGGGTTCTCGTCGACGTTGAGCTTGACGATCTCGATCTTGTCGGCGTGCTCGGAGGCGATCTGGTCGAGGATCGGGCCGACGGCGCGACACGGGCCGCACCACTCAGCCCAGAAGTCCACGAGGATGGTCTTCTCGCTGTTGAGGACGTCCTGCTCGAAGCTGGCGTCCGTAACCGAACGTGCTGCTGACATTTTTCTGTTTCTCCTTATGCGGTGGTCGTGAGTTCGAGATCACCCGACGCGCCATCCGCTGCACTGTCGAGCAAATCCTGGGGAGCGTCGTGAGGTAGTGCTCCGCGTCGAGGGCGGCGACCGTTCCGGACGCTGCGGCGGTGACCGCCTGGCGGTAGGTCGGGTCGATGACGTCGCCCGCGGCGAAGACGCCCGGCAGGTTGGTCTTCGAGCTACGGCCGTCGACGGCGATGGTGCCCTCCGCGGTCAGGTCGAGCTGCCCGTGGATGAGGTGGACGCGCGGGTCGTTGCCGATCGCGATGAAGAGGCCCTGCAGGTGCAGCTCGCTCTCCTCGCCGGTGACGAGGTTGCGCAGCTTCACATCCTGGACCTGCTCGTCGCCGCCGATGCCGATGACCTCCGAGTTCCAGATGAACTCGATCTTGTCGTTGGCGAAGGCTCGCTCCTGCATGATCTTGGAGGCGCGGAGGCTGTCGCGACGGTGGATCACGTACACCTTGTCGGCGAAGCGGGTGAGGAAGGTGGCCTCCTCCATCGCCGAGTCGCCGCCGCCCACGACCGCGATCGTGCGCTGGCGGAAGAAGAATCCGTCACACGTGGCGCACCAGGAGACGCCGTGGCCGGACAGGCGCTCCTCGTCGGCCAGGCCCAGCTTGCGGTACGCCGATCCCGTCGCGAAGATCACCGCGAGAGCCTCGTGCACGGCGCCCGAGCCGAGGGTCACCTTCTTGACCTCGCCCGTCAGATCGACTGACACGACGTCGTCGAGCACGATCTCAGTGCCGAACTTCTCGGCCTGCGCCTGCATCTTGAACATGAGGTCCGGGCCCATGACGGCCTCGGGGAAGCCGGGGAAGTTCTCGACCTCGGTCGTGTTCATCAGCTCGCCGCCCGCCTCGACGGAGGAGGCGATCAGCAGCGGCTTGAGGTTGGCGCGGGCCGCATAGACGGCCGCGGTGTAACCGGCAGGGCCGGAACCGATGATGATGATCTGCCGCACGGCGGAACTCCTTGACCTGTCACGACGCCTTCGTCTGGAGGCGTCGACCTGTAGAACACATCCTAGGCGGATGCTATTCCGTGTCACCTGGGTGTGCGCGAACGCCCTCCGGCGCGGTTCAGGATGGGCGCGAGCCCGGCCTCCAGGTCGGGCGAACGGAGGATGACGAGGAAGCCGACGTAGACGAGCGTCATCACGACGCCGATGACGGCGGATGCGATCACGGCCTGCACCGGTGCGAGGGTCGGGAACGCCAGATCGCCCACCCCGCCCAGGAGGACGAGGAAGCCGGCTCCGGCGACCACCGCTGCCAAGCCGGCCAGCAGGAACCGCCACAGGCTGGTGAGGATCCGCTGCCCGTCGATCCCGCCGGTCCTCCGTCTGAGGAGCGCGAACGCCAGCACCGCCTGCACGAAGCTCGCTATCGACACGATCAGGGCGATCGCTGCGGCTCGAAGTTCCGGGGCGACAGCCAGGCACGCGATCGCTCCCACCACGATCACCGCGGCCTGAGCCAGCGTGAACAGGAACGGCGTGCGCGTATCGCCCAGCGAATAGAACGCGCGCTGCGCCATGAACACCAGCGAGAAGGGGACGAGTCCGATCGCGTAGGCCATCAGGACCCAGCCCATCGCCTCGAAGTTCGACGTGAACACACGCGCGATGGGGAAGGCCAGCACGACCAGCCCCGCCGATGCGAGCACGATGAACAGCTGGATGGAGCGCGCCGCGCTCGAGAAGTCGCGCCGGAAGTCGTCCACCAGACCGGAATGCGCGTGCTCGGCCATGCGCGTGTAGTAGGCCGTCACGATGGAGACCGCCACGATGCCGTGAGGAAGCATGAAGATGAGCCAGGCATTGGACATCACGAACGAGCCGGGGAAGTCGGGGCCGGCGGAGTTGGCGACGTTCACTTCCACCACGCCGGCGAGCTGCGTCACGATCAGCATGGCCAGCGTCCAGCCCGCGGCCTTGCCCGCCGAGCCCAGCGCCACACCGCGCCAGCGGAAGTCGGGACGGAAACGCAGCCCGACCCTCCGCCAGAAGAAGAACAGGACGATCGCCTGCACCGCGACACCGAGGGTCGCGCCGCCTGCCAGGAGGGCGACCATCGCCGGTGTCCACTCCGCGTGCGGATTGAGAGCGGGCGAGTTCGCGCCGAAGGAGACGATGAACACGCACAGCAGGATGATCGCGACCACATTGTTCAGCGCCGGCGCCCACGTGAAGGGACCGAACGACTTCCGCGCATTGAGCACTTCGCCCAGCAATGTGTAGAGGCCGAGGAAGAAGATCTGCGGCAGCGACCAGTAGGCGAAGGCGGTGGCCAGCTCGCGCTGCGACTCCGGGACGCCGAAGAGGACGATGAGCACCGGAGCGAGGAAGGTGGCGACGATCGCGACGGCGGCGAACACGACCATCCCGAGCGTGACGAGCTTGTTGATGTAGGCCCTGCCGCCATCCGCGTTGACCGACGCGCGCACGATCTGCGGCACCAGGATCGCGTTCAGGATGCCCTGGGCGATGATGGCGTAGAGGCTGTTGGGGATGATCGTCGCGGTGCCGTACGCGTTCGCCGCGAAGGAGACGACACCGATCGCCTGCACGAGGAGCCATGCCTTGGCGAAGCCCAGGAGGCGCGAGGCGAGCGTGCCGGAGGCGAGCAGCGCGCTCGCGCGCCCGACGCTAGCCACCCGGACGCTCCTCGGCGTGCGCAGGCTCGGCCGCATCAGCAGCCGCATCCGCGCGTCCGCATCCGCGTCCGCGTCCGCCGTCTCCTCGTCGGCGCCCTTCGACCGCCGCCGCAGGATGTTGCGCACGATGCCGAAGCCGAACAGCAGCACCAGCAGGATGCCGAAGATGATCGCGCCGATCCCCTCCCAGTCCGCGTGCACGTCCACGGTGACGGAGGTGGGGTCGCCGATCGGCACGCCGGTCGGGCTGTAGAGGTGCAGGGACAGCACCACCTGTCCGTTGCCGACCTTCGCCTTGACGGGGATGAGGACGGTCGCCCGCGAATCCTGCAGGATGCGCTTGGTGGTCGACTGGTCGACCTCGAGCCGGCTGTTCGACGGTGACGCGGTGAGCACGATCGTCACTGCATCGTCCGGCAGCTCGTTGCTGACTGTGAAGGGGATCGACCCCTGCGCGCTCACCAGGTTGACGTTCTCGGTCGGAAGGATGCGGATGGAGTGCAGGATGTCGACCGTCCTCCCCCGCTCCTTGGCGACCGCGGTCATCCAATCGGTGCGCGGGTTCTGCCACGTGATCGCCAGCAGCGTCAGAAGCTCGGCGCGCGTGCGTCCGGTCAGGCGGGTGGGGTCCTCGAGCACGGTCGCGAATTGGCCGAGCGCGCCCTCGTCCTGCACGAGCCCACGGATGCCGGCGATCCTGTCTGCCGACTCCGGCGCGTCCACGAGGTCGAGGCCGGCGGTGGTGGCTGCCTCCTTGACGGTCGAGAAGGACGCCGGAGCCGACCACGGCGACGAGAAGAGCGAGTTCAGGGTGCGCTCGAGCTGGGTGCCGCTGGACGGCCAGGAGCGGTCCAGCGCGACCAGCAGGCGCCGCGCGTCGCCGCCCTCCTGGGCGATGAGCGCGAGCTGGGCGTTCACCTTCGACATCGCGGGAGTTCCAGGCGACGTCGCTCGGTGCGGAGATCGCCTGCCGGAGGGCCTCGCTGAGCCGCTGGTCGGAGGACACGATCCGGTCGCTCCCCGAGGCGAGGGGAGCGTTCGGAGTCGTGCCGAGGTCGGCGGCGTTCGTGTTGCTCCCGGAGACGATTGCCGTCGTCAGGCCCGCGGCGGCGAGCGGAGCGAGGTCGGCGCGGCGCACGGTCTTGTCAGCCCGGCCAGCTGATCCCGCTCAGCGTGTAGTTCCAGGCGAGCAGGGAGTTCAGATCCGGGATGGTGGGGCCGGGCGTCGCGGTGGGGCTGGGGCTCGGTGTCCCCGTGGTCTTCGGCGCGGGCGTCGGCGTCGCGGTCGACGGCACGCCGACGGGTGTGGGGGCCGGGGTGAAGTTCTTCGGGTCGATCGCGTAGCCCAGGGAGGTGGGAGCCAGCGGAGCCGGGATGCCCGCCTGGAGCTGGCCCACCGCGTCCGCGTCGCCGTAACCGAGAGAGAAGGTGTCGTTCGGCAGCTCGGCCAGGCGGGTCAGCCACTCGACGGCGCTCGCCGGAGCGGCATTGCCGAGCACCCGGATGGACGCGATGATCATCGGGTCGATGCCGACGGTCACCGTCGTGTGGCCGTTCAGGCCGTCGAGGTCGCGCGTCAGGATGCCGTTCGGAGCGGTGTAGGTCGCCAGGTCGTCGGCCGCGATGAGACCGTCGGATCCGGCCGGGGTCACGATCGGCAGCACCACGTTCAGGCTCGCCTGCTTCGCGGCGCCGCCGGGATACCAGACGAGCAGAGCCGCGCGGCTCGGCGCCGGCGGAACCCGCGTGAACCGAGGCCCCGATGCCGAAAACCGCCGATGCGGTGCGGACGGCGAACGGCAGAGAGGCGGCGGGCACGGCCACGCGGACGACCGTGCTGGTGCCCGGCTCGAGAGTGTTCAGCTGCGACTGCCCCAACGTAACCGCCTCGGCAGGTTTATCCGTCGAGCCAAGCCAGGACGTCAGAGCGGCGCGACCGTCCTTCGGCTCGGGGTCGACCCAGAGCGCGACGGAACCGGACGAGTAGGCCGTGTCGGTGGGGTTCGAGACGGTGACGGAGACGCCGAGGTCCTTGCCGGGGGTGAGCACGCCGCCGTCGTCGGCTGTGACGGTCGCCGTCAGCGTCGAGGCGGAGGAGGTCGCGCTCGGGCCCGGTGACGGCGAGGGCGCGGGAGTGGCGGCTGCGGCCGGCACCGCGCCTCCTGTGATCGAGGCCAGCGCCGTCAGCGCGCCCACTGCTGCCGTGGCCGCGAGAACGCGGACGCGGGCGTGGAACGTCGCACCCCGGCGACGGGTGGAGGAGGCTGCGCTCATGCGTCGACGCGCGATCCCGACTCGGCCTCCATGACGACGATTGTAGAGGCCACCCCTCGAGAGCCCGGCGAGCAGCACCGTTAAACTGGGGCACCATGCAGAGCGTCGCCGAATCCCTCGAACGCCTCGGCGACCTCGCACGCACGCCGTCGGTCGCCCGTCTGGCCGACGCTTTCCAGGCGGCCGGCCACGAGTTGGCCCTCGTCGGCGGACCCGTGCGCGACGCGCTTCTGGGTCGCTCCGTGCATGATCTCGATCTGACAACGGACGCGCGACCTGACGACATCCTCCGCATCGTCTCCCCCATCGCCGACGCCGTCTGGGATGTGGGACGTCAGTTCGGGACGATCGGCGCACGTCTGGGTGACGACACCGTCGAGATCACGACCTACCGCAGCGATAGCTACGACGGCACGACGCGCAAGCCGGAGGTCGAGTTCGGCGACACGCTGGAGGGCGACCTCCTCCGGCGCGACTTCACCGTCAACGCGCTCGCGCTGCGGCTGCACGAGGTGCGCCTGGTCGACCCCTCCGGAGGCGTGGAGGACCTCATGGCGGGGTGCTGCGCACGCCGAGCACCCCGCAGATCTCCTTCGGCGACGATCCCCTGCGGATGATGCGGGCTGCGCGCTTCACGGCTCAGCTCGGGTTCACCGTCGACGACGAGACGCGCGAGGCGATGGCCGCTATGGCCGACCGCATCGAGATCGTGAGCGCGGAACGCGTGCGCGACGAACTGAGCAAGCTCCTTCAGGCCGACCGACCCCGTCCGGGGCTCGAACTCCTCGTGCAGAGCGGGCTGGCGGAACTCGTCGTGCCCGAGATCCCCGCCCTGCGGCTGGAGGTCGACGAGCACCACCACCACAAGGACGTCTACCAGCACAGCCTCACCGTGCTCGACCAGGCCATCGACTATGAGCACGAGCGGCACCCGGGCGAAGCGCCCGACCTCGTGCTGCGGCTCGCGGCCATCCTGCACGACATCGGCAAGCCCGCGACCCGTCGCTTCGAGCCGGGGGAGCGGTCAGCTTCTATCACCACGACGTCGTGGGGGCGAAGCTGGCCAAGAAGCGGCTGACCGCGCTCCGCTTCGACAAGGCGACCATCGACTCGGTCGCGCGCCTCATCGAGCTGCACCTGCGCTTTTCGGTTACGCCGACACGCACTGGACCGACTCGGCCGTGCGGCGCTACGTGCGTGACGCCGGCCCCGAGCTCGAGCGCCTGCACATGCTGACCCGCGCGGACGTCACGACGCGCAATCGCAAGAAGGCCGACCGGCTGGGATTCGCCTACGACGACCTCGAGTCGCGCATCCGCGAGCTGCAGGAGAAGGAGGAGCTGGATGCCGTGCGGCCCGACCTCGACGGCGAGCAGGTCATGAGCATCCTCGGCATCCGTCCGGGACGCGAGGTCGGGCAGGCGATGAAGTACCTGCTGGAGCTCCGGCTCGACGAGGGGCCGCTCGGCGAGGAGGAGGCCACGCGGCGCCTGCTCGCGTGGTGGGGCGACCGAGCGCCCGCCTGAGCGCTTGTTTCGCGTCGTCCACAGGGCGCGGGCCCGGCGGGTTCTCCACAGATTTCGGGTCCCGAGCCTTCGGGATGCGCCTCCCCGCGAGAGTGGGGACATGACCGAGATCACCGCCGGCTGGCGCCCCGCACCCGCATCCGTTACCCTTGATAAGTTGCCTGGGCGCCAGTTCGCCCTGGGCACGTCTATGACACCCTCCTGCTGCAGACCGCCTGCAGCCGCTGAGACCAGAGGAGGTGGGTTAGTCATGCATCAGTACGAGTTGATGGTCATCCTCGATCCCGAGATCGATGAGCGCACCGTGGCTCCGAGCCTTGACAAGTTCCTCAACGTCGTCCGCAACGACGGTGGAACGATCGACAACGTCGACATCTGGGGACGTCGTCGCCTGGCTTACGAGATCAACAAGAAGTCCGAGGGCATCTACGCCGTCGTGCAGCTCACCGCAGAAGGTGACACCACGAAGGAGCTCGACCGCCAGCTGAAGCTCAGCGAGGCCGTCATGCGCACCAAGGTCCTCCGCGCCGAGGAGGCGATCGCCCAGGTCGCCGCCGCTCAGAAGCGCGCCGACGAGAAGGCCGCCCGCAAGGCCGCCACCTCCGAGAAGGCCGGCGCCTAGTCCCATGGCCGGCGAGACCGTCATCACCGTGGTGGGCAACCTCACGGCCGACCCCGAACTGCGCTACACGCAGAACGGGCTGGCTGTCGCCAACTTCACCATCGCCTCCACTCCGCGCACATTCGACCGTCAGGCGAACGAGTGGAAGGACGGGGAGGCGCTGTTCCTCCGAGCCAGTGTCTGGCGCGAGTTCGCCGAGCACGTCGCGGGTTCGCTGACCAAGGGGTCGCGCGTCATCGCGCAGGGCCGCCTGAAGCAGCGGTCCTACGAGACGAAGGAAGGCGAGAAGCGCACCAGCATCGAGCTCGAGATCGATGAGATCGGCCCGTCGCTGCGCTACGCCACCGCCCAGGTCACCCGTGCCCAGTCCTCCGGCGGTCGTCCGGGTGGATTCGGCGGCGGCGCGCCTGCCGTCGAGGAGCCGTGGGCCGCTTCCGCTCCCGCGGACCCGTCCGCCGGTGCGGATGTCTGGAACACTCCGGGCTCCTACAACGACGAGACCCCCTTCTAACGAGATTCGCCTCTCGATGAGAGGGGCACACATCATCAGCCCGCCGGCCGTATGCCGGACGGGCGGAAAGCAAAGGAAACCATGGCTGGAAAGTCGAGCGGCGACCGCCGCAAGCCGATCCGCAAGGGTAAGGACGGCAAGAACGCCGCACCCGCGAAGTCCGTTCGCGTGGGCGTCATCGATTACAAGGACGTCGCCACCCTGCGCAAGTTCATCTCGGAGCGTGGAAAGATCCGCGCCCGCCGGATCACCGGTGTCTCCGTCCAGGAGCAGCGCCTCATCGCCCGCGCGGTCAAGAACGCGCGCGAGATGGCGCTCCTCCCCTACGCCGGCTCCGGCCGCTAAGGAGAAACGACATGTCGAAGGTTATTCTCACGCACGAGGTCACCGGCCTCGGCTCGGCCGGTGACGTCGTCGACGTCAAGAACGGCTACGCCCGCAACTACCTCGTCCCCCAGGGCTTCGCGATCGCGTGGAGCCGTGGCGGCGAGAAGCAGGTCGAGCAGATCCGCGCGGCACGTGCCGCTCGCGAGCTCCACACGGTCGAGCAGGCCCAGGACCTCAAGGCGAAGCTCGAGGCCACCAAGGTGAAACTGACCGTGAAGGCGGGCCGCGAGGGCCGTCTCTTCGGTTCGGTCAAGACCGGCGATGTCGCGGACGCCGTCAAGGCGGCCGGCATCGGCGAGCTCGACAAGCGCAAGATCGAGCTCCCCAACCCCATCAAGGTGGTCGGCGACCACGAGGCGACCGTGCGTCTGCACGACGACCTCTCGGCCGTCATCTCCCTGCAGGTGGTCGCTGCCAAGTAAGGCAAATACGCGAAAGTGTAGCGCGGGCGAATGCCCGCCGCTACCTCTCGTTAAGGGACTTTTCCCCGGCCTTGTACACAGGCGCTCAAGCCACAGGCGCAAGCTTGACCACAGGGTTCAAGGAACTTTTTGCACACAGGGTGGGGACAGAAAAATCCCTGGTCTGGCCGTCTATATCCGCCAAAGCTCATTTGTTGTCCACAGGTTTCCACACACCTTCTACACACACTCCACGGCGTTTCGCGCAGATTCTCCCCAGTTTTATCCACAGGCTGAGTTGTGAGTGCGGGACCGGCGTCCATAGGGTGTCGGAGGTCGTCCCGACAATTGACTCGAGGGATGTGCCGCCCAGCAGTGAGGAGAGAACGTGTCGATCGCCCATATCGGTCTCGCCGACGGTCGTGACCAGGGCGACGTCCGCTCCCCCGAGCGCACGCCGCCCCACGACCTGCTCGCCGAGCAGAGCGCGCTCGGCGGCATGCTGCTCAGCAAGGATGCGGTGGCCGATGTGGTCGAGGTCATCCGCGGCACAGACTTCTACATCCCCAAGCACGAGATCATCTACGACGCGATCCTGTCGCTCTACTCGCACGGCGAGCCGACCGACGTCATCACGGTCACCGACGAGCTGACGAAGATCGGCGAGCTCTCACGCGCCGGTGGGGCCGAGTACCTCCACACGCTGACGAGCCTCGTGCCGACCGCCGCCAACGCCGGCTACTACGCCAACATCGTGGGCGAGAAGGCGCTGCTGCGGAGGCTCGTCGAGGCCGGCACGCGCATCACGCAGATGGGCTACAAGGCCGAGGGCGAGGTGCTCGACCTCGTCAACAACGCCCAGGCCGAGATCTACTCGGTGACCGGCACCCAGGAGACCGAGGACTACGTCCCCCTCACCGAGGCCGTCACCGTCGCGATCGATGAGATCGAGGCCGCCAAGCACAAGGACGGCTCGATGACCGGTGTCCCGACCGGTTTCGCCGAGCTCGACGAGCTCACCAACGGCCTCCACCCGGGTCAGATGGTCATCGTCGCGGCGCGACCGGCACTCGGTAAGTCGACCCTCGCGCTCGACTTCGCCCGCGCCGCCGCGATCAAGCACGACATGCCGACCATCTTCTTCTCGCTCGAGATGGGGCGCAGCGAGATCGCGATGCGCCTGCTCTCCGCCGAGGCGTCCGTTCCCCTGCAGAACATGCGAAAGGGAACGGTCGACAACCGTGACTGGACGACCATCGCATCCACTCGCGGCCGCATCAACGACGCGCCGCTGTACATCGACGACAGCCCCAACATGACCCTCGTCGAGATCCGCGCCAAGTGCCGCCGACTCAAGCAGCGCGTCGGCCTCAAGATGGTCATCATCGACTACCTGCAGCTCATGACCAGCGGCAAGCGCGTCGAGAGCCGCCAGCAGGAGGTCAGCGAGTTCTCGCGAGCGCTGAAGCTGCTCGCCAAGGAGCTCCAGGTGCCCGTCATCGCGCTCTCCCAGCTCAACCGTGGCCCCGAGCAGCGCGCCGACAAGCTCCCCGCCCTGAGCGACCTCCGCGAGTCCGGATCGATCGAGCAGGACGCCGACGTCGTCATCCTGCTCCACCGCGAGTCCGCGTACGAGAAGGACAACCCGCGTGCAGGCGAGGCCGACCTCATCGTTGCCAAGCACCGAAACGGCCCCACCCGCACCGTCACGGTCGCCTTCCAGGGCCACTACTCGCGCTTCACCGACATGGCGCCGGTCTGAGAGTGATCGGAGCGAGTCGACCGATGTGAATGCCGCGGTCGCCAGCGATGGCGGTGGCCACGATCGATCGCAATGCCGGCACTCTCTGGCTGGGTCAGATGGCCGAGGACTCAGTCCCAGTTAAGGGTTCGCTCACCTATGCCGCGGTGCTTTCGCGGGCGATCAGTTGATGGGGAGCGATGAATTCTCTTGCGTCGATCGACGGCTCGTCGATGCGGGTGGCGAGCCGGTTCACTGCGGTCCGGGCGATGAACGGAATGTCTAGGAGATGGTGCTGAGCGACGGCCGCGAGTACCGGCCCTCTTCGATGTCGTCGATGCCGATAACTGCGACGTCTTCCGGCACGCGCAGCCCTGCGTCGAACACCGCGCGGATGGCTCCCATCGCCAGCAGATCCGAGTAGCAGAAGATGGCATCGGGGCGAGGGTCCTGCGCTACGAGTGCTGCTGCGGCGGCGTAACCGTCCGCTCGTCCGTAGTGAGGCGCAGTCATCTGCAGCCCCTCGACAGGCTTGCGGCCGTGCTCCTTGAGCGCAAGGTGGAATCCTTCGGTCCGCTGCAGAGGTGTGGCGTACTCCTCCGTGGGCTGGGCGCCGATAGCGGCGATACGGGTACGGCCACTCTCGAGGAGGTGCATGGTTGCGTCGTGTGCGGCCTGGATGTTGTCAATAGCCACGTGATCGAACCGTCCATCGAAGGTGTGCTCGCCGAGCAGGATGATGGGCAACTCCTCCGATGCCTCCACGTTGTCGAGCTCTTCGCGTGTAGCCAGCGGAGCGAAAAGCATCCCGTCGAAGAGGTTCCGGCGGCCGCCGCCGCGCAGCAATTGGCGCTCCTGTTCGTGGTCGTGCCCGGTCTGATCGATCATCACCTGAAAACCCAATGAGCCGGCCTCGTCGATCACCGCGCGCGCGAGCTCGCTGAAGAACGGCACATCGATCTCCGGCACCACAAAAGCGAGAAGCCCGGTCTTACCCGTTCGAAGGGTGCGGGCGACGGGGTTCGGAACGTATCCGAGGTCGTCGATAGCCTGCATCACCCGCGTGCGCATCTTCTCGCTCACATGCTCGTATCCGCTCACCACGTTGGATACCGTGCGGACAGAGACCTGGGCTCGATCAGCGACATCGCGCAATGTTGCGGGCATGGCTCTCCTCTCGGGAATTCGCATTCTACCGTTTGCAACGTGCGCAAACGTGAGCTACTGTTTGCATACGTTGGCAAAACCGCCGAACCCTGCGGTCCCCCGGCCGACGTATCGTCGAATCCTGCACGAAGGAGTGTCATGAAGCTCACACCACGCAGCGCCCGCGGTGC
This sequence comes from Leifsonia sp. L25, assembly GCF_050632895.1. The sequence goes on along the minus strand of NZ_JBODRZ010000004.1, from coordinate 483,188 downwards.
TGCTGTCCGCGTCGCGGCTGTTGCCACTGCGGCGCTCGTCGCCATCGGCCTCAGCGGCTGCGGTCCGCAGATCGGCTCCGGCAGCGCCTCCACGTCCGACACCTCGATCCTCAAAGCCCCCGCCGAGAGTTCGCCCAAGGGCACGATCACCATCTGGGACCGCTCGGGCGACCTGTTCAAGGTGTTCGACGCGGCGATCAAAGACTTCAACAAGGCCTATCCGGGCATCACCGTCAAGCATGAGGCCGTCGACATCGACAACAAGCTTCAGAACACGCTCATCACCGGCACCGACGTGCCGGACGGGGTGTTCCTCGACGATGCCAAGGTCGGCGGGTACGTCGACTACCTCTGGAACCTGAAGGATGTGCTGGCTCCCTACAAGAAGGACATCGCCAAGCAGAAGGTCGATGTCAACACGGTCAAGGGCGGCATCTACGGCGTCCCGTTCGACCTCGACCCCGGCCTCCTCTTCTACAACGCCAAGGCCCTGAGCGCCGCTGGCATCGACCCGAGCGGCGTCCGCACCTACGACGACCTCATCGCCGCGGCGAAGAAGTACCAGGCGTACAAGCCGGGGGCCAAGCCGATCCACCTGGAGCAGAGCACGTTCCTCGGCCAGTTGCAGCTCGAGATGTACGCGAGCCAGCTCGGCACCAGCCTCGCCGGCGCCGACGGCAAGCTCCGCCTCGACTCCCCGCAGTACACCAAGATCCTGACCTGGCTCGACTCCGTGCAGAAGCTAGGGCCTCGGCACGCGAGCCGAGTACCTCAGCCCCAGCGACATCGGAGCGCTCGACTCCAGCAGCGAGGTCTTCTACCCGTGGGCGCAGTGGTTCGACTTCGCGCCGCAGCAGCAGTTGAAGACCACGGTCGGCGACTGGCGCGCCATGCCGCTGCCGGCCTGGTCGTCCGGCGGCGCACGCAGCGGCGCGATGGGCGGCTCGTCGTTCGTCCTGCCCAATGGGCGGCAAGAACTCGCAGCTCGCGTGGCTGTTCTACAAGTTCCTGATGTTCGACAAGGCCGGCTACACCGCGGTCTACGGCTCGAACAGCGTCTACCCGGGAGGCCTCAACACCTCGATTCCCGCTTACCAGCCCGCGGCGAACCCGGCGAAGCCGCTGTTCAAGCCGATACCGGCGATGGGCGACCAGGACCTCTGGAGCACCGCGATCAAGGCGGGCAAGCAGATCCCCGGTGGCGCGCCCATTCCGTCCTGGTGGTCGGGGGCCGGACTACCTCGGCAACGACATCCAGAAGATGCTCGACGGCACGATGACGCCCAAGCAGGTGATCGATCAGTCGTCGACGGACATCCAGACCAACCTGATCGACCGCAGTAGCGGCCGGACCGACCTGCTCCGCCGAACGCCGCACCACGAGGACATGACGTGACGACCACACTCGACAGCACCGCAGGCGACCGGCCTCGGCAGGAGGCGCCGTGGGCGCGGCCTGCTCTGGCGGCGCCGGCTCGCCCCCTATCTGTTCGTGCTCCCGTTCGTCGCGCGTGTTCCTGGCGTTCAGCATCTACCCGCTCGTCTTCACGCTGCGCCTGAGCTTCACGGACTGGCACGGTGCGGGCGCGGCGGAGTGGGTGGGCCTCGGCAATTATGTCTACCTCCTCGGCAGCCCCGACTTCTGGTCGTCGTTGGCGAACTCGGGGATCCTCTGGCTCCTGATCGTCCCGATCCAGTTGGTCGTCTCGGTGATCATCGCGGTGATGCTGAACACCTCGAAGCTCCGGATGCGCGGCTTCTACCGGGTCGCTTTCATCGTCCTGTTCGTCACGCCGCTCGTCGCGGTCGCGCAGATCTGGATCGTGCTATTCGACCAGAACTACGGTGCCGTCAACGCTGTGCTCGGCGCGATCGGGCTACCGCATATCGGCTGGCTGGTCACCAGCGCCTGGGCGAAGCTCCACGCTCGCCCTCCTCTTCCTCTGGAAGACGACGGGGTTCGTCGTGATCATCCTGCTGTCCGGGCTCCAGTCGATCGACACGAGCCTCTATGAGGCTGGTTCGCTCGACGGGGCCGGCAGGATCCGGCAGCTCTGGAGCATCACGGTGCCGCTGCTGCGGCGCTCGCTGATGTTCTGCGTTGTGCTGCAAACCCTCGCGGTGTTCCAGATGTTCGCCGAGCCGTATGTGGTGACCAAGGAGGCCCCTACGGGTCGACCACCACCGCAGGGCTCTACCTCTACAACCACATCACCCGGGCAGACCTGGGCACCGGAGCGGCCAACTCGTTCCTCCTCGTGATCGTCGTCATGGCGCTCTCGCTCGTCTTCGTCCGCCTCCTCCGAGCCAAGGACTGACCGATGGCCGATCTCGACCTCCGACCTCCGACCGCGCGAACCGCGACCATTCCGGCTGAACCGTCCCGCGCGGGGGCGTCGCTGCACAGATCCCGGGGGGCCCGGCCCCGCCTCCATCCTGGTTCGCACGCGTTCCTGATCGTGCCTCACCGTGGCGTTCCTTGCGCCGGTCGTGTGGGCGATCATCTCGTCGTTCAAACCCGCCGCCGACATCATCCGCGATCCGCTCGGCTTCGACCCCTCTGGTTTCACGCTCGACAACTTCCGCGGCATGCTCCAGGACGTTCCGATCGGGTCCGGGTTCGCCAACACCGGGATCGTGCTGCTCGTGAAGGGCATGATCACGCTCTTCTTCGCCCTGCTGGCCGCCTACGCGTTCGCGAAATACGACTTCCGCGGCAAGAACCTGATCTTCGGCGCGGTGCTCCTCACCCTGATGCTTCCGACGATCGTCCTCATCATCCCTCTGCTGCTGGAGATGAAGGAGCTCGGCTGGGTGAACACCTACCAGGCGCTCATTCTCCCCGGCTCCGTCGACGCGTTCGCGATCTTCTGGATGCGGCAGGTCATCGCCGCCGTGCCCGACGAGCTGCTCGACGCCGCCCGGGTCGACGGGTGCGGCGAGTTCGGGATCTTCTGGCGCGTCATCGTCCCCGTCATCCGCCCGGGGCTGGCCGGCCTGGCGGTACTGACGATCATGAACATCTACAACGACTTCGTGTGGCCGGTCGTGGTCGCGAGCTCCAGCCGCATGGCCACCCTCCAGGTCGTGCTGTCGACGCTCGCCCAGAACATCTCGGGCAACAAGGTCGGCGCCGACTACGCGACCGTCACCGGAGAGCTGCTCGCCGCGGCGACAGTCGCCCTCATCCCCCTCCTCATCCTGTTCATCGTGCTGCAGAAGCACTTCATCAACGGCATCCTCGCCGGAAGCGTAAAGGGCTGACTCCATGACCATCGCAGAACCCACTGTCGACCTCGACTCCGGCGCCGACCTCGACCTTCCGAGGCCCGAGTACCCGCGCCCCGACCGCGACCGGTCGGCCGCCTGGCTGAGCCTGAACGGACGGTGGGCCTTCGAGGGCGACGAGCGCACCCCGGCGAGATCGTCGTGCCGTTCGCCTGGGAGACCGAAGCGTCGGGCGTGCAGCGCACCTGGCTCGAGCATGCCGTGTACCGGCGCACTGTCGCGGCGCCCGCCGAATGGGCGGGACGGCGGGTCGCGCTGTGCTTCGGCGCGGTGCACCACCACGCCGTCGTGTCGCTGGACGGCGTCGAGGTCGGCCGACATGTCGGAGGCCACAGCTCGTTCGAGTTCGACGTCACCGCACTGCTCGCGCCCGGCGAATCCGCCGTGCTGGAGGTGCAGGTCGACGCACCGGCGGACAAGCGCGCCCTCCCGCACGGCAAGCAGCGCTCCATTCCGCGCGACGACTACGACGGTGTCGCCTTCGCGCCCACCTCCGGCATCTGGCAGAGTGTCTCGGCTGGAGGCCCGCGGCCGGAGCTACATCGAGGACGTCTCCGTGCGCGGCGACTCGCTCACGGGCTTCGACATCGAGGGCGCCGTCGCCGGAGACCCGGCGGACGGCCTCCCCGTGGTGGTCGAGGTCGCCGGGAGCCGGGTCGAGCTCCCCATCGCCGGGGGTCGTTTCGGCGGCCGGCTCGAACTCACGAAACCGCGACTGTGGAGCCCAGACGATCCGCACCTGTACGCGATCGAACTGACCATCGGCGACGGCGAGGCAGCCGACCGGCTCTCCGTCACGGGCGGCCTGCGCCGCATCGAGACGCGGGGCGAGGCACTGTACCTGAACGGGGAGCGCTTCTACCTGCGCGGGGTGCTGGATCAGGGCTACTGGCCGCGCACCGGCCTGACCGCGCCGGACGCGGACACGCTCATCCGTGACATCGAGTTGGCCCGCGAGCTGGGATTCAACCTCGTGCGCAAGCACCTCAAATTCGAGGAGCCGCTCTGGCTCGACCACGCCGACCGCACCGGCATGCTGGTGTGGGCCGAGCCGCCGTGCCCGAGCCGGTTCAGCCCGGAGGCCGCCGAGGCATTCGAGGCGCAACTCCCGGAGCTGGTCGCCCGCGACGGCAACCACCCGTCGATCATCGTCTGGGGCCTCTACAACGAGGAATGGGGGCTGGACTGGGACATCCCGGGCAGCCCCGAGCGCGCAGCCGCGGCCGTGCACGCGTACGAGACCATGAGGGCCCTGGACGACACTCGCCCGATCGTGGAGAACTCGGGCTGGGCGCACGTGCGCTCCGACCTCGTCGACTGGCACTACTACGACGAGAACCCGACGAACTGGGCGCGCAACCTGGCGGAGCTGGCCGCGGGGAGCGCGAGACGTTCGAGGTCAGGCTCGGACCCGACTTCATCGTCGACAAGTCCTTCTACGGCTCGCCGGACTTCCCACGCCACGGGGTCCCCATCCTCAACAGCGAATACGGCGCCGGCTTCACCAGCCTCGAGCGCGCGTGGCACATCCGTTGGCAGACCCAGGAGATCCGCCGCCACGACCGCTTCGCCGGATTCGTCTACCACCGAGCTGACCGATGTGGAGCACGAGATGGCGAGGCCTGCTCGACGCCGACCGCCGGCGCAAAGACCTCGGCGGCCTCGAACCGGCCGACTCCTTCGGCCCGACGGTGCTGGTCGTCGATCTGGCGCCGGCCCACGCCGGCGCGGATATCCCGGTACCCCTGGAGCCGCTGACAGTCTCGGTCCACGTCTCGCATCTGGGTTCCGCCGAAGTCGGAGGTGTGGTGAACGCCGCCTGGGGCGCTGCGGGGTCGACGCGCCCGACGAGCGCGGGAGCCGCCGTCCTCCGCGCCCGTCGCCGCTGAGCCGTACCGCCTGAGTGACCCTGCTGTGGTGACCGTTCTTGCGCCTGGTGCGCCGGCCAGGGCTGCACTTGTGGTTCACGGTCGAGGGGCGGACGATCGCGCGAACCTTCATCGACGCTGCGCCGATCGAAGAGCTGAACCGCCGCGGGTCGCGGGTCTCCTGAGGCGAGGCCGAAACCCGGAGCTGCCCCCGCGCCTCCCTTCGTGGCGTGGATGCTCAGGAAGCGACTTGGGGGCCCGGGCGACCCACTGCTCACCGGATGCGCCTGTGCAATCGCTCAGCTCCACCCTGGTTCCGGCAGGGATAGAGCCAGAGCAGACGCAGGGCTTTGCAGAAGAAGCGATCCGCTAGAGCTGCCGGCGGGTCGCTCGATCTAGCGCCGGGAACGATGACTTATCGCGTCAGCGACCGACGCCGGTGAACCGTGCCGACAGCTCCACAGCAGGCGCGCGTTCTCCGGGTCGAGCGCGTAGTCCGCCACCCCGCGGCGCACGCCGGAGCCTGAACGGCTCGGCCTGCTGCGCGCTCCTCGAAGTACCGACCGGTGACGCCCTCCACCAGGGGCGACGCCGCCAGCAGCACCGATGTCGCGGCGCCCTGCGCGACGGTCTTCTCGGAGACGCCCGTCTTGCCGGACGGATCGAACGGAGGCCGGAGGAGCGTCGATGTGCCGCCCCCAGCCCCGTGCCCCAGATGCGAGCCCGGGTTGAGCGCGTTCACGGCGATTCCATCGGCCGCCCAGCGCCTGCTGGCCTCCACGGCGAAGAGGATGTTCGCCCTGCTCTTCGACTGGGCATAGGCCAGCCGCGGGTCGTAGGGCTCGGCGGTGAAGTCAGGGTGTCGTCGAAACGCACCGGGCCGTTGACGTGCCCGACGGAGCTGACCACCACGACGCGCGCATCCCCCGCTGCCGCCAGGGCATCGTGCAGGCCGACAGGTGAGGCGCGAAGTGGCCCAGGTGATTGGTGGCGAACTGCAGCTCGCGACCGTCTGGCATGTGCCGCTGCTCGGGCGTGGCCATGATCCCAGCGTTGTCGACGAGGATATGGAGCGGGCCGCTCCACGCAGCCATGAACTCGGCGGACCGACTGGAGATCGGCCAGGTCGAGCACGGCCGCGTGCACCTTCGGGTTCCCCGTGCTCTGCGAGATGTCGTCTGCTGCGCTCTCGGCCGCGTCGCGCCGGCGGGCGGCGATGGTGACCTCCGCGCCCGCCTGAGCGAGCGCCCGCGCCGTCTCGAAGCCCAGACCCGCGGCCCCACCCGTCACGATGGCGCGCCGACCGGCCAGGTCTACACCGGCGATAACGTCGTCGGCGGTGGATCGCGCGTCGAACGGTGTCGTCACACGCTCGGTCATGATGGGTCTCCTCTCCCGGGCTCCCGATGAGCTCGGATCTCTGGTATAAACGGAGTCGAGTCCGCTTCTATTCCAGCTAAGCGGAGTTAGGTCCGTTTAGCAAGGAGGAGCTCGTGCCCGAACGACTCCGCGCAGACGCCCGCGCGAACCACGACCGCCTGCTCCAGGTGGCGGCTGCTGCGTTCGCGGCAGAGGAGCCGGAGACGTCGCTCAAGGCCATCGCCGCGGAGGCAGGAGTCGGCATCGGCACGCTGTATCGGCGCTTTCCCACGCGGGAGGACCTGATCGAGGCCGTCTACCGGAGCGAGACCGATCGGCTGGCCGGCTCCGCGGACCGGCTGCTGGCGGAACGGCCGCCCGTCGAGGCCCTCCGTGCGTGGATGGAGGCGTTCGTCGACTACACTGACCACGAAGCGGGCGATGTCCGATGCCCTGCCGGCGATCCTGGCGTCGCCCGAGAGGACTTCGCGCGCACAGCCGTGACGCTCTCGGCGCGGCGGTCGCCGCCCTCATCGACGCGGCCGGCGTATCCGGGGACCTCCGCGCCGGAATCGACCCGGGCGATGTGCTGATGGCGCTGGGCGGGATCACGCTCATCAGCGCGCACGAGGAGCAGCGCGCCCTCGCGACGCGCCTCATCGACCTGCTGCTCGGCGGACTGCTCGCACGGGGCTGATCGCCGCCCGATCCGTCACCCGCGGAAGATGTGGACGGCCTCCCGCGCGGCGTAGAAGACGATCACCAGTCCCGCGAGAGGGTCCGCCCACCACCAGCCGAGCGCGTAGTCGAGCGCGACCCCGAACAGCACGCTGGTCGCGAGGATCGCGTCGATGAGCGTGACCCGCCCCTCGGTCAGCAGGACCGGGTTGTCCAGGCGCTTCCCGACGACCCGTTTTCCCCACGCCAGCGCGAACATCGCGATCGCGGTGAGCGCTGTCCACCCGACGCCGCCCAGGAGCGGCGTGGCTCGGTGCGCGAGCAGCAGCGCGACGACCGCCTGGACGAGGAGGTAGGCCGCGAGCAGGACGAAGGCCCAGCCGATCAAGCGCAGGGCGACCCTCTGCCGGGTCTCCTCCCCTCCGGTCAGCTCCCAGACGACGACGATGCTGGCGCCGATCTCGATCAGGCTGTCGAGGCCGAAGCCCAGCAGCGCGACAGACGCGGACCGGTAGGCGAGGACGCCCAGCAGCACGACGCCGACCACGTTCCACCCGAGGGTGACGACCTCGAGGCCGATGCCTGCCCGGCGCAGCCCGGTGCCTGGTCGCTCACCTGCATGACCCTAGTCGAGCAGGTGAGCGAGCAGGGGTCGGCAGTGGAACAATGCACAGGTGTCCGTTGCGCCGAGATGACCGTCAGCCCGAGGCCGCGGGCGCCCCGGCGGCACCGCGGCGGAGTCAGCGCCGCCGCATCCTGATCGTCCTCTGCCTCAACCTGGCGCTCATCGCCGGACTGGTCGTCGCGGGACTGCTGGCGCACTCGGTCAGCGTGCTCGCCGCGGCCGGGGACACCGTGGCCGACTGCTTCGCCCTGGTGCTGGGGCTGATCGCCATCGCCCTACGGGATCGGGACCCGGATCACCCGCACGCGCAGCGCCGATCGCCATCGCCGCACTCGTGAACGCGACGCTGTTGCTCGCCGTGACGATCACGGTGACCGCGGAGGCGGTGACGAGGCTGGTGGAGGGCTCTCCCGAGGTGGAGGGCCTCCCGATGGTGATCGTGAGCGTCATCACGGTCGCCGTGATGCTGGCGGGGAGCCTTCGTGCTCGGCCGGTCCGCCGCCGACGAGGACCTCCACATGCGGTCCGTACTCCTCGATGCCCTCGCGGATGCGGCGGCGGCCGCCGTCATCGCGGTGGCCGGCGTCATCATCCCTTGTCACGAACAGCCTCTACTGGCTCGATCCCGTCCTCGCGCTCGGGGTGTCGGCCCTGATCGCCGTGGCCGCCATCCAGCTGATCGTGAAGGCCATCGCCGCGCTGCGCGGCGAGGCCGTCGACTTCGACGACGACTGAATCATCCTCCGGGCTGACGTACAGCCCGCGCATCCCCGATTCAATGGAGACATGATCGGCATCCTCCTCCCCGTGCTGCAGGGCGCGGGCAGTGTGGCGCTCGCGCTGGTGGCGTTCGCGCTCGCGTTCACCTGGCCGTCACTGCTCGGCCCGATCCTGCGGCTGCGAACCGACGCGAGGCGGCTGCTCGCGTCCGCGGGCCTGGGGCTCGTGCTGCTGCTCGCGGCGTCGCTGCTCTACGCCACCCCCGGGGTGCTGTTGCGCGATCCGCTCGGCATGCTGCTGGCGCTCCCGGTGGCGGTCCTCTGGCTCACCGGCGCGGTCGCGCTCATCGTCCGCGGTCTGGTGATGCGAGGCGCGACGCGCGCGATCTCCTACGCCTTCGCGGTGGTCGCGGGATGCGGGGTCATCGCCGGGATCCTCTCCGCGCTGATCGCACAGCACGGCGCAGCCGACACCGTCACCCCTACGGGCGCCTTCCTGCTGGCGGTCGGAGCGCTCGCCTCCGTCATCCTCTGGGCACGGTCGGAGGACCCGGAGCACGTGCCCAGCCCGCGCGCGGTCTGAATGTCCGCCCTCAGCCCTCCGCGGCGGGAGAGGCCGCGGGCAGGATGTGGTCGCCCCGCCAGCGGCGGGAGATCCACACCACGCCGTAGCCGGCCACCAGGATCACGACGGCGATGAGCACGACGTAGAACGCGACGGACAGGTACCCGTTCGGGCTGGTCTGCGGGTTGAGGAACGGGTACGGATACCACGGCTGCGTGCCGGTGACCGGATCGGCGGCGAAGGGCGCCCGCACGAGCGTGTAGACCGCCCAGACGATCGGAAACACCGCGATCCCCCACACCGCGCGCAGCCGCAGCGGCGCGCGGCCCGGGGCGAACAGCCAGTCGAGGAGGATGTACGCGGGCGCGATCACGTGCAGGACCTCGTTCGCCCATCCCACCGTCGTCCCCTGCGCGAGCGAGATGTTGCGCAGCAGCAGGTTGTAGACGACGCCGGTCGTCACCAGGTACGTGACCCCCGCTGCGCGGAGGGCGGTGAACCACCCCGGATCGTCGCCCCGACGGATCAGCAGCAGCACGGCGCCGATGCCGAACACCGCGATGCCCAGCACGTTGGAGTCGATGGTGAAGAAGCTGAAGAAGTTCGCAACCAGCCCCCCGACGTTCCCGCCGTGAGCCGCGATCGACTGGACGCTGGTGACGAACTGCGTGACGACGGCCGCCAGCGCGAGCACGAACATCACCGCGCGAAGAATCGCGAAACCGATCCGCATGCCGCGATCGTAGCGGTGGCGGGGCGCCCGATGGGGCGAACGCGCAGGAACCCGCCGACTAGACTGGGGGCGAATCCGTACGAAAGAGGTCGCCGAATGGCTACCGCCGTCCCTGCCCAGGACCACGCCCTCCACGCGCACAACCGGTACTGGGTCGTCCCCGCCATCCGCGCCGTGGTGGCGCTCGCCGCCGGTGCGCTCATCACCTTCACCCGGGATGCGCACACTGCAGCCTTCGGACTCGTCGTTTTCGGCGTGTTCGCCGTCATCGACGGGCTGGCGACGGGCATCCTGAGCTGGCTGTTCGCGGGTCGCCGGCTGACCCGCACGCTGTTCGCCGTGCAGGGGGCCATCGGGCTGGTCGCTGGCGTTCTCGCGCTTGTGCTCTCCGGTTCGGGCCTCGGCCTGTTCCTCTACCTGGTGACGGTGTGGGCGGCGCTGACCGGATTCCTCGAGCTCTACAACGGCATCCGCGAGCGCAGCCAGGATGCCGCCGCCCGCGACTGGCTGACCACGGGTGCGCTCACCGCGTTGCTCGCCCTCGTGCTGCTGTTCGTGCCGGCGGATGCGGTGCTGGCGATCGGCCTGTTCGGCGCCTGGGCCATCGTGGTCGGCGTCTTCCAGGGCATCGGAGCGGCCACGCTGCGAGCCGCCGCACGGAGCCGCACCGACTCCCCGTGGGGCGGAGAGCCGACCGTGACCTCGCGCAACAGGAAAGACCCCCGAGTGACCCAGAACCTGCAGCCCACCCGCCGCGACCGCTTCCTCCCCGTGGAGCTGCTCGCGATCTCGGCCGGTCTCGGCGTCTTCGTCGGGCTGATCGTCCTCATCGCGACCCGGGAGTTCGTGCTGGCGGCGATCGCGCTGGGCGTGACGTTCATCGTCGGGCTGGTGCTGCTCGCCCTCTTCGCGCTCGCGTTCAAGCCGACCGAGGCCGAGGTGGAGGACATCCACAGAGCAGGATGCAGAGGCGCGCGCCAAGGCTGCGCCCGCGCCCGCGCAGAAGGCGACGACCGCCCGCGCGGTCACTGACTCCTCGCCGGCCGGCTCCCGCTAGAGGTAGTCGACCAGCTCGGACGCCAGTCCGACGTACCGCGCCGGGGTGAGGGCGAGCAGACGGTTCTTCGCCGCCTGGCCGATCTCCAGCCCGTCGACGAACTCGGTCAGCGCGGCGTGGTCGACCCGCTTGCCGCGCGTCAGCTCCTTGAGCAGAGCGTAGGGGTCGGAGATGCTCGAGCGCCCGGCCGTGACCTCGGCGCGGATCACCGTCTGGATCGCCTCCGCCAGCACCTCCCAGTTGGCGTCGAGGTCCTCTGCGAGCAACGTGCGGTCGATCGCGATCTGGCCGAGGCCGCGCTCGATGTTGTCGAGGGCGAGGAGGGAGTGGCCGAGTCCGACGCCGATGTTGCGCTGCGTGGTGGAGTCGGTGAGGTCGCGCTGCAGGCGGCTGGTGACGAGCGTCGCGGCGAGCGAGTCGAGCACGGCGCTGGACAGCTCCAGGTTGGCCTCGGCGTTCTCGAAGCGGATCGGGTTCACCTTGTGCGGCATGGTCGACGACCCGGTCGCGCCCGGCTCGGGCACCTGGCGGAAGTAGCCGAGCGAGATGTAGGTCCAGATGTCGGTGCACAGGTTGTGCAGGATGCGGTTCGCGTGCGAGATGCGGGAGTACAGCTCCGCCTGCCAGTCGATGCGACTCGATCTGCGTGGTGAGCGGGTTCCAGTCGAGGCCGAGGCTCTCGACGAACTCGCGCGAGATGCGCGGCCAGTCGGCGTCCGGGTCGGCGATGAGGTGTGCGGCGAAGGTGCCGGTCGCGCCGCTGAACTTGCCCAGGTGGACACCGGCCTCGATCTGCGCGCGCACCCGCTCCAGGCGGTGGACGAAGACGGCGAGCTCCTTGCCCATGGTGGTGGGGGTCGCGGGCTGACCGTGGGTGCGGGCGAGCATCGCGTCGTCGCGGTACTGCTTCGCCTGCGCGCGGAGCTCCGCGATGACCGCGCGGAACTTCGGAAGCCACGACTCGCGCACCGCTGCGCTCACCGTCAGGGCGTAGGACAGGTTGTTGATGTCCTCGCTGGTGGCGGCGAAGTGGGTCAGCTCGGCGATGTGGTCGAGCCCGAGGGCGTGCAGGCGCTCGCGCACGAGGTACTCGACGGCCTTCACGTCGTGCTTGGTGGTCGCCTCCAGCTCGGCGAGCCGGTCGATCTCCGGCTGGCCGAACTCCTCCGCGAGGGCCCGCAGCGCGCGCTTCTGCTCGTCCGTCAGAGGGCTGAGCCGAACATCCGGTGCTCGGTCAGGTAGATCAGCCACTCGACTTCGACCTGCACGCGCGCGCGGTTGAGCCCGGCCTCGAGAGGTGGTCGCCGAGCCCGATCACGGCGGACCGGTATCGGCCGTCGAGGGGGCTGAGCGGCTGGGGAGGCAGGGCGGTCATGGTGCTCCTCGCGGGATCGAGGCGGCGGGTTCCCCACCATTCTCCCGCACGCGCGTGCGCGGCGCGGACCGCGCTCAGTCGCGCCGGGCGGGCCGGAAGATCAGGCCGAGCAGCCACGCGACGATCCCGAGCACCAGAGCGCCGAGGACGCCGGACCAGAACCCGTCGATGTGGAGCCCGAACCCCATCGCGTCGCTGATCCACGACACGATGAAGGAGGAAGGCGTTCACGACGAGCGAGATCAGCCCGAGCGTGATGATGTAGAGCGGGATGGCGATGATGCGGACGACCGTGCCGATGATCGCGTTGACGACGCCGAAGATCAGCGCGATCAGCAGGTAGGTGAGCACCGCCGCCGTCGCGCCGGGGGCGTACGGCTTCGCGGTCACCCCGCTGACGATCAGCGTCGTGAGCCAGAGGGCGATGGCGTTGATGAGCAGCCTGAGCAGGAATCGCATGGTCACATCCGTTGTCAGTGCTCACAATCGATGGACAGGGGTGCCGCTCTCCACAGATCCAGGTAATTCCCCGTGCGGTATGCGGGCGCGGCTAGGTTGGGTCTGTGAGTTCGGAAGACACGCTCAGCGTCAAGCTGCGCCCTGAGATCGTCGCGGTCCCCGCCTACAAGCAGGGGCGGCCGGCGCCGGCGGACGGGTACAAGCTGTCGAGCAACGAGAACCCGTATCCCCCGCTGCCGTCCGTCGTTCAGGCGGTGGCGGCGACCCTGGGCGAGCTCAACCGCTGCAGACGCCGGCGGCGCCGACCTGCGCGCGCGGCTGGCGGAGCGGCACGGGGTCAGCATCGGCGAGGTGCACCTGGGTAGCGGATCCGTCGCGCTGCTGTCGCAGTTCATCGCCGCGGCGGCGGGGCGGCGACGAGGTGGTCTACCCGTGGCGCTCCTTCGAGGCCTACCCGGGGCTCGTGACCATGACGGGCGCGGCGAGCGTGCAGGTCCCCAACCGGGCGGACGGCAACCACGACCTGGATGCGATGGCCGCCGCCATCACGGAGCGCACCCGTGTCGTGATCGTGTGCACGCCGAACAACCCCACCGGCACCCATCGTGACCGCCGCCGACTTCGAAGCCTTCATGGCACGTCGCCCGGCGATCTGCTGGTGCTGCTCGACGAGGCCTGTTACGAGTTCGTCACCGACGACGCGGTGGACGGCATCCCGTTGCTCTCGCGCTACCCCAACCTGGTGGTGCTGCGTTCTCGAAGGCGTACGGTCTCGCCGCGCTGCGGATCGGGTACGCCGTCGGGCCGGCGGCCGTGCTGGACGCGGCTCGCTCGGCGGCCATCCGCTCTCGGTGACCGACGCGTCGCGGGTCGCGGCGCTCGCCTCGATCGATGCGGAGGACGAGCTGATGGAGCGCGTCGCCCGCATCGCCATGCTGCGCGACCCTGCGCGACGCTCTTCTGGCGCAGGGCTGGGCCGTTCCGGGCGCAGGGCAGCTTCGGCTGGCTCGCCACCGCCGAGCAGACCGCCGAGGTGAACGACGCGTTCTTCGACGCCGGGCTGACCGTCCGCGCCTTCCCTCCGGAGGGCATCCGCATCAGTGTCGGCGAGGAGGAGTCTGTCGACAAACTCCTGCAGGTCGCCGGGGATATTGTGCAGAACCTACCAAGTGGGCACCCCGGCAAGAGGTTAGGTTAGACAGGTGGTTGCGACGAACGAGAATCCGCGCCCGGCGAACACCGTCCAGCTGCTCACGGCTGACGGACGTTTCCAGCCGAGCGAGACGTCGGCCGAGTACCTCCCCTACCTGGAGCGCCTCGACGAGAACGACTACCGCCGCTTCTACCGCGACATGGTCCGCGTGCGAGCGCTCGACCATGAGGCGGCGAACCTGCAGCGGCAGGGCCAGCTGGGCCTGTGGGTTCCCAGTCAGGGCCAGGAGGGGGCCCAGGTGGGCTCCGCCCGGGCCGCCAAGCCCAGGACCACCTGTTCCCGTCGTACCGCGAGCACGCGGTCGGCATGATCCGCGGCATCGACCCGATCGGGATCATCGGGCTGCTTCGTGGAACCACCCACGGCGGCTGGGACCCGGATCGACCCGGCGGTCAACAACTTCCACCTCTACACGCTCGTCATCGGCTCGCAGAGCGCTGCACGCCACCGGCTACGCGATGGGCATGAAGTTCGACGGCAAGGTCGGCACGGGCGACCCGGAGGTCGACGAGGGCCTCCATCGTCTACTTCGGCGACGGCCGCAACCAGCCAGGGCGACGTCAGCGAGGCGTACGTCTTCGCCGCGAGCTACCGGACCCCTGCAGGTCTTCTTCCTGCAGAACAACCACTGGGCTATCTCGGTCCCGGTCAGCACGCAGTCGCGCACTCCTCTGTATCTGCGGTCGAGTGGATTCGGCATCCCGGGCGTGCAGATCGACGGCAACGACGTCCTCGCGTCCTACGCGGTGACGGCGAAGCACCTCGACGACGCGCGCAGCGGCGAGGGCCCCAGCATGATCGAGGCGCTGACGTACCGCATGGGCGCGCACCCTCCAGCGACGACCCGAGCAAGTACCGCACCGACGAGGAGGTGGCGTACTGGGCCGAGCGCGATCCGATCGTCCGCTTCCGCGTCTTCCTCGAGCAGCAAGGCGTGGGCCAGGCGTTCTTCGACAGCGCGGGACGAGGAGGCGGCGGACCTCGCCGCCGACATCCGCCGACGCACGTTGGAGCTCGCACCGCCACCCGCCTCCTCCCATGTTCGAGCACGTCTACAGTGAGCCCCATCCTGTGACGGAAGAGCAGCGGCGCTGGCTGGAGCAGTACGAGGCATCGTTCGGAGGTGACGCATGAGCGACGTGAAGCGACGACGTCGGCAGCGACGCCGAGTACGTGGAGGCCGAATTGATGGAGGGTGAGCCGGGCGACGTGGTCGGCGGCGACGACGCGGAGGCGCAGAGCGGGCTGCTCGACACCCAGGCGATCGACGTGGTCGAGATCGTCGAGAGCGACCCCGGCTCGCGCGTGCTCGAGGAGCACGTGGCCGAGCAGGAGCGGACGCGCGAATTCGTGATCGAAGACGAAGCCGGCATATGCGGCGCAGGCCGCACAGCCCGCTGAGCCGGCCGCAGCCGACGCGCAGGCGTCTGCCGAGGTCGGCGTGGATGCCGCCGCCGCGACCGCGCGGAGGTCGCCCCGAGAGCGCGCCGGCCGTCGAGACGGTGCCCGAGCCGCGCATCCAGTCGCTCCCGATGGTCAAGGCGCTCAACGCCGGTCTGCGGCGCGCACTCGCCGACGACCCGAAGGTGCTGCTGCTGGGTGAGGACATCGGTCCCCTGGGCGGTGTGTTCCGCGTGACCGAAGGGCTGCAGAAGCAGTTCGGCCCCCAGCGCGTGATCGACACCCCGCTGGCGGAAGCCGGCATCATAGGCACGGCGATCGGCCTCGCCATGCGCGGCTACCGGCCGGTCGTCGAAATCCAGTTCAACGGGTTCGTCTTCCCGGGCTTCGACCAGATCACGACACAGCTCGCCAAGATGACGAACCGGCACAACGGCCGCATGCCCTTCCCGGTCGTCATCCGCATTCCCCACGGCGGTCACATCGGCGCGGTCGAGCACCACCAGGAGTCGCCGGAGGCGTACTTCGCGCACACCCCGGGCCTGCGCGTCGTCGCCCCGTCGACCCCGCACGACGCCTACTGGATGATCCAGAAGGCGATCCGCTCCGACGACCCTGTCGTGTTCTTCGAGCCGATGAGCCGCTACTGGCCCAAGGGCGAGGTCGACGTGCTCGAGAACCCGACGCCGCTGCACGCGAGTCGCGTCGTCCGCACCGGAACCGACGCGACGATCGTCGCCTGGGCGGGGATGGTCAGCGTCGCCCTGCGCGCGGGCCGAGCTCGCGGCCGAGGAGGGGCGGAGCCTCGAGGTCATCGACCTCCGCTCGCTCTCGCCGGTCGACTACGGTCCCGTCGTCTCGTCCGTCCAGGAAGACCGGCCGGCTGATCATCGCGCAGGAGGCGCCGGGGAACGATGTCGGTGGGCTCCGAAGTCGCGGCGACGATCGCCGAGAAGGCGTTCTCACTCTGCTGGAGGCGCCGGTGCGTCCGAGGTGACCGGCTTCGACGTCCCCTTCCCGCCGGCCAAGCTCGAAGAGCTCTACCTCCCCGACGCCGACCGCATCCTCGAAGCCGTCGACCGGGCACTGGCGTACTGATCGCCTCCCGCGTAGGCGCCCCTGACAGAGAAGTCGCACTGAGCGAGTCCCAGTCCCTGCTGCCCGACGTGGGCGAGGGCCTGACCGAGGCGGGAGATCGTCGCCTGGAAGGTCGCCCCCGGCGAGCAGGTCGCGGTCAACCAGGTCATCGTCGAGATCGAGACGGCCAGTCGCTCGTCGAGCTGCCGTCGCCGTTCGAGGGGACCGTCGGCGAGCTGCTGGTCACCGAGGGCCAGACGGTCGAGGTCGGCACGCCCATCTTCACGGTCACGGCCGGTGTGTCGGCGGCCGCGGAGCCCGCGCCTGAGCCCGAGCCCGCCGAGGAGGTCGCGGCGGACGCGGCGGCCTCCGTCTCGCACGAGGAGGAGCCCAAAGCGGGAGCCGTGCTCGTCGGCTACGGGGCCGCGGGCCGCGGCTCGAGCCGCCGCCGTCGCGTCTCGCACCCGGGCACCGCGGTCCATCCCCATCTCGTTCTCGGGCAGCATCGCGCAGCCTTCCGCTCCCGCTGCGCCTGCGCCCGCTGCGGCCGCGCCGCAGGCGTCGCCCGCCGCGCAGTCCGCTCGCGCATCCTCTCCGGTGACGCGCGGTCCGGTCGTCGCCAAGCCCCCGATCCGCAAGCTCGCCAAAGACCTCGGGGTCGACCTCACCCTGGTCACCCCGACCGGCCCGATCGGCGACATCACGCGCGACGACGTGCTCCGCGAGGCGACGCAGGCGACCGTCTTCCGCAACATCCAGACGCCCGAGTGGCCGAACGACCGCGAGAGACCGCATCCCGGTGAAGGGCGTGCGCAAGGCGATCGCCAGCGCGATGACATCGAGCGCGTTCAGCGCCCCGCACGTCAGCCTGTTCGTCGACGTGGATGCGACCCGCACCATGGAGTTCGTCAAGCGCCTGAAGAACTCCGCCGACTTCGCGGGTGTCAAGGTGTCGCCGCTGCTCATCATGGCGAAGGCGATGATCTGGGCGGTCCGTCGCAACCCGACCGTGAACTCGACGTGGACGGACGAGGAGATCATCGTCCGCCACTACGTGAACCTCGGCATCGCCGCCGCGACGCCGCGCGGCCTGATCGTGCCGAACATCAAGGAGGCGCAGGGCATGACCCTGCTCGAGCTCGCGAAGGCGCTGGAACAGCTGACGCTGACGGCTCGCGACGGCAAGACTCCCCCGGCCGACATGAACGGCGGCACCATCACCATCACGAACATCGGCGTCTTCGGGATGGACACGGGCACGCCGATCCTGAACCCGGGCGAGGTGGGCATCGTCGCGCTCGGCACGATCAAGCAGAAGCCGTGGGTGGTGGACGGCGAAGTGCGTCCGCGCTTCGTCACGACGCTCGGCGCATCCTTCGACCACCGGGTGGTGGACGGCGACGTGGCCTCGCGCTTCCTCGCGGATGTGGCATCGATCATCGAGGAGCCGGCGCTACTGCTGGATTGAATTTGACAATCATTTTCAATAAGCCGTAATCTGAGCCGGTGCCCGCGACCGCAGGCGCTCCCCTTTCCGTCGCGCACGCGACTTAGACAGGCTCTCCCATGAAGACGCGCACCATCGTCTCCACCCTGGCGCTCGCCGCTGCGACGGCGCTGGCGCTCGCCGGATGCTCCACCTCCTCCGCCGGTTCCGGCGACGGCACCCTCCGGCGTCGTCGCCAGCACCAACGTGTACGGGGGCATCGCCCGGACGATCGGAGGCGGCGCCGTGCACGTGACCTCGCTGATGGACGACCCGGCGCAGGATCCGCACCCGTTCGAGGCCAGCGCCCAGAATCAACTCGCCGTCTCGAAGGCCGACGTCGTCATCGAGAACGGTGGCGGCTACGACGACTTCATGCACACCCTGGTGAAGGGCTCGAAGAACGATGCGACCGTGCTGGACGTCGTGCAGCTCTCGGGCAAGAAGCCCGTCGGGGGCGAGTTCAACGAGCACGTCTGGTACGACTTCCCGACCGTCGCAAAGCTGGCGTCGGCCCTGAGCGCTGCGCTCGCGAAGGCGGACCCGTCGCAGAAGACGGTCTTCGAGAAGAACGCCGCCGCCTTCACGCAGAAGCTCACCACGCTCCAGCAGAGCGCGGCCCGACTCAAGGCGCAGTACGCCGGCGACGGCGTCGCGATCACCGAGCCGGTGCCGCTCTACCTCCTGGATGCGGTCGGGCTGGTGAACAGGACGCCGGAGAAGTTCAGCGCGGCGATCGAGGAGGAGAACGACGTCTCCCCCGTCGTGCTGAAGGACACGCTCGCCCTGTTCAGCGAGCACCGGGTGAAGCTGCTCGCCTACAACGAGCAGACCACCGGCGCCGAGACCGAACGCGTGCTCGCCGCCGCCAAGAGCAACGGCATCCCCGTGGTCCCGGTCACCGAGACCCTGCCCGCCGGCAAGAGCTACATCGAGTGGATGCGCGCCAACGTGGACGCGGTCGGGGCGGCACTGGCGAAATGAGCGAACCCCTGGAATTCGTGACGCCGCCCGCGGAGCGCGACATCGTGCTCCGCCTCCGCGACGCGTCGCTCGGCTTCGGCGACCGCACACTGTGGAGCGGTCTCGACCTGGATGTGCACGCCGGCGAGTTCGTGGCCGTCCTGGGCCCGAACGGGTCAGGCAAGACGAGCCTCCTCCGTACGATCCTCGGTCAGCAGCAGCTCGACTCGGGAGAGATCTCGTTCGAGGGCCACGCCGTGCGCCGCGGCGACCGGAGGATCGGCTACATCCCGCAGCAGAAACTGATCCCGGCCGGAACCCCGATGCGGGCGCGCGACCTCGTCGCCCTCGGCGTGAACGGCCACCGCTGGGGCCTGCCGCTCCCGCGGCGATCCGACCGCGAGCAGGTCGATAGCCTCATCGACGCCGTCGGGGCGCGGCGCTACGCCGACGCGCCCGTCGGTTCGCTCTCCGGCGGGGAGCAGCAGCGGCTGCGCGTCGCGCAGTCGCTGGCCGGCGATCCGGCCCTGCTGCTCTGCGACGAGCCGCTCCTGTCGCTCGACCTGCAGCACCAGCGCGGCGTGAGCGAGCTGATAGACCGCCGCCGGCGGGAGCACGACAGCGCCGTGGTCTTCGTCACGCACGACGTGAACCCGGTGCTCGGGATGGTGGACCGCGTCCTGTACCTGGCCGGCGGCCGCTTCCGCACGGGCGCGCCGGACGACGTGCTCCGCAGCGACGTGCTGACGGACCTCTACGGCACGCCGGTGGACGTCATCCGCAGCCGCGGACGCATCGTCGTCGTGGGCATCCCCGACGCCGAGACCCACGACCACCACGCGCACACCCGCGAGGAACACCCGGAGCCCGCCGCATGATGCACCTGGACCTCTGGTCGCAGCTGTTCGACTTCACCGACTACGGCGAGCTGCTGCTGCTCGTCAAGAACTCGATCTTCGCGGGAGCGGTGCTCGGCATCGTCGGCGGCCTGATCGGCGTCTTCGTCATGCAGCGCGACATGGCCTTCGCGGTGCACGGCATCAGCGAGCTGTCGTTCGCCGGCGCCGCCATCGCGCTGCTGTTCGGCGTGAACGTGGTCGCCGGTTCGCTCGTCGGGTCGCTGGTGGCCGCCGTCCTGATCGGCCTGCTCGGCTCCCGGGCGCGCGATCGCAACTCGATCATCGCCGTGCTGATGCCCTTCGGACTGGGGCTCGGCATCCTGGCGCTCGCGTTGTATCCCGGGCGCAGCGCCAACAAGTTCGGGTTGCTGACCGGCCAGATCGTCTCGGTCGACGACCCGCAGCTCGGGTCGCTGCTGGTCATCGGCGCCGTCGTGCTGGTCGCCCTGCTGCTCATGTGGCGCCCGCTGACCTTCGACAGCCTGGATGCGGACGTCGCCGCCGCGCGCGGCATCCTGACCCGCTTCGTCGCCCTGGCCTTCATGGTGCTCCTGGGGCTGGCGGTCGCCGTCTCGGTGCAGATCGTGGGTGCGCTGCTCGTGCTGTCGCTGCTGGTGACGCCCGCCGCCGCGGCGATGCGCATCTCGTCGTCGCCCATCGGTGTGCCCGTGATCAGCGTCGTCTTCGCCCTCGTCTCGGTCGTCGGCGGCATCCTCCTCGCGCTCGGGAGCGCTCTGCCGATCAGCCCGTACGTGACCACCATCTCGTTCCTCATCTACGTGGTGTGCCGCATCGTCGGAGGGCGCCGCACGCGACGCCGCCCTGTGACCTCCTCACGGCCGCTCGTGAGCCAGGCGGGCTAGCCTGGGATGGTGAAGCGCAACACCTGGCAGCGGGAGGCCGTCCGCGAGGCTCTGACCTCGACAGAGGGGTTCATCAGCGCGCAGGGCCTGCACCTCAGCCTCCACGAGGCCGGGTCGCCGATCGGGCTGGCCACGGTCTACCGCGCTCTCGCCGACCTGGCGGCCGAAGGGGATGCGGACTCGCTGCAGTCGCCGGAGGGCGAGAGCCTCTACCGGGCGTGCACCACCGGCCACCATCACCACCTGATCTGCCGCAACTGCGGGCTGACGGTGGAGATCGAGGCGGATGCGGTGGAGCAGTGGGCGCGCCAGGCTGCCGCGGCGCACGGCTTCACTCAGGCGCAGCACGTCGTCGACGTCTTCGGTTTGTGCGCTGCCTGCACAGCCAAGGCTGATTTGGTCGGTCCCGCATCCATGCCGTAGCATGGTTGTTTGGCTGAGTGGGCTCCTCCCACTCCGTTAGCCGTGTACGAAACCCCAGACCTCAACGAATGGGAAGTCGTGCGCCGACAAGTGACCTTGGGTGGTGCCGTATGGCGCCACGGTATTGGAGAAGAAAGCAATGGCAGCAGTGTGCCAGGTGACTGGAGCCGTTCCCGGCTTCGGTCACAACATCTCGCACTCGCACCGTCGCACGAAGCGCCGGTTCGACCCGAACATCCAGAAGAAGACGTACTACGTTCCGTCTCTTCGTCGTAACGTCACCCTGACGCTGAGCGCCAAGGGCATCAAGGTCATCGACGCCCGTGGCATCGAGTCCGTGGTGAAGGACCTCCTGGCCCGTGGGGAGAAGATCTAAGCATGGCGAAGCAGCAGGACATCCGTCCGATCATCAAGCTCCGTTCGACGGCGGGCACCGGTTACACCTACGTGACCAAGAAGAACCGTCGCAACAACCCCGACCGCCTCGTGCTCAAGAAGTACGACCCCGTAGTGCGCAAGCACGTCGACTTCCGAGAGGAGCGCTAAACATGGCCAAGAAGTCAAAGATCGCCAAGAACGAGCAGCGGAAGGTCATCGTCGAGCGCTACGCCGCCAAGCGCGCCGAGCTGAAGAAGGCCCTCGTCGACCCGAACGGCTCCGACGAGTCCCGCGAGGCCGCGCGCCTCGGCCTGCAGAAGCTTCCCCGTGACGCCTCCCCGATCCGCGTGCGCAACCGCGACGCCGTCGACGGCCGTCCCCGCGGAAACCTCAGCAAGTTCGGTATCTCGCGTGTCCGCTTCCGCGACATGGCGCACCGAGGCGAGCTGCCCGGCATCACCAAGTCGAGCTGGTAAGTCCGCTCGATCGTGTTCCTGAAGGGGCGTCCGGCATCAGCCGGGCGCCCTTTTCGGCGTGTCAGGAGTCGAAAAGGCCCGGAAATCCGCGAGTTTTCGCGGGATTCTGATACATTCGAGGCGGTCGACCGACCAAACGTAATGGCCCAGCGTGGCCTCAACCGTTCCACCAATAGCTGTAGATCCAGCACAAGGTCCGAGGAGGACACTCAATGGCTGACAACCTGAACAAGACCGAGCTCGTTGCCGCCGTCGCTGCGGCGTCGGGTCAGAGCCAGGCCACCGTCTCGAGCGTCGTCGACGCGTTCTTCAGCACCATCAGCGAGACCGTCGCCAAGGGCGGCAAGGTCACCATCCCGGGCTGGCTCGCCGCTGAGCGCAGCGAGACCGCTGCTCGTACGGGCCGCAACCCGCAGACCGGCGCCGAGATCTCCATCCCGGCCGGCCACCGCGTCAAGCTGACCGCGGGCTCGAAGCTCAAGGCTGCCGTCAAGTAGTCTTCTCACGCTTTGCCCGAGGGCGGCGCCGCGATCTGCGGCGCCGCCCTCGCTGTGTTGTCGAGGCCGGAGTCGTCCACAGGCGGCGCGCAGGGGCGGTTCTCCACGGCCTTCCCGCTGTGGGCGGCCGCCCAGGGGCGTGGACGTAGGCTGGACAGGTGCCTCGAATCCTCCGCGTGATCGGCCCCGCCGCGTTGCTGCTCGCAGCGGTGGCGGCCATGGTCGGCGCCTCGCCTTCGGCGGCGGCGCTGCGGCCCCGCTGCTCGCGGATCCGGGTGCTCTCGTGCGCTGGGGTCTGCCCGCCGCCACCCTTCTGGTCAACCTGAGCCTGGCCGGAACGGTCGGCGCGCTGGTGCTCGCGTGCTTCGCGTTCTCCCCCGACAAAGACGAGTACGGCAAGGCCTCGACTTCGCGGCGGGCAGTGCCGGCGTGATGACCGTCGCGGCGGCGGCGACCGGTCTGTTCACGTTCGTGAGCGTCTCCAACGTCCCGTGGTCGTTCGATGCCACGTTCAGCAACGGGCTCAGCTCTTTCATCACGAGCGTCTCGCTGGGACAGGCGTGGCTCGGCATCACCCTGATCGCCGCCGCGGTCACGGTGCTCTGCTTCGCTGTGCGCAATCAGACCGCGGTGGCCTTCGTCGCGGTGCTGGCCATGGCGACCGTCGTGCCGATGGCGCAACAGGGCCACAGCGCCGAGGCCGCCGGGCACGATGCGGCGGTGACGTCGTTCGGGTTGCACGTCCTCTTCGCCGCGATCTGGCTGGGTGGCCTGGTCACCCTGATCGTCGTGAAGCAGACCTTCGGCAAGGGCCGCCTCGTCACCGTGCTCGAGCGCTACTCCACCGTGGCGCTGGTCCTGCTTCATCGTGGTGGCGGCATCCGGCTACGTGAACGCCGAGCTGCGCGTCGGCACGCTCGCCGAGCTGGCGACGCCCTACGGCATCCTGGTGCTCGTCAAGGTGGCGGCGCTGGTCGTGCTCGGTCTCTTCGGACTGACGCAGCGCCGCTACCTGATCGGCCGGCTCAAGACCTCCGGCGAACCCCGCACCTTCTGGTGGATCGTCGTGGCCGAGCTGGCGTTCATGGGCATCGCGTCCGGCGTCGCTGCGGCGCTCGCCCGCACGGTCACGCCGGTCCCGCAGACGCGGGCGGCGACGCCGACGCCCGCTGAGATCCTGACCGGCGAGAAGCTGCCCGCGCCGCTGAACTGGGATCGCCTGTTCACCTCCTGGAACTTCGACCTGCTGTGGGTGCTCGCGTGCGCCTTCGCCCTGTTCTTCTACTACGCGGCCGTCTGGCGCCTCCGCCGCCGCGGTGACGCGTGGCCGATCTACCGCACGGTGCTGTGGACGCTGGGCATCGTCCTGCTCTTCTACATCACCAACGGCGGGGTGAACGTCTACGAGAAGTACCTCTTCTCCGCTCACATGTCGGCCCACATGGTGCTGACGATGGGCGTTCCCCTGCTGCTCGTCCCGGGCGCTCCGGTCACGCTGGCCGCCCGGGCGATCCGGAAGCGGCACGACGGCTCCCAGGGCGGCCGCGAGTGGATGCTGCTCGGGGTGCACTCGCGCTTCGCCGCGATCGTCTCGAACCCGATCGTCGCGGCCATCCTCTTCGCCGGCTCGCTGTGGGTGTTCTACTACGCCGATCTTCCGCTGGGCGACCACCGACCACATCGGGCACGAGTGGATGATCGTGCACTTCCTCATCACGGGGTACCTCTTCGTGCAGTCGCTGATCGGGATCGACCCGGTCAAGTACCGGCTCGCCTACCCGTTCCGGCTGCTGCTCCTGCTGCTCACCATGGCCTTCCATGCCTTCTTCGGGCTGTCGATCATGCAGATGCGCGGGCTCATGCTCGCCGACTGGTTCGGCGCGATGGGCCGAACGTGCGGAGCGACTCGCCCCTGGTCGACCAGCAGGCCGCCGGCGGGATCGCGTGGAGCATCGGCGAGATCCCGACAGTCATCCTGGCGATCGTCGTCGCGATCCAGTGGAGCCGCAGCGACGAGCGTGAGACGAAACGGCGCGACCGCAACGCCGACCGCACCGGCGACGCCGAGCTGCAGGCGTACAACGAGCGGCTGGCCCGGATGGCGGACCGCGACCGCGACCGCGCCGTCCGCTGACCGATGACGGTCGGTTCGTCGACCCAGGGCGGAGGGGCTACGGGCCCTGCGCGACGACGATCGAGAGGGAGCCGTCCGGGCGGACGGTGACGTTGCTGAGGCGCATCGAGAACGGCTCGTTGTCGCTCCGCGCGCTGACCGTGCCGTCGAAGAGCGACTGGACGGTCACGTCGATGTGCGCGACCCCGACCATCGCATCCGTCACCCAGCCGTCGTCGCCGGCGCGCAGCCGGACGTTCGGGTAGGTGACCATCGACCAGCTCGGCTCGCCCTGCACCCGGTCGTCGATCTCGACACCGAAGGGGCAGCCGGCCGGTTGCAGCACCTTCTGTTCGGCGCAGCGATCGAGGAATCCGTCGACCTGCCTCTGCACGGCGACCGTGAAGTCGCGGGTCGGCTGCGCATCCACGACGGTCTCGGTCACCGTTCCCGGGGTGACGGACGCGCTGACCGGCGCCGCTCGCACGTAGCGGGAGGCGTGCGACAGCTCGAGCGGCGCCAGCGGCGCCGCCAGGTAGTCTGCCGAGACGCTGAAGGCGGCGGCCGGCTGGTCCGGTGAGGCGGCGCGTGGGCTGACGGTGTGCCGGCCCACGGTGAAGTCGTCCGCGTGCGCGACCGTGATGCGCGCGACGCCGAGCGGCGTGGACGCGAAGCCCCAGGTGGACAGGACGCCGAGCACGGATCCGGTCTGCCGCACGCGGAAGCGCGCCGAGACAGGGCTGCCGTCCGCCGTCGCCCGGACCACGACCGAGTGCACGCCGTCGCGTCCGGTCATATCCGAAACGACGGACACGTTCCGGATGGCGGGCAGGACGTCCGACCGCAGCAGCTCCCGCGAGGCTCCCGGCGGCAGCTTGGCGGCCTCGAGCTCCGGCCGGCTCGGGTCGGCCCCCGGCATGGCGAGGGCGTCGGAGAGGCGGTGCGCCGCGATGGCTCCGGCGAACGCCTCCACGAACCCGCTCGGGCTGTAGTACGCCCGCTGCACGGCCCCAAACGCCGAGATCAGGGCTGCGACGAGCAGCACTCCGATCCCCGACCAGAGCAGGACGGCACGCCTGAGCGCGTGCGAGTCCCCCACAGCCATGAGGCCATCCTAGGGTCCTGTGGATAACCGTTCGGGCGCGCTTTGCGCGGGTTAGAGTAGTCCGGCAAGCCGGGCGAGACGGAAGGGGAGGTCGCTGGGCCGTCTTTCCCTCTCCGCCGAGCAGCAGGCGGTGTTCGACCTCATCGAGAACACCCGCGAGCACGTGTTCGTCACGGGTCGCGCCGGAACCGGCAAGTCCACGCTGCTCAACCACCTGTCGTGGAACACCGACAAGTCGCTCGTGATCTCGGCCCCGACGGGGGTCGCGGCGCTCAATGTCGGCGGGCAGACCATCCACTCGCTGTTCCGGCTGCCGATCGGGGTCATCGCCGACCACGACATCGAGCAGAGCGCCGAGCTGCGCAAGCTGCTCAACAGCATCGACACGCTCGTGATCGACGAGGTCTCCATGGTCAACGCCGACCTGATGGATGCGGTCGATCGCAGCCTGCGCCAGGCCCGGCAGCGCGCGGGCGAGCCGTTCGGCGGCGTGCAGGTCGTGCTCTTCGGCGACCCCTACCAGCTGGCGCCCGTGCCGGGCGACCGGGAGGAGCGGGCGTACTTCGCCGACACCTACCGCTCGATGTGGTTCTTCGACGCCAAGGTCTGGCAGGAGGCCGACCTGCGCATCGTCGAGCTGCTGCAGGTGCACCGGCAGCACGAGTCCGACTTCCGGTTCATGCTCAACGCGGTGCGGCACGGCCAGGTGACGAAGGAGATCGCCGACCGGCTCAACGAGGTGGGCGCCCGTCCGGCGCCGGATGACGGCACGATCACCCTCGCGACGCGGAACGACACCGTCAACCGCATCAACGCCCAGGCGCTCGAGCGGCTGCCGGGCCGGGCCCTGACGGCGAAGGCGGAAGTGAGCGGCGACTTCGGCGGCCGCAACTTCCCCGCCGACGAGACCCTGGAGCTGAAGGTGGGCGCGCAGGTCATGTTCCTGCGCAACGACGTCGGCCAGGGCGACGGTCCGCGCTGGGTGAACGGCACGATCGGCACGGTCACGAAGATCGACTCCACTGTGTACGTGGAGGTCGACGGCGAGGTGCACGAGGTCGAGCCGGCGATCTGGGAGAAGTTCCGCTACAACTGGTCCCCCGAGACGAAGAAGCTCACGAAGGACGTGGTGGCCGAGTTCACGCAGTTCCCACTGCGGCTGGCGTGGGCCGTCACCATCCACAAGTCGCAGGGCAAGACGTACGACGCGGCGATCGTCGACCTGGGGACGCGGGCATTCACATCCGGGCAGACGTACGTGGCGCTCAGCCGCATCACGACGCTCGAAGGGCTCTATCTGACCCGGCCGCTGCGCCCGAGCGATATCACGGTGGACCCGGACGTGGAGCGGTTCATGCGGGATGCGCGCCCGGTCACCATGCCGGTCGCGCAGGCGGCGCGATGAGCGGGGCGGCGCGGTGAGCGGCATGACGGAGAGGGGACGGACGTGGCGGTGACCTTCGTACTGGACTTCAGCGACGGGCAGCGGCTGGAGACCAGCGGCAACGGCGTGATCGGGCGGAACCCGGCAGTGCACACACCCGGCACGGAGATGGACGACCCGGGCCACGTCGAGCTCGTCACAGTGGAGGACGACGCGAAGTCCGTCTCGCGCGCGCACCTCGCGTTCGGTCAGTACGACGGCGTCTTCTGGGTGATGGACCTCGGGTCCGCGAACGGCACCACGATCACCTACCCGGGCGAGGGGACCTTCGCGTGCGATCCGAAGACCCGGCACGAGGTCGACCCCGGCTCGATCGTCCGGCTCGGCAGCGTGTCGTTCGCCCTCACCCGCCGCTGACGGGCTGACCCGCCGCTGACGGTCCTGACCGGCCGCGGACGGTCAGTGGTGGTGGTGCACCGTCACCGCGGCGACGCCGGCGTCGGTGAGCCCGAGCGCCGGGATGGTGACCGCGCA
Organism: Leifsonia sp. L25; assembly: GCF_050632895.1. The sequence continues at coordinate 455,650 of NZ_JBODRZ010000004.1, read as the reverse complement.
CACCGCGCAGGCGCTGAGCAGGAGCGCGACCACGAAGCGGAGCGGCGCATCCCGGCCCGGTAGCGGTCGCGCCCGGCGGATCACCACCGCCGTGGTCGCGGCGACGGCGACATCCAGAAGGGAGGCCGCACCCATCGGCACCAGCGGAAGGGCGAGGACCGTCCCGCCGGAGGCGGTCGCGCCGACGACGGCCAGCGCGGCCCAGAGCCCCACGGGCACAAGGGCCACGGCGGGCACGAGCCGGAGCGCCGGTGGGTGGTCGCGGGCCAGGGTGGCCGCCGCCCAGCCCAGCTCGGCGAGAGCGATCAGCAGGAAGCCGGCGAGCAGGGCTGGAGGTGCGCTGGGAGCCAGGGCCGCATGAAGCAGCCCGGCTCCCAGCGCGGCCACGGCGAGGCACCGCGGGTCGCCGGGCCCACCGCGACGGCTTTAGGGGCCGAGGCGGCGAGGGGCGACCCGCAGCGTTCCCGTCATCCTGCTCATAGGAGCCGTGGCCAGCTCAGCGGACCGTTGCGGCCGTGGCGCGGGTCCCGCGGTCGGCGCCGAGGCCGACACCGAGGAGGACGATCGCGCTCACCAGGTGCAGGAAGTGGTCCAGGGTGTTCAGCGCCAGGATGTTGGCGGCGGTGCCCACGAGGAAGAAGCCGATGATGCCGAGCAGCAGGTACACGGCGCCGACGGTGATGTTGACGGCCTTGGCGGCGGCCACGCGGGTCAGACCGGCGATGAGCAGGGCGGCGCCGATCAGGAGGTGCGCGATGTTGTGCAGCGGGTTCACCTCGAAGATGCCGAGCAGCAGCCCGCCCTTGGTGGCGATGAAGCCGACACCGCCGGTGACGGCGAAGCCGAGGAGCCCGACCAGCAGGTAGACCGCACCGAAGATGGTGGCCACCAGGCGATTCGGTGAGTTGCGCATTGTGTCGTTCCTTCCGTAGGACGGCGCACGGTCGCGCGCCTCACTTCCCATTCGAAGCGTCGTCCCGATCGGATTGCCGCCATAGCCCCTATGCGGCGGTCGCCTTTCTGCCGCACGTTACAATCGCTGGACACGCAGGGCCGACCGCCGGGGGTACAAGTGACGCGACGAGACACGAAGTTCGGGCGGATCGCGCTCACCGCGACGGCCGGGCTCGTAGCGCTCATCCTGGCCGGCTGCACCTCATCGGCGGGCAGCGCGGACCTGCCGTCGCAGCAGCCGGGCGGCTTCCCGAAGGACGTCGAGAAGCGCCTGTCGACCGCCATCACCGACGCGATGACGCTGACCGACGCGTCCGCCGGGTTCGCCGGCGTCTGGGCCCCTGGGCGGGCAGCTGGACCACCGCGCAGGGCACGACGACCCGCGGCGGGTCGACCCCGGTGTCGGAGGACATGACCTTCCGGATCGGGCAGAACACCACCCCGATGACCTGCACGGTGCTGCTCGAGCTCGTGGACGAGGGCCGCGTCGGGCTGGACGACCCGCTCACCAAGTGGATCCCCGGCCTCGTCGGGGTCGACGGCGTCACCATGCGCGAGCTCTGCCAGAACACCTCCGGGATCAACGACTACATCGGTGCCCTGAACCCGAAGTTCATCATGAACCCGACCCGTCAGTGGCCGCCGCTCGAGCTGGCCAGCGACGGCATCGCGATGGAGCGGTACGGCACGCCGGGCGAGAAGTACGGCCGCTCCGCCACCAACGCCGTGCTCGTCGGCATGGCGCTGGAGAACGCGACGAACCGCAGCTGGCCCGAGCTCTACAAGCAGTACGTGTTCGACAAGCTCGGGATGAGCGCGAGCGTGCTCCCGGGCAGCGGCCAGTTCACGGTGCCGGGCCGGCATCCCGCCGGTTACTCGGTCGGTCTGGATGCGGCGGGCGCGGTGGTGTGCGAGCCCATGCGCGACGTGAGCCGCATGTCGCCCTCGCAGGGCTGGACCTCGGGGGAGTCGTCTCGAACCTCCCCGACCTGAAGGCGTTCGGACAGGCGCTGGCGAGCGGCAGCCTGCTGAGCGAGAAGTCGCGCACGGCGCAGGCCGACGCGGTGGTCAACGGCGAGTCGTGGCAGCGCTACGGCCTCGGCGTGCAGCTGCTCGGCCCGCTGCGCGGCAGCAGCGGTGCGGTGCCCGGCTACCTCTCCGCGGTCTTCTCCGACCCTTCGTCGGGGCTGACCGTGGTCGTCGCCCTCAACAACTCGACGCCCGGCGCGGGATTCGCCCAGTCGCTGGCGCAGCGGCTCGCCTCCATCGCCTCCAAGGTGCCCGCGAAGCAGAAGGGGGCGAAGACGGTCGCCTCGCTCCCCTGGTCGGAGCAGCAGACGGTCGACGCGATGAAGAAGGCGTCCCCGTGCCCGGCCAAGAAGGCCGGCTGAGCGGGCGCCGAGAGCCTACGCTCCGGCCAGCGCCGCCAGTTCGGCGCGCACCGGGAACGCGTCGTCCTCCAGCACCAGCTGGAGGGCGGACCCCGTCGCGCGGTTGACCACGACCGGCGCCAGCAGGTTGACGGTGCTGCCCTCGCGGGAGGGGGTCACGACGACCAGCAGCAGCGCGTCCTCCGCCACCGCGATGCCGAGCTCGATGGCGCGGTCGTCGGGCAGCTCGGGCGAGTAGCCCGGCAGGTGGCGGGAGGCGTCGATGGTGAAGAGGCGGATCTCCGGACGCTCGATCGAGGCGAGCGTGAAGAGCCCGTCGGCGCCGGCGACCGGCTCCAGCGAGAAGTCGTCCAGGGGCTCGAGGCCGGGAGGGGGCGTGAGGAAGCAGACAGCGGTCATCGGAGGAAGTCCATCAGGGTCGGCTGGAGCACACGGGCGGTGACCGCGATCGCGGTCTGGTAGTTCACGTCCTGCGTCTTCAGGTCCAGGATCACCTTGCTCAGATCCACGTCCTCCAGCGACGCCCGCTGGCCCTCCAGGCTGTTGGCGCCGACGGCGAGCGCATCCTTCGCCTTGTCGATGCGGGTCTGGCGGCCGCCGACCTCCGCGTGCTCTCCCACGATGGCCTTCATCCTGTCGTCGATCTGCGCCAGGCGCGGGGTCGTGCTCACACCGGTGCGGAGGTCGTTCGCAATGTCGTCGATCAGCGCGAACACCGACGACGCGCCGGTGCCGAACGCCGCCGCTCCATCCGCATCCACCCGCACCGTGGTGTCCGGGCCGATCCTGCGCTCCACTGTACTTCCCGCGGTACCGGTGAACGAGTAGTCGGGCTGGAAGGCGACGCCGGCGTCGGAGTTTCCCGCAAAAACGGTGCGACCGAGGTAGGTCGTGTTCGCCAGCGAGAGCAGGCTCTGCTTCAGCCCGTCGAGCTCGGTCGCGATCGACTGCTTCGCCTCGGGCGACATCGCGCCGTAGTTGGAGCCCTGCACGGTGAGGTCGCGGACGCGGTGCATGAGGCTCTCGACGCTGGTCAGCGCCGAGTCGGCCGTCGTCAGCCACCGTCGCCGTTGCCCACGTTGCGCTGGTACTGCGACGTCGCCGCCTGGTCGGATCGCACGCCGAGGGCGCTCGCCGTGGCGGTCGGGTCGTCCGACGGCTTGTTGAGCAGCCGGCGACTGGTCGCCTGGTCGTACAGCTGCGCCTGGCGCTGCAGGCTCAGCTGCAGGTTGCGCTGGGCGTTGAGGGTCTGGGTCGCGTTCGTCACTCTGCTGATCACGGCTACCTCCCGACGAGTCCGGTGTGGTTGATGAGCACATCGAGGGCCTCGTCCACGGCGGTCATCACGCGCGCGGCGCCCTGGTAGGCGTGCTGGAAGGACAGCATGTTCATGTTCTCCTCGTCCAGGTCGACGGAGGCGCCCGCGAGCTGGGCGTTCGTCGCGGAGCTGGTGGCCAGGTCGGCCAGATCGGACTGCTGCTGCTCCGTCTTGCTGGCGACGCCGACGCGCACGACGAAGGCGGACCACTGCTTGTCGACCGCGTCGGCGCCGGTCCCGAGCCGGCTGATGGCGTCGGCGACGCTGCCGTCCGCCCCACCGGCGCCGGGAGTGCCGGTGGCGATCTGGCCGACGCCGGTCGGGACGACGGAGAGGCCGAGAGCGGCGGGCTTGGCCGGGTCGATGGCGAAGAAGTCGAGACCGGTCGCGCCGGTGGGCGTCGTGCCGGTCTGGTGCACGGCGTTCACCCGCTGGGCGAGTGTGACCGCGAACGCGTTGTAGCCGGCGGCCGCCTCGGCCAGCACTCCCCCGTGCCGTTAGCGTCGGCGGGAGCGAGCGATGAGAGCGCTCCGGCGATCGAGCCGCCCTCCATGGCGATCGCGGCTCCCGGCCGGTACGCCCATTCGAGCCGCGGAGGGTCGCCGGCGGCATCGGCCAGGCGGGATGCTCCGGCCGCCGTGACGGCGTTGGCCATGGTGCCGCTGACCAGCGCATTGCCGCCGACCAGCACATCCACCGTCCCGTCGTCGTGCGGTCGCACCACTCCCCCGGCCAGCTTGGCGATGGAGGTGGTGAGCAGGTCACGGCGGTCCATCAGCTCGTTCGCCGACTGCCCGGAGGCGAGCGCGGTGCGGATGCGGCCGTTCAGGTCGGCGACCTCTGTCGCCGCGGTGTTCAGGTCGGAGACCATGCCGTCGACCGAGCCGCGCAGCGCCGTCCACTGGTCGTCGACGGCCCGGTAGCCGGTCTGCAGCTGGGTGACCAGGCTGCCGGCCTGACCGAGCAGCACGCCGGCCGGTGCCTGCTCCCCCGCCTGATTGGCGACGTCGCCCCAGGCCGACCAGAACTTCTGCAGCTGCGCCGAGAGGCCGTTCGTGCCCGGTTCGTTGAGCGACGACTCCAGCGTCGACAGGGCGCCGGCGCGGGTGTTCGTGTAGCCGGAGAGCGCGGTGGTCGTGCGCACGCGGGCGTCCATGGCGGCGTCGTCGAGGCGCTGGATGCCGTCGACGCTGACCCCTTGGCCCGGGCGCACGCCGCCGCTGAACAATCCGGTGGAGTTGAGGGCGGGCACACCGGACGTGCTCACGCGCTGCCGGGTGTACCCCTGGGTGTTGGCGTTCACGAGGTTCTGGCCCACCACGTCCAGGCCGGCCTTGGCGGCGACCAGGCCCGAGTAGGCGGTGTTCAGCCCGCTGAAGGTGCTCATCCGGTCAGGCCTCCGTGTCGAAGAAGCGTGCCGTGTCGCCCAGGCTGCCCGTGCCGCTCGCGCCGTAGACGCCCGGCTCGTCTGCGCCGCCCGAGAGAGAGCTCAGCGTTTCCTGCGTCGAGCGCGCGGCCTCGCGCAGCAGACGCTCGTTCGTGTCGCGCACCTCGGCGATCTGCGCCGTCAGCTCCGTCATGGCGGCGAGATGGGACCCGGAAGATGTCAGACCAGATGCCGTCGGGGGCCGCGGTCGCCAGCTCCCGCAGGGTCGCATCCTGACCGATGCCCCACTCCTCCGCGAGGGAGGCGACCTCGACCGTGCGCGCCAGGCCGACCGCGCGCATCCGCTCGATCACCTGCTCGACCTCGCGGGTGGCGTGCGAGATCCAGCGGGACTTGCCGGCGATCAGCAGCAGCTGCTCCTCTTCGAGCTTGAACAGCAGGAGCTCGAGGAGCTCGCGCTCCTTCCACAGCTGTGCCGACAGCTCGCTCGCGGCCATGTCGCTACCAACTTCCTCGTGGGTCGATGTGCGCACCTGGTCTCCTCGGGTCTGAAGGGCGGCGGATGCTGCCCCGCCGATACAGACCATCGGCACGCTTGCGCCCGATGTTAGGCGCGCGATGGCGCGGATCCGGGATGCGACTTACCGCTTCATTGCGCCCTGTCAGTATTCCCCGTACTGGGGTAGGTGCTGCCCCGTAATGGGGGCAGTGAGGGCGCCATCCCGGTGGTCGGGGATTGTTACCGTGAACAACGAAAGACCCCTAGCACCGCGCTCGGCACCCGACTAAGCCCGAGCGTCCACCGCACCGCCCGAGTACTTGAGAGACGCCTCCCCGAAAGAGGTCGTCGCAACGTATCCGTCCGATGAAGAGGGGTCGCCCAGCGTGAACCGGAACGAACGCAACGCGCTCGTCGTCGAGAACCTGCCGCTCGTCGGCTACCTGGTCTCCGACCTGTGCTCGCGCGCCACGCACCTGTCCCGCGACGATCTCGCGTCCGCCGGGGCCGTGGCCCTCGTGCAGGCCGCGGACGCCTTCGACGCCGGCACCGGCGTCCCGTTCGGCGCCTACGCCCGCACCCGGATCGTGGGCGCGCTCGCCGACGAGCTGCGCGCCTCCGACTGGGCCACCCGCGGCGCCCGCAAGCGCATCAAGCAGACGCTGGCCGTGCAGGAGAGCCTGACCGCATCCCTCGGCCGTGCGCCGAGCGTCGACGAGATCGCGAACGCCCTCGGCGTCGACCGCGAGACCGCCGCGGCCGGCCTGGCAGACGCCTCGCGGACGGTCAGCGCGCTCGACGAGACCATCGAGCCCCTGCTGGTCTCCGGCACGATCGGCCCGGAGGAGTCCCTGCTGGCCGACGAGCAGACCGCCTACGTGCGCGCGGCCGTCGCCGCACTCCCCGACCGGATGCGGTCCATCGTCGAGGCCATCTACTTCGACGACCGCACCGTGACCGAGATCGCGGAAGAGCTCGGCATCACGCACTCCGCCGTCTCCCAGCAGCGCTCCGAGGCCGTGCGCCTCATGCGCGAGGGGATGGCGACCCACTACGCCGACGAGGGAGACCCCGTCGTGATCGAGGCGAAGACCTCGCAGGCCCGGCGCAGCGCCTATCTGGCGCGTCTCGCCCAGCATGCGGTCGCCGGGGTCTCCCGCCTTCCCCCACGTCGCCGAGCTCGGTGCGGGCGTCCTGAGACGCACCGCTAACGGGACGGCAACGACAGCCGATAGAGGCTGATGCGGACCACGGAAGGGCCGCGAACCACCACCCAGTCATGGAGGAAACATCATGGGTATGCAGATCAACACCAACATCGCGGCGAACAACGCCTACCGCAACCTGAACAACACGCAGGGCGAGCTGTCGAAGTCGCTCGAGAAGCTGTCCAGCGGCCTCCGCATCAACCGTGCGGCGGACGACGCGGCGGGTCTCGCCATCTCGGAGGGCCTGAAGTCGCAGGTCGGCGGTCTCACCGTGGCCGCCCGCAACGCTCAGGACGGCATCAGCGTCGTGCAGACCGCTGAAGGTTCGCTCACCGAGGTCCACTCCATCCTGCAGCGCATGCGCGACCTCGCGGTGCAGGGCGGCAACGACTCGAACAACGCGACCTCGCGCTCGGCGATCAAGACGGAGGCCGACGAGCTGGGCAAGGAGCTCGACCGCATCACGCAGGGCACCAACTTCAACGGGATCGACCTGCTCAAGGGCGGCTCGCTGAACTTCCAGGTGGGCGCCGGCTCGACCGCCAACGACACCATCGCGGTCAACCTGGCCGACGTGGCGACCTCGGTCGGCACGCTGTCCGGCGCGACCGGCGCGACCGGCTTCGACGTCACCAGCAACGCGACGGCGAACACGACCATCACGGCGATCGACACCGCGATCACCGCGATCTCCACCGCCCGTTCGGAGCTCGGCGCCTCGCAGAACCGCTTCGAGTCGGCCGTTCGCAGCCTCAACGTCTCCAAGGAGAACCTGTCGGCCGCGTCCAGCCGCATCACCGACACCGACATGGCGGAGGAGATGGTGAAGTACACGCGCTCCAACATCCTGTCGCAGGCCGGCACGGCGATGCTCGCTCAGGCGAACCAGTCCAACCAGGGCGTGCTGCAGCTGCTCCGCTGATAGGCCCGGCGGCCGGAGCGCAGACCCCAAAGCGCGCTCCGGCCGCCGAACCACCCGCACCATCGTCGTAGGAGGGAGACCGGCCCATGGGCATGGCCGTCGACGGGCTGATCAGCGGCCTGCAGACCACCAGTCTGATCAACAGCCTCATGCAGGCGGAGGCGATTCCGCAGACCCTGCTGAAGAGCAAGGTCGCCGACTCCACCACCTACATCACCGCGATGCAGGCCCTCAACACGAAGGTCGCCGCGCTGGCCGACTCGGCCGCGAAGCTCGCGAAGCCGGCGGGCACCGACCTCCACACCGCCACCTCCAGCTCCACCGCCGTCACCGCGACCGCGGGCACCGGAGCCGTGGACGGCACCATCGACTTCACCGTGGACACGCTGGCCCAGTCGCAGGTCACGGTGACCGGCCCGCTCACCCAGTGGCCCGACCAGCCCCCGACGCTGACCTTCGTCGCGTCCGACGGGACCATGAAGCAGGTGACGGCCGGCAGCTCCTCGCTCGCCGATGTCGCCGCCGCGATCAACCAGGCGGGGTGTCGGCGTCAGCGCCACCCAGGTCGCCGCCGGGCTCGATCCGGCCACCGGGCAGCAGCTCTACCGTCTGCAGCTGAGCTCCACCAAGACCGGCACGGCCGGCGCCTTCACCGCCTACCGCGGCACGACGGCCGACGTCACCGCGGGCACCGCCACGAACCTCCTCTCCGATCCGGGCGCCGCGCAGGTGCGGGCCGCTCAGGATGCGCAGCTCACCCTGTGGGCAGGGACCGGCGCCGCACAGACCGTCACCAGCTCCACCAACACGTTCTCGGACGTCCTCCCGGGCGTCGCCGTGACGGTGACCGCCGCCTCCGCCACCCCGGTCACGCTGACCGTCGCGCGCGACGACAAGAGCCTGACCGCCGCCGCGAGCTCGCTCGTCTCGAGCGTGAACGACATCTTCACCCTGATCGCGTCGAAGCAGGCGGTCGCCACCACCACCGACGCGGCAGGCGGGACGGTCGTCACCGGCGGCCCGTTCACCGGCGACTCGACCACGCGCGACGTCAACCAGAAGCTGGTGGATGCGATCAGCGCGCCGGTCAACGGAGTGTCGCCGTCCACGTACGGCATCAGCATCCAGCGCGACGGCACGGTGGCCTTCGACGACAAGGTGTTCGGCGCGGCCATGGCGGCCGACCCGGTCACGGTGAAAGCGGCGCTCACCACCATCGCGCAGCGGGTCGCCGACGCCTCCACGGCCGCCAGCGACACCTACACGGGCTCCCTCTCTGCGGATCAAGGGCGAGCAGTCGACCGTCAAAGACCTCAACGACCAGATCACCGACTGGGACACGCGGCTCACCGACCGGCGGTCCACCCTCGAGAAGACGTACGCGAACCTCGAGGTGCAGCTGCAGCAGCTCCAGTCCCAGTCCTCCTGGCTGACCGGCCAGCTCTCCTCCCTCCCGACTGCGAGCGCCTGATGAACGTCCTCACCTCCGCTGCCGCCAAGCTCTCCGCGTACAACCGCGACAGCGTCCTCTCGGCGAGCCCCGCCCGGCTGCTGACCATGCTGTACGACCGGCTGCTGCTCGACCTGACCCGCGGCGAGGCCGCACTTCAGGCGACGGAGTGGCCGACCGCGTGGGAGAACCTGCGCCACGCCGACCAGATCGTGGCCGAGCTCGCCGGGTCGCTCCGGGTGGACCTGTGGGACGGCGCCGACGGTCTCCTGCAGCTGTACGGGTACCTCGCCGACCTCATCGTCGGCGGGATGATCGAGCGCGACGCCGGCAAGGTGCGCGAGGCGATCGAGCTGGCCGAGCCGCTGCGGCAGACCTGGCACGAGGCGGCCCGCCTGCTCCCGGCAGCGACGACCGGCGAGGCGGATCGTGACCTCGGAGTCGCCTGACGCCGTCCGCGAGGACGAACCGCTGCACGAGGGCGTTCTCGGCTGGTCCGACGCCCTCGACCGCATGGAGAGCGAGCTGCATGGAGCGCTCGCGCAGGTGGACCCCGTGCCGTGGCGTCCGCCCATCGGGTTGGGTCCGATCCTGCCCGAGTTGCAGGAGCGCGCGGCGCGCCTGCTCGAGGCGCAATTGCACACGGCGCGGTACCTGGAGGACGTCAGACAGACGACCGCGAGGCACCTGGCGGCGGTGCGGGCGGTCCCCCGCTCGGAGGCCGGGCCGCATCCGGTCTACTTCGATCTGATCGGCTGACCCCCTGGCGAGGCCCCTCGCTGTACCCCGGCGCGGCGACGCCTGCGACAGCGCAGCGGCGACTCTGCCGCGTCCGCTGCCTTATGGGTTGTCCACCTGTGGATAACTCTGTTGAGAACTCGTGGATGAATGCATTGCGGGTGTGGAGGACACGCGCGGGATGTGCGGTTTCTCAGATTCTCAGAAAACCAAAGATGCCCCTGACCTGGAGTTTTCCGCTGTCTCACGCGCATTCGAACGTTTCTTCGAAAACACATGGTTGTAATTCACACCGGGGTACAAGCTGTGGATGACGGTGTGGGAATCGCGCAGCGAATGTCCCCTGAACGCGGTATCTAACGGCGGGGGAGAGGCGGCCGATAGCTCTGTACGAGCACGGATCGCTCATCGACTGGCCACGGATGGGCCGCCCCACGACCCTGGAGTGCAGCTGTGCTCGAATCCGTGACCAGCGCCGCCCTCGCGAGCGCCCTCGACGGCCTCGCCGCGCGCCAACGCGCCATCGCCAACAACATCGCCAACGTCAACACGCCGGGCTACACCGCCGAGCGCGTGACGTTCGAAGACGCTCTCGCCGCCTCCGTCGCCGCCCACGACGGGCACACCACCGCGACCATGGCGCGTTCGCTGGAGCCGACGCGGCTCGACGGCAACAACGTGAACCTCGACACCGAGACGCTCTCGAACGTCGACACGGTGCTGCGCTTCCAGTTCGCCCGCAGGCCGCGGGCAACCAGTTCTCCGCCATCCGCGCCGCCCTCAAGACCACCTGAATCCCGGATTCGACCTCAAGGAGCATGACGTGACCTTCGACGCCATCGGGATCGCCGGCACCGGCCTGACCCTGCACCGGAAGTGGCTGGACGCCATCTCGGACAACATCGCCAACATCAACACGGCCAAGCCGACCGACGGCGCGGCCTTCCAGGCGCGCTACATCGTGGCCCAGGAGGGGGAGGGCGTGTCCGGCGCGTACGTCGCGGGCGCCGCCTACGGAAGCGCGGAGGGCCGGCTCGTCTACGAGCCCGACAACCCCGTCGCCGACGCCAAGGGCTACGTGCGCTACCCCGATATCGACCTGTCCGAGCAGATGGGCGCGCTCATCATGGCGCAGCGCGGGTATCAGGCCAACGCCGGCGTCGTGGACCGCGCCAAGGAGACCTATCAGGCCGCCCTGCAGATCGGAAAGAACTGATGCCCATCCCCGCTATCGGCGCGCTCTCCGGCGTCACCGCATCCACCGGCGTCACTCCCGCCTCGGCGCCCACCGGCACCGGGGGAGCGGCCTTCGGAAACGCCCTCACGGGCGCCGTCGACGATCTGCAGCGGCTGCAGGGCACGAGTGACAAGCTCGCGATCCAGGCCGTCACCGGCAACCTGGACGACATCCACAACGCGACGCTCGCATCCACCCGCGCGCAGGTCACCCTCGAGCTGATCTCGGGCGTCCGCAACAAGGCCGTCGACGCGTTCAACGAGATCATGCGGATGCAGGCCTGATGCCCCAGCAGGTGACGAGCTTCTTCCGGCGGATCGGCGACTCGATCCGCGGCTTCAGCGTGGCCCAGCGGGTCATCGCTCTCATCGGCGTGGCCGTGGTCGCGCTCGGGATCACCGGCATCTCGATGTGGGCGGCGCAGCCGTCGTACACGCCGCTCTTCTCCGGGGTCGCGGCCTCCGACGCCTCGGCGATCGTCGACCAGTTGCGCACGGACGGCGTGCCGTACCAGCTCACCGATGGCGGCTCGACCATCCTCGTGCCGCAGGAGAAGGTCTACGACGAGCGCCTGAAGGCCGCATCGGCCGGGCTGCCCGCGTCGAACACCGGCGGGTACTCGCTGCTCGACAAGATGGGCGTCACCTCGTCCGAGTTCCAGCAGAACGTCACGTACAAGCGCGCGATGGAGGGCGAGCTCGGCAGCACGATCGGCGCGATGAAGGGCGTCAAGACGGCCTCCGTGCGGCTGGCGATCCCGCAGGAGACGGTGTTCGCCGCCGAGAAGAAGGATCCGACGGCGTCCGTCTTCGTCGAGACGCAGGCCGGGGTGACGCTCAGCGCGGACCAGGTGCAGGCGATCGTGCACCTGGTCAGCGCCGCCGTCCCGGACATGAAGCCCACGGACGTCGCGGTGGTCGACGCCGACGGCACGGTGCTCAGCACGGTCGGCGGCGGCGCCACCGGGGGAGCGGACAAGCAGGCCAGCGACTACTACGAGACCCGCGTGAAGTCGGCCGTGCAGGAGATGCTCGACAAGGTGGTCGGCGTGGGCAATGCGACCGTCGCGGTCGCCGCGGATGTCAGCACCGAGACGGCGCAGCGCACGGAGGAGTCGTTCACGGCCCCGACGAACGCGCCGTCGCTGAGCGAGAGCACCCAGAAGGAGACGTACACAGGCACGGGGAGCGGCTCGAGCGCCGGCGTGCTCGGCCCGGACAACATCGCGGTGCCCAACGGCGGCAACGGCAACGGGACGTTCAACTCGGAGTCGAGCACGAAGGACAACGCGGTCGACAGAAGGTCACCGAGCAGCGCACCATCCCGGCCGGCGCCATCAACCGCCAGGACCGTCTCGGTCGCGCTCAACTCGGACGCGGTGGGCAGCGTCAGCGCCAACGAGATCCGCAACCTGGTGAACGCGGCCGCGGGCATCGACGTCAAGCGCGGCGACTCGGTCAGCGTCGAGATGGTGCCGTTCAGCAAGGCGGGCGCCACCGAGGCGGCGAAGGCGCTGAAGGAGGCGAAGGATGCCGCGGCGGCCGACCAGCTGACGAGCATCATCCGCACCTCCCTCATCGCCGGGGCCATCGTCGCGGCCGCGATCATCGCGTTCGCGCTCGTCCGCCGCAGCCGCCGCCGCGCCGCCGAGACCGCAGAACTGGCGGCGGACGCGGACACGCCTGCTCTCGGCGCCGGCATGTTCCCGATCGCCCTGGAGCAGGCCGCGCCGACCGTCCCGATGCAGCTCGACCCGCTGCCGGACCCGACGCCCGACCCGGCCGAGCTCGAGGCCGACCGGCGCAAAGCCGAGATCGAGGCCCTCGCCGAGCGCGACCCGCAGCGGACCGCCGAGTTCCTGCGCAGCCTCATGGATGACAGGGCCGGCGTATGAACGCGACGCTGACCGGCGCGCAGAAGGTCGCCGTCGTGCTGATGAACATGGATCAGCAGCGCGCCGCCCAGGTGATGAAGCAGTTCTCCGACGAGGAGGCCGACGAGATCACCGCGGAGATCCTGCGGATGCGCCGCGTCGACGCCGGGGTCGCCGAGAAGGCGCTGAACGAGTTCCACGACCTCGCGACCCGCGGCACGGTGACCACGCGCGGCGGCCGCGACATCGCGGTGGGGCTGCTGGAGGCCTCGTTCGGCGCGGAGCGCGCCACGGGCGTGCTGGCCCGCGTCGCCTCCAACCTGGCCGGCAAGCAGTTCGAGTTCCTCGACGCGATCGAGCCCGCCCAGGTGCAGATGCTGTTGGCGGGGGAGCTGCCGCAGACCAGCGCCCTCGTGCTCGCCCACCTGCGCGCGGATCACGCGTCGCGCATCCTCACCGGGCTGGATGAGCGCGCACGCACCGAGGTCGCGCACGCCATCGCGACGATGGGATCGCCCAGCCCGGATGCGGTCCGCGTCGTCGCGGAGACGCTGAAGCAGCGCGCCGGCGCTGTCGGTTCGGCGCGCGCCGCCTCCGACGCGGTCGGCGGAGTGCAGCCCTGGTCGACATCATCAACCGCTCCGACGCCGCCACCGAGAAGGCCCTGCTGGAGGCGCTGGAGCAGCGCGACCCGCAGCTCGCCGAGGAGGTGCGGTCGCGCATGCTCACCTTCGGCGACATCGTCCGGCTCGAGGCGCGCGACGTGCAGCAGGTGCTGCGCGGGGTGGATGCGGCGGTGCTCGCCGTCGCCATGAAGGGCGCCGCCGAGGCGGTCACCGAGATCATCACGACGAACCTGTCGGAGCGCAACCGCGAGATCCTCGAGGACGAGGTGCGCATCCTGGGCCCGGTGCGGATCTCGCAGGTCGAGGACGCCCGGGCGGAGATCGTGCGCGCCATCCGCGACCTGGAGGCCGCCGGCGCGATCACCGTGCAGCGCGGGGACGAGGACGCATATGTCGAGTGAGGCCGCGCTCGCCTTCGAGCCGCTCGCCGTCCCGGTCGTCGCCGCGACGGAGCACGAGCGTGCCGCGATGGCGGCCGCGCGCTCGCGCGGCTACGCGGCCGGCTTCGCGGAGGGCCGTCGCGCCGCCGCCCAGGAGCAGGCGCGCTGGCTCGCCGCGGCGGAGGACGCCCGCGCGGCGGAGAGTGCTGAGGCCGCCGACCGGGTCGCGCTGCTCGCCTCGGCGTTGCGCGCGGCGGCCGTCGAGCTGCGCGAGGCGACCGTGCCCGTGCTGGCGGACGCGGAGGCCACCCTGGTGGATGCGGCCTTCGAGCTGGCGACGACGGTGGTCGGTGTCGCGCTCGAGGATCGCGTCGCGGCCGCACGCGCGGCCGTCGCCCGGGTCGTCGCGGCGGCCGACGGGGGAGCGCTGCCGATCGTGCGGCTGCACCCGGACGACGTCGCGGACCTCCGCCGGGCGGGAGCCGTCTCCGAGGACCTGCGCCTGGTGGCCGACCCCGCGCTGAGCCGCGGGGACGCGATCGGCGAGCTGCCGGGCGGATGGCTGGATGCGCGCATCCAGGAGGCGCTTCTGCGGGCGCGGGAGGCGCTATCGTGAGCGCGCTGCTGAATCGCTGGGGGACCGCCGTCGAGGCGGCCGCGGTCGAGCGCGTCGGCCGGGTGACCGGTGTGGTCGGGCTGGGCGCCGAGCTCGAAGGCGTGCGTGCGGCGATCGGCGACGTCGTCGTGATCGGCGACGAGCCCGGCGTGCACGCCGAGGTGGTGGCGACCACGTCGGACCGCGTGCGCGTCATGCCGTACGGGTCCCTGGCCGGGGTGGCTGCGGGCGCTCCGGCGCGGGCCGTGCGCGCACCGCTGCTGGTGCCGACCGGCCGCGGGATGCTCGGCCGCGTCATCGACGCCCTCGGCCGCCCCATCGACGGAAAGGGCCCTGATCGAGCCGGAGGGCTTCGTCGCGCTCGGCAACCGCGCGCCCGACGCGATGCGCCGCGCGCGCATCCTGCAGCCCCTCGGCCTGGGGGTGCGGGTGCTCGACACGATGGTGACCGTCGGGCGCGGCCAGCGCCTCGGACTGTTCGCCGGCTCGGGCGTCGGCAAGTCGTCGCTGCTGTCGATGATCGCGCGCGGGACGGACGCGCAGGTGTCGGTCATCGCGCTGGTGGGGGAGCGCGGGCGCGAGGTGCGCGAGTTCCTCGAAGACGACCTCGGGCCCGAGGGCCTGGCGCGCTCCGTCGTCGTCGTGGCGACCTCCGACGAGCCGGCCGTGATGCGCCTGCGCGCGGCGTTCGCGGCCACCCGCATCGCGGAGGCGTTCCGCGATCAGGGCGCCGACGTGGTGCTGATGATGGACTCCGCTGACGCGCGTCGCCATGGCGCAGCGCGAGATCGGCCTGTCGGCGGGCGAACCGCCCGCGACCCGCGGCTATCCGCCCTCGACGTTCTCGCTGCTCGCGCAGCTGCTCGAACGCGCCGGCACCGGCGAGACGGGCTCGATCACCGGCCTCTACACGGTGCTCGTCGACGGCGACGACCACAACGAGCCGATCGCCGACGCCGCCCGCAGCATCCTCGACGGCCACGTCGTGCTCGACAGGAAACTCTCCGTGATCGGCCATTTCCCGTCCGTCGACGTTCTCGGCTCGGTCTCGCGCCTCGCCTCGCGGGTGACCACCCCGCAGCAGCGGGCGGCCGCGGTCGCGCTGCGCAGCATCCTCGCCGCCAAGGTGGCCGCGCAGGACCTGCTCGACGTGGGCGCGTACAAGCCGGGCACCAACCCGAAGGTGGATGCCGCCGTCGCGCACGCGGACGCGATCGACGCGTTCCTGCGCCAGGGGATCGGCGAACCGGCTGCGGCGGCGGAGTCGTGGGCGCGCCTGGACGGGCTCATCGGAATGCTGGGAGGCGCGTGATGGCACGGGCGTTCGCACTGGCGGGGCTGCTGCGGCTGCGGCAGATCGAGAAGGAGCACGCGGCGAGCGATCTCGCCGCGGCCAACGCGCTGCGGCGGGATGCGGGGGAGCGGCAGGCGCGCGCCATCGCGGCCCTGCATGCCGTGCCGGTCGAGGCGACCGACTCGGGCACGCTCTTCGCGATGGCCGCGGCGCGTGCATCCAGCCGCAGCATGCTCGCCGACCTGGACGCGCTCGCCGCACAGACCGAGGCGCACGCCGAGGTCGCGCAGCAGGCGTTCACAGAGGCGAAGAAGCGCGCGGTCGGGCTGGAGAAGCTCGAGACGCGGCACCGCGAGGGCGTCGTCGCCGGCGACCTCAGCGCCGAGCAGGCGGCCATCGACGAGGTCGCGACCGGCGCGTGGCAGCGCGCCCGCGGAGGGGGAGACGCATGACCGTGACGGATGCGATCGGGCGGATCGCGCAGATCCAGGCGACGCTGGTGCAGCTGGACGGCGGGGCGGCGGCCACCACCCGGACGTCGGGGACCGCGGGCTCCTCGGGCGCGTCGGCGACGAGCGCGGCCGGCGGAACCTCGGCGAGCGACTTCGCGGCGGCGCTGAACGGAGCGATGGGAGCGACGGATGCCGCGCCGACGGGCGCCGTGACCGGCTCGGACGTCGTGAACGATGCCAAGAAGTACCTCGGCGTGCCGTACGTCTTCGGCGGCACCAGCGCGTCGGGGCTCGACTGCTCCGGTCTCGTCCAGCGCGTGTTCAAGGACCTCGGGATCGACGTGCCGCGTCTCGTCTCGGGCCAGTCGACGGTGGGCACGAAGGTCCCCTCGCTCGCACAGGCGCAGCCCGGCGACCTGATCGTCACCAACGGCGGCGAGCACATCGTCATCTACGCGGGCGACGGCAAGGTCATCCACGCGCCGAGCGAAGGGCGGAACGTGAGCCTCGTGAACAACTGGATGAGCGACTCCGACATCGTGACCATCCGCCGGGTCGTGCCGCAGGCGGCGCCCGCGGCCCCCACTGCGACGGGGCTGGCGGCTGCCGGCCTCGGCGGCACGTCCACCGCGCAGGCCGACATGCTGCGGTCGCTGTTCGCGTCCCTCACGCAGAGCGGCTCGCTGTGAGCCCGGCGACGGTGACGGCGGCGCCCCCGGCGGTCACGACAGGACGTACGGCGGCGCACGGGCCGGCCTCCTCGGCGAAGGGCTCGGGCGACGCGTTCGACGCCTTCCTCCAGGGCGCCGTGGATGCGGGGCCCCGGAATGCGCAGGCGGACGCACGAACCGCAGCCGGTCGCCCCGCGGCCCGCGGCGGCCACGCCGTGCACGCGAAGGATGCGGCGGCCGGGACGCAGCAGGATGCCGCCGCCACCACCAGCGATCAGAAGACGGACGCTGCCGCGAAGGGCTCGGACGTGGGCACTGCTGTGACCGCTCCGGTCGACACGGCAGCGGTCGTAGCGATGACGCCCGTCGATGCGACGGCGGTCGTGGCGGTGGATGCGCTCGCCGCGCCCCCGGCGACGGTCGCGACGGAGCCGTCGGCCGACGTCCCCGCAGTTCCGACGGCTCCTGCCTCGGTGTCGGCGCCGGTCGCCCCCGCCGCCCTCGCCGTTGCAGTCGCCGATGTCACGCCGCAGCCGGCGGTCGCCGCGGGCCCGGCGGCGGAAGGCACGCCGGCGGCGACGGTCGGCGCGCCGGCCAAGCCGTCCCCCGCGACCCGGACGGCCCCCGCGTCGGCCCTGACTGCGGGTGCCGCCTCCGGGAGCGCCGGCAGCCGCATCCGCCGCTTCTCCCGCACCCACTGTCTCCGGTGCCGCTGGCGGCACGATGAGCGCTGCGAACGCTTCCCCGGCGATAGCCGGTTCCGGCGATGACGCCGCGGCGCCCGCACAGCGCACCGTCGCCGCAGCTGCTCACCTCCCGCAACAGGAGCCGTCTCCTGGCCGCGCCGACCGCGGCGCCGTCCGCATCCACACCGCCGACGATCGTGGCGACCGCAACCCCGGCATCCGGCCGCCCGAAGCCGACCCCGGCCGACGTCGCCGCACCCGCATCGGCGACCCCGGCCGCGGCGGCCCCGCCCTCGCCGAGCGCACCCTCGCCGCGCAACCCGTCTCGGCACCCGCGCCCGCCGCGGCGCCCGCGCCCGCCGCATCCACCGCTCCGCCGCTCGCCGGCCAGCTCGCCCGCCCGGTGTTCACCCTCGCGGCCGCCGGGGCGGGGAGCACGTCATGGTCGTGCACGTCCGGCCGGACACCCTCGGACCCGTCACCGTGCGCGCGCATGTGGGCGGCGAAGGCGTCCGCGTCGAGCTGTTCGCGCCGACCGACGTCGGCCGCGACGCGCTCCGCGCCATCCTGCCGGACCTCCGCCGCGACCTCGCCGGGTCGGGGCTCACCGGCAGCCTCGACCTGTCGTCGCAGAGCCAGCCGTCGCCGCAGCACGACGCTCCCGCCGGTGGCCGTCCGTTCGCGGGCCGGCCCCGTGACGAGCCGCGCGGCACCGCTGCTCGCGCCGCATCCACCTGCTCCACGGCCGCCGCACCCGCGGACGGCCTCGCCCACACCATCGACCTGATCGTCTAGAAGGGAGCCACCGTGGCCGTCGACCCCATCACCGGAACCGATACCGCCTCCACGGGCGGCATCTACTCCACCGCCCCCACGCGCACACCGAAGCAGTCCCTCGACGGCGAGGCGTTCATGCCAGCTGCTGGTCACCCAGCTCCGCAACCAGGACCCGAGCTCGCCGATGGACACCAACCAGATGATCGCCCAGACCACCCAGCTGGCCATGATGGAGAAGCTCACCAACATGGACACCACCGCGCAGGAGGGCTTCGCCCTTCAGATGCGGCAGGCTGCGGCGGCCCTGATCGGCCACACCGTGAGCTACATCGACAAGAAGGGCGACACGCAGACGGGCGTCGCCTCCTCCGTCTCCTACGCGGGCGCCGTCCCGGTCGTCACGATCGGCGACCAGAAGATCGCGCTCGACTCCATCCTCGGCGTGGTCACCCCGTCCACGACGCCCGCGGCGCCGGCGCCGGCCGCCTGACCTCCACCGCACTTCCTCCAGAAAGGACCCACCATGCTCCGCTCGCTCTACTCCGGGATCTCCGGCCTCCGCTCGCACCAGGCCATGCTCGACGTCACCGGCAACAACATCGCCAACGTCAACACCACGGCGTTCAAGGCCTCGGCCGTCCAGTTCCAGGACACCTCTCTCAGCTGGTCAAGGGCGCCGGCGGCGCGCAGGCCGAGACCGGCGGCACCAACCCCGCCCAGATCGGCCTCGGCGTGCTGGTGGCGGGTATCTCCACCAACTTCACCCAGGGCGCCGCGCAGGCGACCGGCCGCTCCACCGACATGATGATCAACGGCGACGGCTTCTTCGTCATGAAGATGGGCGGCGAGACGGTCTACACGCGTGCCGGTTCCCTCGACCCGGATGAGCTCGGCCGCCTCGTCGGCCCGGGCGGCGCCATCCTGCAGGGCTGGAACGCGGTCAACGGCGTCGTGCAGCAGGGCGGCGCGCTCAGCGACATCACCATCCCGCTGAAGGCCGTCACGCCGGCCGCCGCGACCACCGCCGCGACCGTGAACGGCAACCTGCCCTCCGACGCCGCGACCGGCGACCAGCTGGTGCGCGACGTCTCCGTGTACGACGCGAACGGCACCTCCCGCAAGCTCACGCTGACCTTCACCAAGACCGGGACCGGCTGGGATGTGGCGGGAGCGGACGCGTCCGGAGCGACCGGCACCGGCGCGCTCACCTTCACGAACGGCGTGCTCACCGCGGGCGGGTCGCTGACCGTCGGCGGCGTCGCGGTGAACCTGTCGTCCGTTACCGGCTACTCGGGCATCACCTCGGTCGCCTTCAAGGACCAGAACGGCCGCGCGGCCGGCACGCTCGAATCCTTCTCGCTCGACAAGGACGGCACCATCACCGGCCTGTTCTCGAACGGCGACAAGCAGGCCGTCGGCCGCATCGCGCTTCGCGACCTTCGTGAACCCCGGGCGGTCTCGAGAAGGCGGGCGGCTCGACCTACCGCGCGACCGTCAACTCCGGCACGGCCCAGCTCGGCGGACCGGGCGAGGACGGCCTCGGCCAGCTGCAAGGCGGCTCGCTGGAGATGTCCAACGTCGACCTCTCGCAGGAGTTCACCAACCTGATCGTCGCCCAGCGCGGCTTCCAGGCGAACGCCCGCATCATCACCACCTCCGACGAGGTGCTGCAGGAGCTCACCAACCTGAAGCGCTGAGCGGGCCCCTGTCGCGCGCGGCTAGGCGGGGAGCAGGTCCTCGAGCAGGGCCTGCACCCGCGCCTTGATGTCGTCGCGGATGGGGCGCACCTCGTCGATCGGCCGGCCGGCCGGGTCGGTGAGGTCCCAGTCCTCGTAGCGCTTCCCCGGGAAGATCGGGCAGGTGTCGCCGCATCCCATCGTGATCACGACGTCCGACTCCTGGACGGCCTCCGTCGTGAGGATCTTCGGGGTGTTGCCCTGGATGTCGATCCCCACCTCGGCCATCGCCTCGATCGCCACCGGGTTGATGCGGTCCTTCGGCTCGGAGCCGGCGGAGAGCACCTCCACGCGGCCGCCCGAGAGCTCGCGCATGAAGCCGGCGGCCATCTGCGAGCGGCCGGCGTTGTGCACGCAGACGAACAGGACGGTCGGCGCGGTGTCGGTCATCGTTCTCCTCATGAAGCGGTGGTGGGCCGTCGCCCGGATCGGACGACGGCCCCTGATCGTGTCAGCAGCAGTCGGGCGAGCACGAGCCGTCCGGAAGCAGCTGACAGTCGTCGGTGTCGCAGCATCCCATGATCATTTCTCCCTTCTTCATCGACGGTTGTCGATGAACACAGGATGAACGCATACATTGACGTTTGTCAATGTATGGCGGAGAATCGGACTATGGCGATGACCGAGCTCCTCCCGTTGCGCGACCTGCAGGCGTGCTGCGCCCCGATCACGAAGGAAGTGATCAGCGACGAGAACGCCCACTCGGTCGCGCGGGCCATGAAGGCGCTCGCCGACCCGGCCCGCCTCCGGCTCCTCTCGATGGTCGCCGCCCACGACGACGGCGAGGCGTGCGTCTGCGACCTCACCGAACCGCTCGGGCTCTCCCAGCCCACGGTGTCACACCACCTGAAGATCCTCGTCGAGACCGGCTACCTCAGCCGCTCGAAGCGCGGGACCTGGGCCTACTACCGTCTCGTCCCCGGATCGCTGGACGCGGTGTCGTCGTTCCTGGGATCGGTCTGAATCGGAGGAGTTCTCGGCCCGATGGTCGCGAGGTGAACTCCATCTCCCGCCACACTCGGCGTGGCGCGACCTGAAGACCTCCGTTTCCGACGCCCCGACCACCTGGCCGCCGGAGCCTCGTAGGCTCGGAGCGTGCCCATCCTCCACGAGCTCGCGCCGACCCTGCTCGGCGTCGCCCTCCTCGCGCTGCTCGCGGTCGCGGTACTGGCCGCCTACCGGGTCCCGCACCGCTGGGCGCCGGCCCTCGCGATCCTCCGGGGCGCGGCCCAGCTGGCGGTCATCAGCGTCGTGCTGGCCGGCGTCATCACGGACCCGCGGTGGGTCGCCCTCGCGCTCCTCGTCATGTTCTCCGTCGCGGCGGCCACGGCGACGCACCGGATCGGATGGTCGGCCCCGCACGCCGTGATGATGGCGACCGCCATGGCGACCGGCGTCGTGGTGTCGTTCTCCGTCGTCTTCCTCACCGGCGCGATCGCCTTCAACGCCCGGTACGCGCTCGCCATCGGCGGCATCGTGATCGGCAACTCGATGAGCATCGCGACGCTCGCCGGCCGGCGGTTCACCGAAGCGGTCCGCGACCACTGGGAGGAGGTGGAGGGATGGCTCGCGCTCGGTGCGTCGCCGCGCCGAGTCCACCCTCGACCAGGCGCGCGGCGCCGTGTACTCGGCGCTCATCCCGTCGGTCGACCAGACCAAGACCACCGGGCTGGTCACCCTTCCGGGCGCGTTCGTCGGCGCGATCTTCGGGGATGTCGCCGTTGGAGGCCGGACGGTTCCAGGTCGTCGTGCTGGCCGCGATCATGGCGGCGGGGCCATCACGGCGGTGATCGTGTCGGCATGGCTGGCGCCGGTGAAGGTGCGGCCGGCGGCCCTGCGCTGAGCGCGGCGACCCGCCCCCTTCCAACGTTGTAAAGTCGTGCTGAGGCACGCGCGAGAGGGGAGCATCCATGGCTGCGACGATGCACGACGTCAGCCGGCTCGCCGGCGTCTCGATCAAGACCGTCTCGAACGTCATCAACGATTACCCGTATGTGCGCGAGGAGACCCGCCGCAAGGTCCTCGACGCGATCGACACGCTCGGCTACACGCCCAACCTCTCCGCGCGCAGCCTGCGCTCCGGGCGCACGAACGTCATCTCGCTGATGATCCCCGACCTCCGGAACGCGTACTTCGCCGAGCTCGCCGACTCCGCTCATGCGCGCCGCTGCCGAGCGCGGGCTCGCGGTGCTGATCGAGCAGTTCGGCGACGATCGTCAGCACGAGATGGATGTGCTGCGACAGCCCCGGGCGCGGATGGTCGACGGCGTGCTCTACAGCGTCCTCACCCTCGACCAGGGCGACGTGGACCTCATCGCCGAGATGACCACCCCGGTCGTCCTGCTCGGGGACCGCATCTTCAACGGCCCGCGCGACCACGTCACCATGCGCAACACCGAGGGCGCCCGGGCCGCGACCAGACCTCATCCGCTCCGGCCGCCGCCGGATCGTCGCGCTGGGCGCGCATCCCGGAGAGGTCATCGGCTCGGCGGCCCTGCGCCTCGAGGGCTACACGCAGGCGCTCGAGGCGGCCGGCATCCCGCTGGACGAGTCGCTCGTGGTCCCGGTCGACTCGTGGCACCGGCGGAACGGCGCCGAGGGGATGCGCGACTTCCTGGCCACCGGAGCGCAATTCGACGGGCTGGTCGCCTTCAATGACGCCATCGCGCTGGGCGCCCTACGCGTGCTGCAGGAGTCGGGTCTGCGCATCCTGGAGGACGTCGCCGTGGTCGGCTTCGACGACATCGACGAGACGCAGTACTCGATGCCGACCCTGTCGACCATCGACCCCGGGCGCGAAGAGATCGCCCGAACCGCGGTCGATCTGCTGATCCGCCGCATCGAGGATCCTCCGAGGTGTTCGTCCCGGAGGAGATCGCGGTGCCCTTCCGCTTGGTCGAGCGCGAGTCCACCGGGACCCCGGAAAAATCCATTTGACACGGTCACATCCGTCCCGCAATATGGACTCTACAACGTTGTAGTACAACGTTGTAGACAAGGAGTGTCACACACCGCGAAGGGAATCCAATGAAGAAGCTCCTTGCAGCGGGCGGCGTGATCGCGGTTGCGGTCGCGGCGCTCACCGGATGTTCCGGAGGCAGCGGCGATGCAGCCAGCTGCCAGAACAAGATCGTGAACTCCGACGCCAAGCAGGTCACCATGTGGGCCTGGTACCCGAACTTCGAGCCGGTCGTCGACCAGTTCAACAAGACGCACAAGGACGTCCAGATCTGCTGGACGAACACAGGCGCGGGCAACGACGAGTACACGAAGTTCTCGACGGCCATCCAGGCCGGCTCCGGCGCGCCGGACGTCGTCATGCTCGAGAGCGAGGTCGTCCCCAGCTACATCGCCGACGGATCCATCGTCAACCTCAGCAAGCTCGGCGCCGACAAGGTCAAGTCGAACTACTCCGAGGGCGCCTGGAGCGACATCAGCAACGGCGGATCCGCCTACGCCATCCCGGTCGACGGCGGCCCGGTCGGCCTCCTCTACCGCAAGGACCTCTTCGACAAGTACGGCCTGACCGTCCCGACCACCTGGGACGAGTACGCGGCCGACGCCGAGAAGATCAAGCAGGCGACCGGCGGCAAGACGCTGATGACCGACTTCAGGGGAACGGCCGCGCCTACCAGACGGCGCTGTTCGCTCAGGCGGGCGCCGCTCCGTTCGAGCTCACCGGCAAGCAGGACATCAAGATCGACCTGAACGACCCGGCAAGCCAGAAGGTGCTCACCTACTGGAACGGCCTCGTCCAGAAGAAGCTCGTCGGCACCGAGGACGCCTCCACCACCGACTACAACACGCACCTCGTCAACGGCACCTACGCCTCGGTGATCGCGGCGGCCTGGCTGCCCGGCTACCTGCAGGGCTTCACCGGCGCCGACAAGACGGCCAAGTGGGCGGTCGCCCCGGTTCCGCAGTGGGACACCGCCAACCCCGTCCAGATCAACATCGGCGGCTCGGCCTTCGCCGTGAGCAAGCAGGCGCAGGACCAGAAGGCGGCCGCCAAGGTGGCGACGGAGATCTTCGGCACCGAGGCGGCCTGGAAGATCGGCATCGAGAAGGCGGCGCTGTTCCCGCTCTGGAAGCCCATCCTCGAGTCCGACTACTTCCAGTCGAAGGCCTACCCGTTCTTCGGCGGCCAGCAGATCAACAAGGATGTGTTCCTCACCGCGGCGACGGACTACAAGGGCTTCCAGTTCAGCCCGTTCCAGAACCTCGTCTACGACAAGCTGACGGACGCGGTCAACGCCACGAACAAGGGCAAGGCCACTCCCCGAGAGGGCGCTCCAGACATACCAGAGCTCCGTCGAGGCGTACGCCAAGCAGCAGGGCTACACCGTCACCAAGTGACGGCACGCGGTGCCCGGGCCGCACACAGCCGCCCGGGCACCGCACCGCATCACCCGTTCCACACCTGAAGGGCTTCACCGATGACCCAAACCGCCGTCGCACCGCCGCGACAGCGCACCGCGCGGACCTCGCCGCCGCGACATGGTCGGCCTCCGCCGAGCGCGCTGGGGGTGGGCGTTCACCGCCCCGTTCGCCGTCTTCCTCGTCGCCTTCCTTCTCATCCCGCTGGTCTACGCGTTCGTGCTGAGCCTTCAGAACACGACGCTCGCCGGCGGAACCTCGTGGGTCGGCTTCGCCAACTACGTCAAGGCGTTCACCGACCCGTTGTTCCTCGACGGCGTCTGGCGCGTGCTGCTCTTCGCCGTGATCGCGATCCCGGCGCAGATGATCGTCGCGCTGATCGCGGCTCTGCTGATCGACGCGCTGACGACGCGCTTCGCCAAGATCTCGCGGCTGCTGATCTTCGTGCCCTACGCCGTGCCGGTCGTCATCGGCGCGCTGATGTGGGGCTTCCTGTACAGCCCGAGCTTCGGGCCGGCGCAGGAGCTCTTCGGCCTGGTCGGACTCCAGGCGCCCAACTTCTTCTCCGACGGCAACGTCTTCGGCTCGCTGGTCAACATCGTGACCTGGCAGTGGGCCGGCTACTACATGATCATCATCTACGCCGCGCTGCAGGGCGTTGACCCGTCGATCTACGAAGCGGCGCGAGTGGATGGCGCGAACGCCTGGCAGATCGCCCTCCGCATCAAGATCCCCATGGTGGCCTCCTCGCTGCTCCTCGTGCTCGTCTTCGCTCTGATCGGAACGCTGCAGTTCTTCAACGAGCCCCAGATGCTGCGCGGGATGGCGTCCGGCTCCATCACCTCCAACTACACGCCGAACATCTACGCCTACACGGTCGCGTTCTCGTACCACCAGTTCAACTACGCGTCGGCGATCGCCTTCGCCCTGGGGCTCGTGATCTTCATCGGGTCGTACGCGTTCATGTTCGCCACGCGCAAGAGAAGTGGACTCATGAAATGACCGCACAACTCGTCGAGCCCGCGGCCGACACGCGCAGCATCGGCACCGGGCGCGCCTTGGGGCCACGCCGGGAGGCGCCGGCCGGCCGCCGCAACGGCCGTCCAGGTCATCCCGCACATCATCCTCGCCGCGTTCATCGTCTACTTCGCGCTGCCGTTCTGGTGGCTGATCGTCGCCAGCACGAAGAGCCAGCAGACGCTGTTCGACGGCAAGACCAGCCCGCTGTGGTTCGGCGGTAAGTTCGACCTGTTCTCTAACCTCTCGTCGCTCTTCACGTACTCCGGCGGCCTGTACGCGCACTGGCTCGGCAACTCGTTCCTGTACGCGATCGCGGGCGGGATCGGCGCCACGGTGCTCTCCGTGCTGGCCGGCTACGGCTTCTCCATGTACGGGTTCCGCGGCCGTCGGCTGTTCTTCGCCGTCGTGCTCGGGTCGGTCATGGTTCCCGCGACGGTTCTCGTCATCCCGCTGTTCGTGCTGATGAGCAGCGCGCACCTGACGAACACCATGTGGGCGGTCATCCTGCCGTCGATGCTGAACCCGTTCGCGGTGTACCTGATGAAGGTGTACACGGATGAGGCCATCCCTCCGGAGATGGTGGATGCGGCCCGCGTCGATGGCGCGGGCGAGCTCCGGATCTTCGCCCGGGTCGCCCTGCCGCTGATGCGCCCGGCCGTGGTGACCGTGCTGCTGCTGTCGGTCGTCGGCACCTGGAACAACTTCTTCCTGCCGCTGGTGATGTTCTCGAACCCGCAGCTCTTCCCGGTGACCGTCGGTCTCGGCGCGCTGCAGGCGCAGGCGCAGGTGAACACCGGGGGCCAGAGCCTCTGGAACCTCGTCATCACCGGCGCACTCATCTCGATCGTGCCGCTGATCGTGTCCTTCCTCACCCTGCAGCGGTACTGGCAGGGTGGGCTCTCGATCGGCAGCGTGAAGTGACCGCGCCACGGCATCCACTCGTCATCACCACCAGAGCGTCAGAACTGAAGGAAGCACAGGAGACCCATGTCTGAGACCCGCATCGCCATCGACCGCTCCGCGCGCGTCGCGACCGTCAACCGCCGCATCTTCGGCTCGTTCGTCGAGCACCTGGGACGCTGCGTGTACGACGGCATCTACGAGCCCGGCCACCCGACCGCGAACGAGGACGGCTTCCGTCTCGACGTGGTGGACCTGGTGCGCGAGCTCGGCTCGACCACCATCCGCTACCCCGGCGGCAACTTCGTCTCCGGCTTCCGCTGGGAGGACTCGGTGGGCCCACGCGAGAAGCGCCCGGTGCGCCGCGACCTGGCCTGGCACTCCTGGAGTCCAACCAGGTCGGCCTCGACGAGTTCTCGCGCTGGCTGAAGCTGACCGGCTCCGAGCTGATGCTCGCGGTCAACCTGGGCACGCGGGGCATCCAGGCGGCCCTCGACCTGCTCGAGTACGCGAACCACCCGTCGGGGACCGCGCTCAGCGACCAGCGCATCGCGAACGGCACGCCGGAGCCGCACGACATCCGGATGTGGTGCCTGGGCAATGAGATGGACGGCCCGTGGCAGACGGGCTACATGACCGCCGACGACTACGGCAAGCTCGCCGCCCGCACGGCCGCCGCGATGAAGATGGCCGACAAGGACCTCGAGCTCGTGGTCTGCGGCTCCTCCGGCTCCGGGATGCCGACCTTCGGCGACTGGGAGCGCACGGTGCTCGAGCACTCCTACGACCACGTCGACTATGTCTCGGCGCACGCGTACTACCAGGAGCGCGGCGGCGACCTCGGATCCTTCCTCGCCTCGTCGGTCGACATGCAGTACTTCATCGACACCGTCGTCACCACGGCGGACCATGTCGGCAACAAGCTCAAGAACAAGAAGCGCATCCAGATCTCGTTCGACGAGTGGAACATCTGGTACCTCGACGAGCACAAGGCGTCGGAGGAGGTCAACGACGAGTGGCGCTACGCCCCGCGCCAGCTGGAGGACGTCTACTCGGTCGCTGACGCGGTGGTGCTCGGCAACCTGCTCATCACGCTGCTGAAGAACCACGACCGGGTGACCAGCGCATCCCTCGCCCAGCTGGTCAACGTGATCGCCCCGATCATGACCGAGCCCGGCGGCGACGCCTGGCGCCAGACGACGTTCTTCCCGTTCTCGGTGACCAGCCGCCTGGCGGCCGGGGAGGTGCTGCGCCCCACGATCACGACCGGCACGTACGAGACCGCGGTCTACGGCGAGGCGGACGTGGTGGATGCGGTGGCCACCTTCGACGAGGCCGCGGGCGCCGCCGCGGTGTTCGTCGTGAACCGCAGCCAGACCGAGACGCAGACCGTGAGCGTGGACGTGCGCGACCTCGGCGTCTCGACCGGTGCGCGAGGCCCTCTCGCTGTGGGATGACGACGTCTACGCGAAGAACACCCTGCAGGACCAGACCCGCGTCGGCCTCCGCCCCACGCCCTCCGCGGCCCTCGCCGACGGCATCCTCACCCTCGAACTGCCGCCCGTCTCGTGGACCGGGGTCTCCCTGGGCTGACCCCCGCCGTCGAATACACGAGGATTGCACGCGGAACGGGCGTTTCGCGTGCAATCTTCGCGTAATCGGGGTCGGCCGGGGACGCCGACCGAGACGGTCAGCCCGCGGCGACGGCGGCGGGCGTGGCGGCGGCCTGCGGGATGAGCTTGCGGATGTCCTCCGCCTGCGCGGACAGCACCACCACATCTACCCGCCGGTTCTGGGCGAGGTCGTTGTCCGTGGTTCCGGTGAAGCCCGCGACCGGTCGCGCCGAGCCGAAGCTGATCGCGGCGATGTGCCCCTGCGGGAAGCCGTTCACCTCGACGAGGTGACGCAGCACGCTGGTCGCGCGGCCGGCGGAGAGCTCCCAGTTGGTGGGATACGGCGCTCCGGGCTGACGGAGGTCGGCGTGGCCCTCGACGGAGACGTCGTAGGAGGCCGGCGCGAGCTGCGGGCCGATGTCGTTCAGCACCGCGACGGCACGCGCGCTCAGCTCGGCGCGGTTCGACTCGAAGAAGGTGGATGCCGACCAGGCCGATGGTCAGGCCGCGCTCGTCGATCTTCATCTGGACCGCATCCTGCAGCCCCGTCCTTGGTCAGCGCCGCCTGGATCTGGTCCTTCAGGCGCTGCAGGTTCTGGGCTTCCTGCTGGGCGAGGGCGAAGTCGGTCGACTTGCCGGACTCGTCGACGTGCTTCGGCGGGACGACGACGCCGGATGCGGTGTCGATCTTCTGCGTCTTCACCTGGCCGAAGCCGGTGGCCAGCGAGTCCTTGAGCTGCTCGAACTTCTTCGCATCCACCGTCGACATCGCGAACAGCACGATGAACATGCACATGAGCACGGTGACCATGTCCATGTAGGAGGCCATCCAGCGCTCCTCGTTCTCGTGCTCCTCCGGCTCCTCGTGCTTCTTCCGACGGCGGGCGGACATGTCAGGCGGCTTCCTCGACGGGATCCTTCGCGCCGCGCGCCGCCTTGGCGGGCTTGGCAGCCGGCTTCTCGGCGTCGCCGCCGGGCACCATGGCGCGCAGGCGCTCGCCGAGGAGGCGCGGCTGGCTGCCCGACTGCACGGCGAGCACGCCCTCCATCAGCAGCGTCATCCGCTCCACGTCCAGCTCGGAGAGCCGGCGCAGACGCGCGCCGAGCGGCAGCCACAGGAAGTTCGCCGACAGGAGGCCCCACAGCGTCGCGACGAACGCGCTCGCGATCATCGGGCCGAGTTCGCCCGGGTCGGCCAGGTTCTCGAGCACATGGGTCAGCGAGACGACCGTGCCGATGATGCCGATCGTGGGCGCGTAGCCGCCCATCGAGCTGAAGAACTTGGCGGCGACGCGGTCCTTCTTGGAGCGGGTGGCGATCTCGTCCTCGAGCAGGATGCGCAGCTCGTCGCCGTCGGTGCCGTCGGCGATGTTCTGCAGCGCGCGCTTGAGGAAGGGGTCGTCGACGCCCTCCGCCTCCTGCTCCATGGCGAGCAGACCGTTCGCGCGCGCTTTCTCGGCGAGCGCGACTACCTGGTCGATCACCTGCTGCGGCGGCTCGATCTTGCCCCGGAACGCGCGGGGGAGCGCCTTCACCGCGATCAGGAAGTCCTTCACGGTGCCGCTGGCGATGCCGACCGCGATGGTGGCCCCGAAGACCAGCACCATGGGGGCGGGCAGCAGCAGCGAGTTCAGGTGGGCGCCCTCCATCGTCACCATCGCGACGACGGAGCCGAAGGCGAGGACGATGCCGATGATCGTTGCCGGGTCCATTACTTCTTCCTTGCTCGGAGGGGCACGGCGCGGGCCTCGGGGTGAGCCGCCGCCGCTTCGTCGTCTTCCAGACCGGTCAGCGTCACGAGTCCGAGCGGGGGCGCGGGCACGGGGCGCGGGCCGACGCTCGGGAGGTCGTGGGCGAGTGCGATCACGCGCGCCCGGTACGCGGCGATCTTCTCGATCACTTCGGCCATGGACTCGGTGACGATGAACTTCGCCCCGTCGACCATGACCAAAGTGGTGTCCGGACTGGCGTGGATCCGCTCGATGAGGTCGGGGTTGACCGCAAACTGGCTGTCGTTCAATCGGGTGACGACGATCATGTGCGCGAATCCTGGTCTCGGCTCCGGGTGAGCCGTCACGGGAGGACTATCGGCGTGCGCCGGTCGGTCGTTAGGGGGACCGGCGGCCGCTAACGGGATGCGCGCACCGGCCGGTAGTCACCACGGCTTTCGCTGCAGCCCCGAGCCGTCGACCTGAGATCTAGTCGGCGAAGTGGATGACGACCTCGTCGCCGACGATCGTCGTGTCGACGCGATACGGGAAGGTTCCCGTGACGTTCTCCGTGATGGGTTCGCCACGGCCGTTCAAGCCGCCAGCGGTCACCAGAGCCCGCCCTTCCGAGACCGTGAAGGGGCGGCGTTCACGAGGCCGCACCGAGACAGTAGGTACATCGAGCACCGTCATCGACACGACGACCGCCTCCGAAGGAAGGAGGGTCGACCGGCCGAATCCGCTGCGCATCCCGGCATCGCGGAGCGCTTCAAGGGTTCCGTGGCTTGTGGCCTCTGAGAACGCCTGGTCGACGGCGCGCTGCACCAGGCCGACGTAGCTCTCGTTGGGAACCATGGTGAACGCGCCCGGGTTCACGAGCGGAGCGTCTGTGTTGAGCACGACGGTGTACTCGCCGTCGATGTCGTAGTACGCATTCGGTGGAGAGAGCGTGTAGACGCCGGGGTATGCCGAAAATCCGGCGTGCCCGTGACGATCGACGGGAGCGCGGGCGCCACAGAGCGAGAATCGATTCTCGAGGCCGAAGGATGCGTAGACGTCGAGCCGTGGGAGCCGATAGGTCAGTCCGTCGCAGACCCACCATTCGTCATCGCTTCGGATGAGAGTGATGGTGTCTTTGACCATCTGGCCCGCGAGGTCGTAGGTGACGTGGAATCGCACCTCGCTGTCGGATCCGTCTCGTGCGACGATCTCACCCCAGACGATGCGCGGGCCGGTGAGGTGATCGGCGCACTCGTAGACCTCGTGGCGGAGGAACTCGTTCGCGGGGAGGTCGGCGTTGATCCGGCCGAGCCCGTTGGCCGTTGCTGTATCGCCGGCGGCGAGCGCGTGCAGGTATTCGCCGGCGACGGGACGGGCGCTGTCAAGTGCGCGGTTCGCTCGAATCCGCGCGTCGCTCACTCGGCCATTGCGTTCATGGCAGCAGACCTGAAGGCCCTCTAGGAGCTCGACCGCTCTTGCCGTGTTCGCCGCGAGGGCCGTCAATGTCTCGCGTTCGCGGGAAGGATTCGCGGGCTCCACTCGTGCAGTATAGCGCACAAACACTCGTACGATATTCCTGCTAATAGATGCTAATATCGCAAAACTCCACTAGATGAGAGGCGGCTCAGTGAGTCACAAGGTCCACGTCGACACGGGGCAGCTCCGATGGAACTCCCAGCGCTTGCACGAGGCGAATGCCGAGCGGCCCCATCCGCCTTCGGCGCCGGGCAGTCTGGGCGGCGCACGCGCGATCGGTGCTTTCGACGAGTTCGACGGGTACTGGAACCCGGCGCTGCGCTCGGTGTCGGAGAGCGTCGTCTCGCTGGGGGACGCCCTGGCGTCCGCCGCCGACGTGTACGAGCGACGAGACACCGACAGCGCTCAGGGCTTCTCTTCGGTGCGCCCCGTGCGTTCCAGGACGACGGATTGGTCGCCTGTCGGTCTCGAGGGCGACCCCACGCCCGGAGACACGGAGGCGGTGGACCGGCACGCCAAAGCGTTCGAGACGACCGCTGAATGGATGTGGTGGCGAGCCGACCGGCTGGATGACGTGCTGGAGCGGATCGGTAAGCCGCACTGGTCCGGCTACGCCGCCGACGCATTCGGAGAGCGGCTGCGCACGGTGAGTCGGGCCTGCCGGGACGCGACGGCGCGCTTCATGGAGGCCCGCGAAGCGGCGCTGAAGTGGGTCCTGGCGATGTGGGGCCAGCAGAACGCGGCGGATGCGGCCCTCGACGCAGCCCATCAGGCCCTGGAAGACATCGCGAGAGCCGAAGCCACCCTCGGGCTGCTGAACACAGAACACGGCGCCCTGCTCTCCTCGCTGGCCCAGCTCCAGAAGACGCAACGACAGTACGCGACCACGCCGCCGCCCTCGGGAACCAGAGTGCCGACGACGAGCGAGGTTGCGACGGCCCGACGCAAGGCGGAAGCTGTCGACGATGAGCTGCGGGCCGCGAGAGCGCAGCTCCAGGACGGGCAGGAGCGGCTGGAGCAGGCCAAGCGGCAGGCTCGCGCGGCCAAGGAAGAGTACGAGGCCGAAGAGAGCGTCCTCGTGCGTGCGCTGCACGCTACCCTCTATGGTGCGCTCCCCGCCCTGGCGCCCTCGCAGCTGAACGATTTCGTAACCACGGTCAGCGAGTTCGCCCTGCTGCCTCCGTCCGCCGACACGACCTCGGCGTTGATGGACATGCTGAGCCTGCTCAAGCCGGAGACCCTGGCGGCCCTTCTCGCCGCCGACCCGAAGCTGGCGCAGAAGTTCTGGGACGACCCGCCCGCACCGGAGAAGGTGGCGGCCTGGTGGAAGAAGCTGTCGCCGGAGGCCCGCGAACGTTGGTGTCGGTCCGCTCCGGAAGTCATCGGCAACCTCCCCGGGCTCGACGCGGACACCCGCATCCACGCGAACGCCGTCCAACTCGCACGGGATCTGCAGGACCTGTCGATCGGTCCCGAGTCACCGCGGGGCAAGACGCTGAAGGACATCCTCGCGGCGCTCGGGGTGGGGAAGCTGAAGGATGGCACGTCGGCCGACTACGAGCGGCTGGCGAAGGCGCTGAAGCCGCCTCGCGGGCTGCTCTCGTACAACCTCCGCCATGAGCCGCCGCTCGCGGCCGTCGCGATCGGGGACACGCGTGCGGAGAAGTCAGGGAAGGTCACTTGGATGGTCCCGGGCATGAATAGTGGGCTCGGCGAAGACGGGCGACTCAAGGGCTGGACGTTCGCGGGCATCAACCAATACCACCAGCAGGACGTCATGGATGGTCTGCCGCATCTGGTAGTGGCGTGGATCGGCTATGACCCGCCCGGGGTGGATTCGGTGCTGCAAGGGGATAAGGCGAGAGCCGGCGGCCGCCGGCTGAGGGCGGAGCTGGACGGCCAGTGGGCGGCCGACAGCATCCTGGGTGGCAACCCGGACCCGTTCACCGCTGTGGTGAGTCACTCGTACGGCACCACCGTGGCGAGCAACGCGATCTCCGGACTGGCCCACAAGGTGCAGTCTGTCGTCTTCGTCGCATCGGCGGGGGTAGAGGGTGGCTTCGGCAGCGGGAGGGAACTGGAGGTGGAGGGCGGCCTGGGCCGTGTCTACGCCACCCAGTCCTCGCAGGATGGCATCGCGGGCGTCGGGCGGGCGTACTCGGGTCGGGCCGACCCGACCGACGACCGCTACGGAGCCCGGGTGTTCTCGTCGGAAGGCGACGCGGCCGAACGGCTGGAGCCGACAGACGGGCACGACGTTCTCGGAAAGGGCAGCGATCGCGGCGCTTTCAACGAGCACGCCACAGACGGCCACGGCTACTTTGACAAGGATACCGAAGCCCTCCACAACACGGCCGCAGCGGCCCTCGGGCTCGACGATCAAATCAATGGCGGAACGCGAAGTGTCCCGAGCCTCCGGCCCCCGCAGGACCCAAACAGCGCACCAGGGGTAAGAAGTGAGACGTGCCCGCCCCCTTCGCGCCACCCTCGCGCTTACCCTCGTCCTCACCCTTTCCGGCTGTGTCTACCCTGGAGGATCCGTGCCTCAACCCGGCGTCAACACCCCGTACGACGGTCTCTCGACAAAGTCGAAGGCCCAACTCCTGGACGAAGCCCTGCAACGCGTCGACGACGTTGCGCAACTCGTCGGTGGAGAATGGCTGGATTCGGGAATCCCACCCAGTGTCTTCGATCCCGCGAACGCCGAACAACGCAACCTGTGGGACTGGGGTCCGTGTGACAACAAGGCGACCACCGGCCAGTACGACATCAACGTGCGGCAGAAAGCCGACGAATCGACGGAGTTCGACCCTGACGCGCTGACCGCACGGGTGCGTTCTCACTGGGAGCGCCTGGGTTACCAGATCCGTCAGATCGGGCCGACCGCCAAGGATCGCACGGGTCACCGCTCGATCATCGTCGACCTCCCTCATAGCGCGTCGATCAGCTTCTCCGCGAACACGAAGATCCTGGGCATCTCCTCCTCCGGCGAGTGCGTCAGGTGGGATTGATCGGCGTCGGTGGAGGGGCGCCTGTGCCTCGGCGGGTCGGGGCGAGAAGCTCGAACCGATGGCGAAGGTGAGACGTGCGCTCCTCCTGGCCGCTCCTATTCTCACTATCTCCCTCGCCCTCACAGGGTGTGTCTACCCTGGAGGATCCGTGCCTCAACCCGGCGTCAACACCCCGCACGACGGGCTCTCGACCAAGTCGAAGCCCCGGCTCCTCGACGAAGCCCTGCAGCGCGTCGACGACGTTGCGGAACTTGTCGGTGGCGAATGGCTGGACGACGGGATCCCGCCCAGCGTCTTTGATCCCGCTAACACTGAGCAACGCGAGCTGTGGGATTGGGGTCCGTGCGACAACAAGGCCACCACCGGTCAATACTCCGTCTATGTGTGGCAGAACGCCGACGAATCGATGGAGTTCGATCCCGACGCGCTGACCGAAAAGGTGCGCACCCACTGGAAGGGCCTCGGCTACCGCATCCGTCAGATCGGACCGACCGCTGAAGACCGCACAGGTCACCGCGAGATCATCGTCGACCTCCCGCACAGCGCGTCGATCAGCTTCTCCGCGAACACGAAGATCCTGGGCATCTCCTCCTCCGGCGAGTGCGTCAGGTGGGACTGACACAGGGCGCGACCGACGTATCCGGTGTTCGTCGTGTCGCGTTCTATGCTCGACGTCGTAGATTTGCCTATCCATCCGGTTCGCAGCCTGTCGCCCGTGTCCCGATTCCCTGTGAAACGCGGGAAACCCTCGCGACTGCTCGACTCCTTACATCGCGCGACCACCGGCCGATAGTCGCCTCCGTGACGACTCTGCAGGCTCCGGCACCGGATGCTCCCGAGGCGCCGGTCTACGACTTCCGCCGGCCGACGACGCTCGCGCGCGAGCACTCGCGGGTGCTCGAGCTGGCGTTCGAGACGTTCGCGCGGCAGTGGGGGACCCAGCTGACCGCGAAGGTCCGGGTGCTCAGCCAGGTCGAGTGCGACTCGGTGCAGATGCAGACGTACGACGAGTACGCGGCGTCGCTTCCGGCCACGACGGCGATGGTCCTGTGCGCGCTGGAGGACGTCGTCCCGAAGGCGGTCATCCAGTTCCCCACGGTGGCGGCGCTGTCGTGGGTCAACGCGATGCTCGGCGGACAGGGCACCCCGGTCGATCACGAGCGCACCTTCACGCAGATCGAGCACGCGCTCGTGCGGCGGCTGATGGACGACGCGCTCGAGGACCTCCGCTACTCCCTCGGGTCGCTGCTGGTCACATCCATCGCGGTGGACGCCATCCAGTACAACTCGCAGTTCGCCCAGGCGGCGGCGACCTCCGAGCTGATGATCGTCGCCGGCTTCGAGCTCCGCGTCGGCGAGCACACGGCCCGCGCGACCCTCGCCCTCCCCGCGGTCGCCCTGCTGCCGCAGCTGGGGCGAGACGAACCCCACGCACAGCACCGAGAACGCCCGAGAGCTCGTCGACGCCCAGCTCTCGCGTGTGCCGGTGGATGTGTCCCTGCGGCTCGCGCCCGCGACCGTCCGCCCGAGCGTGGTGCTGGGGCTCTCGGTCGGCGACCTGCTTCCGCTGCCGCACCCGCAGCACCGACCCTTCGACCTCACCGTCGGCGGACAGACCGTCGCCTCGGCCGGCCTCGGCTCGAGCGGCTCCCGTCTCGCCTGCGTGATCATCAACACAGAGGACTGACACCGATGAGCATGACCAGCATCGCCAACTCGACCGGACTCTCCCTCGGGCAGGCGCAGGCCGCCGCCGAGGCGCTCGCTCGGGTGCTCCCGACCGGGACTCCGCTGACGCCGCTGCTGACGCAGGGCACGGATGTGCGGGCGGGCGCGCAGGCGGTCGTCGCGACGTTCGTCGGCGCCGTGTCGGCCGACCTGGCCGTCGTGCTGCTGGAGGCGCCGCACCTGGTCGACGAGGGCGCCGACAGCTCTCCGGTGGTGGCGCTCCAGGATGTGCTGCAGCCTGCCCTCGAGGCCGCCAGCGACACGCTCGGCGCCGGTGTGCTCGACGATGCCCGCGCGGAGGACGCCGCCGAGCTCTTCGCCGATCCCGCCACGACGGTGTTCGCCCTCTCGGGGGCGGCCGGGGTGGCCGGCTGGTTCGCGGTGCGCGGGCGCGCATCCGTCGCCGAACGGGCCGGTGCGAGCGCCCTGGGCGGCAAGCTGGCCCGCATCAGCAACGTGGAGATGGCCCTCACCGTCGAGATCGGCCGCACCCGGATGGCGGTGCGCGACGTCCTCGCCATGGAGCCGGGCGCGGTCATCGAGCTGGACCGCTCGGCCGGGTCGCCCGCCGACGTGCTGCTCAACGGGCGGCTGATCGCGCACGGCGAGATCGTCGTGGTCGACCAGGACTACGCGGTGCGGATCACGAAGATCCTCGACGCTGCCGAAGACCTGGACTGACACGCCGACCGGCGCCGCCACCGGGAGCCGCGTGGCGTCAGCGGCACTGGCCGGCGACCGCGATCTGCTGGTCGCTCGGTCGGCCGTACGCCTCGATGCCCGAGCCGGCGGTGTCGAACCCCATCGAGATCGCCCACGCGGTCGCCCGCATCTCGTCGTCGCCGTGGAAGACCGGCCCGACGAAGAGCGCCTTGCACGCGGGGCGCACCACCTGCGCGTGGCCGACCTCGTGCGTGACCAGCGCCCGCGCATCCACGTCGCCCCGGCCGAAGCCGTCCTGCACGCCGAAGTTGAGGTCGATCGTCCGCCCAGCCCCGTCGTCCTCGTGGTACTGCGTCGTGCCGGAGTACCAGTCGTCGCCGAGCCCGCTCACGAGGTGGTGCCACTCGAAGTCGAGGGTGACGCCGTGCGCGATGGACCGCGCGTAGTCCTCGATGCGCAGCCGGACGGGGTAGGCCGGGTCCTGCTTGGCGGCCTCGCCGGCGGCCTGGGCCGCGTTCACCTCGTCGACGGTCGTCACGATGCCCAGAAGGCCGGAGCCGCCGAACTGCGCCGACAGCACGCCCGGCTTGCCCGCGTCGATCGCGTGCCGCAGGTCGATCCGGCTGGCGTACGTCGCGGACGCGTCGGCCGTCAGCACCTGCTCCCCGTGCGCTGCGAGCTCCGTGTAGACCGCGGTGGCGGCCGTCGTCAGCGTCTTCTGCGCCCGGCTGAGCGCGGCGACGTCGGCTGCCCGCGCCCGCCGGTCGGCGACCTCGGAGCGCGTCAGCTGCGCGGCGTGCTGCACGTGGGCCAGCACGGTCCAGGGCAGGAGGTCGGCGAGCGGCGCGGCGTGCGGCGCGTCGAAGGGCGTGTACGTGAGTCCCTTGCTCGTGGTCCGGAGCTTCGTCTGCGCCGCCGCGAGCGCCTTCGATGCCGGTTCGGAGACGTAGTCGGGGCGTGGATGCGCGACGAACGCGTCGAGCGACGACACGGCCGCGTGCGCCTTGTCGATGGCGGACCCGCGCTGCTCGGTGACGCGGTCCAGGGAGTCCGAGGCGGCGGCGAGGCTGCGATCGGCGGTAGCGGCCGCCTCCAGCGCGAGCGCCTGCCAGCCGGCGCCCGCTCCGATCCCGAGGCTCGTGGCGAGCAGGACGAACGCGGTCGCTCCGATCCAGACGCGCCCCGTGCGCCGAGGCGCCCCGGCGGTCACCATCACGACGTCATCCACTGCGCATCCCCCGTTCGCCGTCGCGCATCGACCGGCGAGCACCGATCCTATAGAGAAGACGGACGCGGGCACGGGATGTGACGCACCGGTCGACAGGTCAGCGCAACGGCGTCCACCCCGGAGGCAGCGGGCCGTCGACGCCCGCGAGTTCCGCATCCGCCGCGGCCGACCAGCCCTGCGCTGCGCCCCCTGCGTCGAATCCGCCGCGCGCGAAGCGGAAACCGACGTCCTCGTACTGCGTCCGCGGCGGCCCGCCCCGGCGCACCGAGGCGCGCACGTTCCAGGCGTCGTCGGCGAAGCCGCCGCCGCGGAAGACCCGGTAGTCGCCGTAGCGTCCCGGGTCGAGGAGGTCCCAGCACCACTCCCAGACGTTGCCGAGCGTGTCGAACAGGCCGTTGAGGTTCGGCAGGCGCACGCCAACGTCGGCGGGCGCGGTGAGCCCGTCGGCGCTCGTCCAGGCCACTTCCAGCAGCGGTCCGTAGTGCGGCGCGGTGGACCCGGCACGGCGGGCGTACTCCCACTCGGCCTCCGTCGGCAGGCGGTAGCCGTCCGCATCCACGTGCCAGGTCACATCCTCACCGTCGAACGTGTACGCGGGGTCGAGGCCCTCCCACTCCGACGCCGCGTTGCAGAGGCGGATGGCGCGTAGCCAGCTGACGTCCGTCGCCGGCCGCCGTGGATGCGCCCGCTCGCCCCCGATGAGCTCGGCCACCTGCTCCTCGGTGACAGCGAAGACGCCGAGCTCGAACTCCTCCAGCTCGACCCTCCAGCGCCGTTTGCGGCGCGCGTCGTGCAGCTGCACGCTCCCGGCCGGGATGCGCGCCATCTCGATCTCCACCTATCCACCCTCCCACGGCTAACGCGAGCGCCCCGCCGGCCGATAGACGCTGACGTGGAGACCCTGTTCATCGCCCTGCGCGTGCTCGTGGTGCTCGGCGTGATGGTCGCCCTGCTGTGGTTCGTGCAGCGCCGGGTGACCAAGGGCCGCACCACCGCACGGCGACGTCGCGGCAACGCCGTGACGGTCGTGGGGCGGCAGGGCATCGGGCCGAAGGCGTCGGTCGTCGTCGTGGATGTGGACGGCAACCGCTTCGTCCTCGGCGTCACCGAGCGCCAGGTGTCCGTGCTCCACACCGCCGACCGCCCGCAGGACGCGGGCGTCACCCCCCTGGTCCGGGTACCG
This sequence comes from Leifsonia sp. L25, assembly GCF_050632895.1. The sequence goes on along the minus strand of NZ_JBODRZ010000004.1, from coordinate 416,527 downwards.
GAGGCGCAGCCCGAGACGGCGCTCCGCACGGGCACGGACGACATCACCACCACGACCACCAGGCAGGATGCCGACTTCCTCACGGCGCAGGGACGCGCCTCGCTCTTCGACGAGGCACTCAAAGGCTCGATCCTGTCCCCGGCCACGTGGCGGCAGGCGAGTTCGGCGGTGCGGCACAAGAAGTGACGGCGCGCGCCAGGCGGCTGCCCCGCCTCGCGCTGGCCGGTCTGCTGGTCGCGCTCGTCGCCGTCGCGATCGTGCTCCTGGGTGCGAACGCGGCGCACGCCGTCCCCACGCCCGTCCCGACCCCCGGCGGCCCGACCGGCCCGACGGGCGCCGGCGGCGGCGGCGGCATCACCCTCGACATCAACGGCCCGAACGGCACCCCGAACGCGGCCATCCTGACCCTCGTCGGCATCACCGTGCTCTCGGTGGCGCCCGCATTGCTGCTGATGATGTCGTCGTTCACCAAGATCTTCGTCGTGCTCGCAATCACCCGGGCGCGCTCGCGATGCCGTCCATCCCGCCGAACCAGGTGCTCGCCGGGCTCTCGCTGTTCCTCAGCCTGTTCATCATGAGCCCCGTGCTGGTCGACATCAACAACTCGGCCGTGCAGCCGTATCTGGCCGGCCACATCGACTTCACCGCCGCGGTGCACCTGGCCGAGGGGCCGCTCCGGCACTTCATGTCGGCGCACACCCGCGAGGAGGACATCGCGCTGATGACCCGCGCGGCCGGCCGGCCGAACCCGAGCGACATGAACTCCGTGCCGCTGCTCACGCTCATCCCGGCGTTCATGATCTCGGAGCTGCGGGCCGCCTTCATCATCGGCTTCGTCATCTTCGTGCCGTTCCTGGTGATCGACATGGTGGTCTCCGCGGCCCTCATGTCGATGGGCATGATGATGCTCCCGCCGGTGATGATCTCGCTGCCGTTCAAGATCCTGCTGTTCGTGCTGGTCGACGGCTGGGGGTTGATCATCACGAGTCTGATCACGAGCTACAGGGGTGGCGGATGAACCCGAGCGCCGTTCTGGACATCGCCATGCAGGGCCTCATGGTCACCGCGAAACTGGCCGCGCCCATCGTGATCACCGCGCTGGTCGTGGGTTTCGCGATCTCGCTGGTGCAGTCGATCACGCAGATCCAGGAGGTCACCCTCTCGTTCGTGCCGAAGGCGGCGGCGGTCGCGGTTGCGCTGATCATCTGCGGGCAGTGGATGATCTCCGAGCTGGTCTCGTTCACCCAGGCGCTGTTCGAGAAGCTGCCGCAGCTGCTGGGGCACGGCTGATGAACATCCCCATCGACCTGGCCGCCATCGAGGCGATCGCGCTGGCGTCCCTCCGCATGGTGGCGTTCCTCGTCATCGCGCCGCCGTTCTCGTACAAGCGGCTTCCCGGCGCAGGTGAAGGGGATGCTCGCGATCGGCCTGGCCATCGCGGTCGCGCCGCGAGGTGGGCGCCGGCTACCACTCGGGCGACACGGGGGCGTTCCTCCTCGACATGGTCCGCGAGCTGTCGGTGGGTGCGACGCTCGGGTTCCTCGTCTTCGTGGTCTTCGCGGCCATCCAGTCGGCGGGAAGTCTGATCGACCTGTTCGGCGGCTTCCAGCTCGCGCAGGCGTTCGACCCGCAGTCCATGATCAACGGCGCCCAGTTCACCCGGATGTTCCAGCTGACCGCCCTCGCGCTGCTGTTCGCGTCGGGCGGATACCAGCTCATCATCGGAGGGCTGGTGCGGTCGTTCGACGCCATCCCGCTTGCCGCCGGCCTCAGCATGGCCGACCCGGCGAAGGAGATGGTCAACGGGTGACCCAGATGTTCCTCGCCGCCCTGCAGGTGGCCGGTCCGCTGATCGTCGTGCTGTTCCTCGCGGATGTCGGGCTCGGCCTGCTGACCCGCGTCGCGCCCGCGCTCAACGCCTTCTCCCTCGGCTTCCCCCTGAAGATCATGCTCACGGTCGTGCTCTCCGCGATCGTGTTCGTCACGCTGCCCGGAGTCGTCTCCGGCCTCACGGACACCGCCGTCAAGACGATGCTGGGGGTGGGCCGGTGAGCGACGCGCAGGAGCGCACCGAGAAGGCGACCGACAAGCGGATGAAGGAGGCCCGCTCCAAGGGCCGCCTCAGCAAGTCCTCCGACCTCACCGCGTGGGTCGGTGTCGGCGCCGCGGCGGTGATGCTGCCGTTCACGCTGCAGAGCGGGACGACCGCCGCGATCGATCAGCTCTTCTCCGTCCGCTCGGTGATCGAGAGCCCGGACCCGGCCAAGGCCGTCGCGGCGCTCGGCGACGGCCTGGGCAGCATCGTGGCGACCATCGGCCCGCTGCTCGGCGTGGGCGCGCTCGCCGTGGTGGGCGCTGCGGCCGTGCAGGGCGGCATCCACTTCAAGAAGCTCGAGGGCAAGTACGAGCAGTTCAACATCGTGCAGGGGCTCGGCCGGGTGTTCGGGATGCGCGCACTGTGGGAGGGCGCCAAGACGCTGCTGAAGTCGGGCGTCGTCGCGATCGGGCTGTTCCTGGTGGTGCAGGGGCTGATGCCGGTGCTGCTGTCGTCCGGGTCGATGCCGCTCACCTCCTTGCTGTCGGCGGCGACCGGTGGCACGGCCGGGCTGCTCCAGGCGGCCATCGGCGCCGGCCTCGTGCTCGCCGGCCTCGACGTGCTCGTCGTGATGCGGCGCAACCGAAAGCACACCCGCATGAGCAAGCAGGAGCTGCGCGACGAGAACAAGAACACCGAGGGCGACCCGCTGGTGCGCTCGCAGCGGCGCTCGCGCCAGCTGGCGATGAGCCGCAACCGCATGATCGCCGCGATCGGAGGGTCGGATGTGGTGCTCGTGAACCCGACGCACATCGCCGTGGCCGTGAAGTACGAGCCGGGCAAGTCGGCTCCGCGGGTCGTGGCGAAGGGCGCCGGTGCGATCGCCCTGCGCATCCGCGAGAAGGCCGAGGAGAGAGCGCGTGCCCATCGTGAAGGACATCCCGCTCGCGCGTGCGCTGCACGCCGGGTGCGAGATCGGCGACGAGATCCCGGTCGAGCTCTACAACTCCGTCGCCCGCGTCCTCGCGTTCGTCATGTCGCTGAAGCAGCGCGGCTCGGCGACCGGAGTGCACACCATGCGACCCCAGCTGCAAGGAGGGCTGACATGAAGCCGAACAAGGGTCTCGCCGCCAAGGTGGCCGTGCCGATCAGAGTCGTCGGCATCATCATGCTGCTCGTCGTGCCGGTGCCGTCGTGGCTGCTCGACATGCTCATCATCGTCAACATCATGCTGGCGCTGGTCATCCTGCTCACCACGATGTTCGTCAAGAAGCCGCTCGACTTCTCCGTGTTCCCGTCGCTGCTCCTCGTCGCCACGCTGTTCCGGCTCGGCCTCAACGTCGCCTCCACGCGGCTCGTGCTGGGCGACGGGTTCGCCGGGCAGGTCATCCAGGCGTTCGGCCATGTCGCCGTCGGCGGGTCGATCATCATCGGCGCGGTGGTGTTCCTCATCCTCGTGGTCATCCAGTTCATCGTGGTCACCAAGGGCGCCGAGCGCGTCGCCGAGGTGGGCGCGCGGTTCACCCTCGACGCGATGCCGGGCAAGCAGATGGCGATCGACGCCGACCTCAACGCCGGACTCATCACCGAGGAGCAGGCCCGTGCCCGGCGCGCCGAGGTGTCGGCGGAGGCGGACTTCTACGGCGCGATGGACGGCGCCTCGAAGTTCGTCAAGGGCGACGCGATCGCGGGCATCCTGATCATCGTCATCAACGTGGTCGGCGGCATCGCGATCGGCATGGTGCAGCGCGGAATGGACCTCCTCTCCGCCGTCAACTCGTACACGCTGCTGACCATCGGCGACGGGCTCGTCTCGCAGATCCCGGCCCTGCTCATGGCCGTCTCGACCGGCATGATCGTGACCCGGTCCAACGCCGAGTCCGACATGGGAACCACGGCGAGCGGCCAGCTGAGCCAGTCGCGCAACGCCCTGATGATCGCGGGATGCGCGGCGATCGTGATGGCGCTCATCCCGGGGATGCCGCCCATCCCGTTCGTGCTCGTCGGGGCGTTCCTCATCCTGGCGTCCCAGCGCATCAAGACCGCGCAGGCGGCGGCGAAGAAGGCGCAGGCGGCGCAGAACGCGGTGGCGACCGCCACGAAGACCGAGACGACCGAGGCACCTCATCGAGCAGATGCGCGTCCACGCCCTCGAGATCACGCTCGCGCCCGACCTGGTGGACATCGTGAGCGGCGCGTCGGACGACCTCCTCGCCCGGGTGCGGGCCCTGCGCCGCAAGATCGCGCTGGAGCTCGGCGTCATCGTGCCGCCGGTGCGCACGCGCGACAGCGCCGAACTGCCGCCGTCGACGTACGTCATCAAGATCGCCGGGGTGGAGTCGGGACGCGGGCAGGCGCCGTCCGGCCGCGTGCTCGCCCTCGGCGACGCGCTCGACAACCTGCCGGGCACGCCGACGGTGGAGCCCGTGTTCGGGCTGCCGGCGAAGTGGATCCCGTCGGAGATGCGGGCACAGCGCCGAGCTCGGCGGGGACGACGGTGATCGACCGCGTCTCGGTGCTGATCACCCACCTCTCGTCGATCATCACGTCGAATGCCGCGCGCCTCCTGACCCGCGAGGATGTGCGGATGCTCACCGAGGGCGTCAACCTGGTGAACCCGCCCGCCGTGGAGGAGCTCATCCCGGCGCTGCTGTCGCTCGCCGAGGTGCAGCGCGTGCTGCAGGACTGCTGGCCGAGCAGGTGCCGATCAACGACCTGCTGCGCATCCTGGAGGCCCTGACCCTGCGCGCGAAGCTCTCGAACGACCCCGAGGGGCTGGTCGAGGCGGCCCGGTCGCTCTCGGGCCGGCCGTCGTCGCGCCGCACATCGACGGCGGGACGCTGCGCGTGATCATGATCGACCCCGGGCTGGAGCAGTCGATGCTCGAGGCCTTCGGCCGTCGGAGCACAGGACGCAGATCGTGCTCGACCCGGTGCGGCTGGAGGCGGTGCTCGCGTCCATCCGCGACACCGCGGGCCGGCTCGACGACGCCGGTGTCTCGGCCGTGCTCGTGTGCGCGCCGGCGCTGCGTCCTGCGATCCGGCGGCTCGTCGCCGGGCAGATCGCGGGCCTCACGGTGCTGCTCGTACCAGGAGGTGACGGCCGTCCAGGCCGCGATCGAGACCGTGGGGGTGGTCCGCGGTGCGGAGTCGATCGCGGCCTGAGTGGGTCGGCAGGATCGACGAGGCGGAGGTGCTGCCCGCCGTCTCGACGTCGTCGCTGGCGTTCCAGGCGGTGCTCGACGACCTCGTGCGGGCGGTCGACGCGCCCGAGCTGGCCGCGCCGTCGCCCGCGGCGTCCGCGGCGTCCGCGGCTGTCGAGCGGTGAGTCGTGGCTCGAATCCGCGCCGAGTGGTGAGTTGATGTCGCAACTCGGCGAGGATTCGCGCCACGACTCACCGCTCGGGAAGAGCGGCGGGAGGCGGACGCCGCCGGCCGCCGCCGGCGAGGCTCCGCGGACGCGGCGACCTCACCCTCGTGGTGGGCCTCGGCCCCGAGGCGCACGGGGCCGCCCGCGTCCTGGCCGCCTCCGCCGACGCGGCCGCCGAGGTTCAGCGGGTGGCCGACCGCCGCGACGCCCTCGCCGCCCGTGCCGACGGCGTGCGGCGGGAGATCCCGATCGTCGCATCCTTCCCGATCGCCGCCCCGGTGCCGTCCCCGGGCTCGCCGCCGACCTCGCCGGCATCGCCCCCGACCAGGTCTGGGTCGCGGTCGACGTGTCGCGCAAGGTCGAGGACACCGCCGCGTGGGTGCGGGCGGTGGATGCGGTGCTCGCCGTGGATGCCGTGGCCGCGACCGGCGCATCCTTCACCGGTTCGCCCGGCTCCGTCCATCTGCTCGGCCTGCCGGTGCTCTCGGCTGGACGCGCCGCCCGGCGGATAGGGTGGGACGATGCTGGTATTGACGCGCAAGGCGGGCGAGCGGGTGCTCATCGGCGATGACATCGTCGTGACCATCCTCGAGTCCCGGGGCGACGGCGTCCGTATCGGGATCGACGCGCCGCGCGGCATCCGCATCCAGCGCGACGAGGTGGTGAAGGCGGTGACCGAGGCCAATCAGGAGGCCACGGAGAGCGCCGCCACCGATGACGCCGCCGCGCTGATCAAGAAGTCGCTCGGTCTCTGGGCCGTGCCGACGTGCCGTGAGCACGCGGCGTGCCGCGACCTCCGCGGCCCACGCAGCCCACGCACGGTCAGCGCGATGCCGAGGTACGCCTCCCACGCGAACTCCGGCAGCGTCGCCAGCGCCGACCAGGGCGAAACCTGGTCGTAGGCGCCGAGCAGCACCGCGATGCCGGACAGTGACAGGATCGGCCCCCCGATCATCCCGACGAGAGCCCAGCCGAACGGCACCAGCCCTGCGCGGTACAGCATCCAGCCGAGGAGGAGGCCGTTGCCGAGCCCGACGACGAAGCGCGGGCCCGAGCAGGAACGTCCACCCGTGCAGCGCGACCAGCGCCTGCGCCATCAGCACCGCTGCGGCGTCTCCGGCTCCCGACGCTCCGTCCTGTCGCAGCGTCACCACGGTGAGCAGGCTGAGGATGCCGACCGCGATCAGCGTCGACTCCATCACGCGCGCGACGACGTAGGCGAGGGCGAGGACGGGCTGGTCCGCCGGAGGAGCGGGTAGAGCGCGATCGCTGTGCCGAGGTTGGCGATCACCAGGCCGAGTTCGCAGAGAGCCCCGGCGAGCACCGGCCCGGCGGCGCCCGAGCCGAGCACGAACCGCGGATCGCCGAGCACCGACCCGTAAAGGAGTGCGCCGGGGATGGAGGTGGCGAACGTCAGCAGGAAGAGCACGCCCGCGGCGAGCAGCGGCGGCGATCCGGATCCATGGTGTCCTCTCGGGATGCGAGGTGTACGGCGTACACCTGCTGTGCATCACGATAGGTGTACGCTGTACACCATGTCAAGAGCGACCCTCACCGCCGATCGTGTGATCGACGCGGGGCTGGCGCTCGCCGACGCCGACGGCCTCGACGGTCTGAGCATGCGCACCCTCGCGCAGCGGCTCGGCGTCGTGCCGATGGCGCTGTACAAGCACGTGTCGAACAAGGACGAGCTGATCGACGGGATGGTCGACCGCGTCTGGGCGGAGGTCGAGCCGCCGTCGCCCCCGTTCGCCTGGCGTGACGCCATGCGCCGGCGCGCCGCATCCCTCCGGTCGGCCCTGCTCCGCCACCGGTGGGCCGTCGGGCTGATGGAGTCGCGGATGCGACCGGGCCTCGCCAACCTCAGTCAGCACGACGCCATGATGGGCTGCCTCCGCCGCTCGGGCTTCTCGTTCCGCACCGCCGTGCACGTCACCTCCGCCCTCGACGCCTACGTCTACGGCTTCGCCCTGCAGGAGAAGACGCTGCCGTTCGACACCGCGGAGGAGTCGGGTGAAGTCGCCGAGCAGAAGCTCGAGGCGACGCCCCCGAGCTGGCGATGCAGTTCCCCTACCTGATGGAGGTGGTGGTCGAGATGTCCCGCGGCGGGTACGACTACGACGCCGAGTTCGCGACGGGGCTCGACCTCATCCTCGACGGTGTCGAACGGCTGCGCCCGGAGTGGGCGAGCGCCGGCCAGGGACCGGCTGCGGCAGAATGACCGCATGGCGGTGATCAGGACGGAGCGCGGGCTCGACCGGCTCGTGAACTTCTCGGACGCGACCGTCGCCATCGCGATCACGCTGCTCATCCTGCCGCTGGTGGACGCCGCGTCGCAGATCGGGGACGCGTCGTTCGGGCAGTTCATCGACCGCAACTTCTGGGAGATCTTCGCGTTCGTCGTGTCCTTCGCCGTCATCGCCCGGTTCTGGGTGGTGCACCATTCGATCTTCGAGTCGGTCCGCGACTACAACGCGTGGATCGTGTGGTTCAACTTCCTGTGGCTGATCGCGATCGTCACCATCCCGTTCAGCGCGAACGTGCTCTGGCGAGCGCGGGTGAGCGGCCCGAGGTGTACGCGCTCTACATCGGCGACATGCTCCTCGCATCCGTCGCGACGAAGCTGATCGGCTGGGCGCTGTACCGGGAACCGGAGCTGATGACGGAAGCGGCCCGCAGCGATATCGACAAGACGCGCGGTTTCGCCGAGGTCATCATCATGGCGCTCGCGCTGGTCCTCGCCGTCCTGGTCCCGGCCGTGAACCTGTGGTGGCTGTTCCTGCTGTTCCTCGCGCGCCCGCTGCACGCGCTGCTGCGCCGGCTGGTGTACGGATCTTCCCAGAAGACGGCCTGAGGGCTAGCGTCGGGGCATGCGACCCAACATCTTCGTCATCCTGATCGCCCTGCTGGCGGCATACCTCCTCGGCGCCCGCGCGGGCCGCGAGCGACTGCGAGCAGATCACCGGATCGCTGGCGTCGTTCTGGAACGCGCCCGACGTGAAGAAGGCCCGCAAGAAGGCGCAGGCGCAGGCCGAGAAGGCGCGCAAGCGCTACGCCTGATCGTCAGGCCCGTCGCTCACGGCTCGTCGTAGTCGCCCTCGGTGTACTCGCCATCGGGCGCATCGACCGGCTCCTGGGCGTCCGTGTAGGTGCCCTCGGTCGCGGCCTCCGGTCCGACCCCCTCGGTCTCGGTGTACTGCCCGTGCACGGTGCGCTCGTGCGGCAGCTCGCCATCCACCTCGGTGTAGCTGCCCTCGAGGTTCTCGCGTGCGTCGCCGATCGGCTGCTCTGGGTTGCTCATACGAGGGACATTACGCCGTGCAGCCCGCAACTGCTACAGGTGGATGCGCTGTAGCCGCACACGTATCCCCGGCAGTATTCTTCGCCCGTCGTATCGACGATGGGCGGGCCGATGAGCGAAGAGGCACAAGCGGGCGAGTGGCCCCATCGCGTGCTTGAGTTGCGGATCCACGGCATCAAGAACACGCCGCCGACGGAGATCCTCGGGCACGAGCAGAGCGAGCTGCGGCAGACGCAGGGGACGAGAACGGCGGCTTCTGGTGGGCGCCGAAGCAGGACGAGGCCGACCGCGACCCCGATGACCCACCCGAGACCGTCGATCCGGCCGTCCCTCCGGCGGGCGTGCGCACCGAGGCCTACTCGTGGGGCCGGCTGGCACGCTATGGCTCCGGGCCGATCCTGTTCATCGGGCAGCTCTTCGTGCAGCTCGCGTGGCTGCTGCTCGCGCCGTTCGGCCTGGCGAACACCGCGTACTGGACGCGCCGCATCCCGGCGCAGCGCCCCGGGGGCGAGTGGGATTCCGGGGTCGGCGGCGCCTCGCTGCGCATCTTCGCGCTCGGGCTGACGCTGCTGTACGTGTGCGCCCTCGGCTCGGTCAGCCTGGACCTGGGCGTGCAGTGCATCAGCGGTACGGCCTGCACGGCCCTGCCCGGGGGTTTCGCCGACTTCTTCAGCCAGCCGCCGCTCTCCTGGCGCGGGCCGCAGCTGGCGCTTCTCTCGCTCGTCCCGATCGGCGGTGTGCTGCTGCTGTTCCTCGTCTCGCGCCGGGCACGCGCCCGCTACGAGGCCGCGATCTTCGACGCTGCCGACCGGATGGGCGGGCGCGGCGTCCAGCGCACCGGGAAGCTGCGACCGCTCGCCTCGGAGGGCTTCTGGCGCACGGCCCGGGTGGGATCGCCGACCGAGCGGCTGCACCTCGCCGCGGCGTTCCTGCTGGTGGCCTTGCTGCTCGCGTGGGACCGGATGTTCGCGGGCACCGCCGCCTGCGCGAAACTGCAGACCTTCGTCTCGCCCGAGTGCCTCGTCGCGGCGGCGCAGAGGGCGATCTGCCGATCCTGATCGGCGGGGTCGCCGCGGCCGCAGGCCTCGTGGCGGCGATCGTCTGCGTCGGCGTGCTAGCCGAGACGACGAATCCGGGCGGGGTCCGGTGAACGAGTACCTGCGCGATCGCCTCCGCCGGACGGGAACGGTCACCGCCTGGATCCTCGTCGGCGGCGTCGTCATCTACGTGTTCGTGGGCGCATCCCTCTGGTTCGGCGGGCAGTACGAGGTGCCCGGCACCGGGGCGTCCTCGGCCTCCGCGACGGCGCCGTCCATCATCCTCGGGGTGCTGGTCGCCATCTGCATCTCGGCGCTGGGCTGGCGGCGCGGTGTGCCGCACTGGCTGTCGATCGCGCTGATGACCGTCGCCGGACTGACGTTCCTCGCCGGAGTGGCGCAGAACCCGGCGACGGTCGGGGGCCACCCTGGACCGCTGCGCGTGCCGCTGTTCGCCGTCGCCGCCCTGCTCACCGCCGCGCAGCTCGTCCTCGTCTGGTGGCCGCGCTCGCCTTCCGGCCGCCGGGCCGGCCCGCCGGAGCGCTTCCGGGCCGAGGGCTGGGCGGGGATGGGGCCGGGCATCCTCATGCTCCTGTCGCTCGGGGCGGCGATGATCCTCTCCACCCTTCTCGTGCTCGGGGTGCAGGGCTGGCTGGTCAGCGGGTCGACTCCGTGCGGCTGCGTCACCGCGGGCCCGCACCACGTCCTCCGGCCTCCGATCGTCTACCACAACTTCGGTGACGTCCTCCCGTTCGTCGCCCTCGCGCTGGCGCTCATCGCCGCGGGCATCGCCCTCTCGCTGCTGCGCTGGATGCCGCGGCTGACGACCCCGCGCACGCTCGGGGGCCGCCGCCCGCTGCTGGAGCAGGTGGATGCGTACCGCGACGGCCGCATCGACGCCAGCACCACCGCCGACCGGCTCGCCCTCAAGATCCTGCGCGCGCGGCGCCTCGCCGCCCTCGTGCACCGCGGGGAGCCCATCCTCGGCATCCTCGCGGGCCTGCTCGCCGTCGACTTCGTCATCGCGCTCGCCGTGTCGTACTCGGTGCCGTTCCGGGCGGTCGACGCGCTGGTCGGGCCGGCCCTCACCGTGATCGCGGCGGCCATCCTCGCGGTGATCGTCGAGAACGCGCTCACGGCGAAGGAGCGCCCGATCAGCGTGATGTGGGACCTGATGTGCTTCCTTCCTCGCGCCGGGCATCCGTTCGGGCCACCCTGCTACGCCGAGCGCGTCGTCCCCGAGCTCCGCGACCGGGTGACCGACTGGCTGACCCACGACCTCACCCCGCCGGAGGGTCTCGACCTGGCGGAGCAGTTGCACTGGCGTGACCAGCAGCAGGACGACGCGCTCACCCGGGAGCGGCCGTTCAGCGTGGTGCTCTCGGCGCACAGCCTCGGCGCCGTGCTGGCCGTCTCGACACTGTTCACGCTGCGGCCGGGCGACGCCGAGCGGCTCCACAACGTCGGGCTGCTGACGTACGGCGCGCAGCTGCGCGTCTACTTCGGCCGGTTCTTCCCGGAGCTGTTCGGGCCGGATGCGCTCGGCACGCTCGGCTCGCGGCGGCCGCTGCTCGGCAAGGGCGACCCGTGGTTCACGCAGGTCGAACTCGACCAGGGCGGCGAGCCGGTGACCGTCACCCCGTCGGGCGCCGACGACCCGTCGCTCGTGCAGCTGCTGACCCAGCCCGACGGGTCCGTCGCCTGGATCAACCTGTGGCGGCGCACCGACTACCTCGGCTTCCCGATCAACAGCTACCGCCTCGACGACCGCCGCCCCGACGACCTCGACCGCGGCGCCGACGAATTCGGACCGCCGCGCTACCTCGTCAAGGTGGCGACGCACCCGGACTACCAGTCGGCGCCGCAATACCGGCAGGCGCTGCTGGATGTGATCGAGCGGCTCCGAGGCGGTGCCCGGAAGCCGGCGGCTTGAACTCGCCGCTTCACCCGGCGCCGCAGCAGCGCGATGCCCGTAATCACCATCAGCGCGGCGAACGCGGCGATCGCCGTCACCGGCCCGGCGTCGCTGCCAGTGCCGGCAAGCGGCGCGGCCCCATCGGCGGCCGGCGCCGGCGGTGCAGGGGAAGCGGGAGGAGTGCTGGACGGAGGAGTGGTCGGCGGCTGCGGGACGACGACGATCGGCGGAGTTGCACATCGGCGGAGCCTGGCTCGATGCGACGCCGCCGCCGCTGGGCGGCTCGCCGTGCGCGGTCGCTTCGGTGGTCACGATGCCTTTCGCCGCATCCTCGTCGGTCAGCACGTAGGGCGCCGTGCACACCATCGATTCGCCCGGCAGCAGCATCGTGAGCGGGCACACCGGGACCGGCTGCGGGCCGCTGCCGCTGAACGCGGTGGTCGTGACGCCCACGGTCGTCAGGGTCGTGTTGCCGGTGTTGGTGACGACGTATTTGAAGGTCACGGTGTCTCCCGCGTGCCCGCCGCGGATGGAGCCGCTGACGTCGATCGTGATGTCCGATGTCTGCCGAGCCGTACACCTGGGCCGACGACTCGTCGGAGGTGACGACGCCGGACGGCGAGTCTGCGTGCGCGACCGAGGTGTTCATCACCCGGCCCGCGTCGATGTCCGCCTGTGTGAAGACGTATTCCACGGTGCAGGCCACCGTCGCCCCGGGCGCGATGCTCGCCGGGCAGGTCGGCGCGCCCAATGTTCCCGTACCGCTGAACGCCGGTCTCGGTGATGCTCGGGTTCGACAAGGTGGCCGCCCCGGTGTTCGTCAGCGCGTGAGGAGAAGGTGACCGGGTCTCCGGCCTTCGCCACCGACGTCGGCGAGACCGACTTCACCAGTTCGAGCGCACTGACCCCGTTGGCCGTCAGCTCAGCGGTGGAGGAGTTGGATGCGACCGGCGCGCCCCGCCGACGTCGCGTTCGCGACCGCCGTGTTGGTCACATGGCCGGCGTCCACGTCCGCCTGGGTGACCGAGTAGTGGGCGGTGCAGGTCGTCGATTGGCCCGGTGCCAGGACCGTGACGCCGCAGACCGGGGTGGTCATGGTGCCGGTCCCGGAGAACGCCGTCTCGTCGATGGCCAGCGCGCTGACGGACACGTTGCCGGTGTTGCTCACCTCGAACCGGTAGGTGACGGTGTCGCCGGCGGAGGCGACGGTCACGCGGATCCACTGAGCTTGTGCAGGGTGAGTCCGGATGGGCTGCCAGCGGGACGACGGCATCCGACGGCGGTGAGGAGACCGGTCCGTTCGGCGCGGTCCCGTTCGCGATCGCCGCGTTGGCGACGGTGCCGGCGTCCACATCCCCTGCGTCACCGTGCACTCCGTCGTGCAGACGGCCTGCGCTCCGGGCGGCAGCGCTCCGGGCGGGCAGATCGGCGCCGGCAGCGGCCCTGAGCCGCTGAATGCGGCCTCGTCGATGGCGATCGCATCCACGGTGACGTTGCCCGTGTTGGTGACCACGAAGCTGTAGGTGACCTTCTCACCGGCGACGAGCGGGCCGTTCCCGGTGAGCTGGCCGGTCTTTTTCAGAGCGAGGGTCGCCTGCTGGTCGGCCGGGACGATGAGGAAGGCGTCCGGAGGGCGGACGGTGCTCCCATCGGGTGCGGTGCCGCTCGCGCGCGTCGCCGTCGTTGGCGATCGCTCCGGCGTCGAGGTCGGCCTGCGAGGCCGCGTACGAGACGGTGCACGTCATCTGCTCCCCGACCGCCAGAGTCGTCTGCGGGCAGGCGAGGGCGGAGAGCCCGCTGTCGGTCGCCGGCGCCTGCATGGAGTCCGTGACCTGGATGCCCGCGATCGTGACGTTCCCCGTGTTGCTGACAGTGATGGCGTACGGGACCACTTGCCCGACGTGGGTGACCGTCGTCGTGGCCGAGGACTTGGTGAGCGCCAGGGCGGGTGCCGGCGTCGTTGGGATGGTCAGGTCGTCGGGCGGCGAGGTCACGGGGCCGCCGCCGGGGCGAGGCGACGGCGGTCGCGGTATCGGCGACCGAGCCGTGGTCGATGTCTGCCTGAGTGACCGTGTACGTGGCGGTGCAAGTGGTGGATGCGCCCGGAGCGAGGGTCGTCGTCGCGCAGACCGGTGCGGCATCCAGTGCTCCGGCGGGGCCGTCTGCGTGTCGGCCACCTGCACGCCGGTGAGGGTGAGTCCTCCGGTATTCGTCACCGTGAACGTGTAGGCGATGACCTGCCCGGCGGCGGAGACGTCGGTGCGGTCGGCCGATTTCACGAGAGACAGGGATGCCGTCGCGGGCGCGGGAATGGTGAGGCCGTCGGGCGGGGAGGTGACGGTGCTGCCGCCGGCGTCTGCCGAGGCGACGGCCGTGTCCGCGACGGAGCCGTGGTCGATGTCCGCCTGGGTGACGGTGTACGTGGCGGTGCAGGTGGTGGATGCGCCCGGAGCGAGCGTCGTGGCAGCGCACGTGGGCGGCGCGTCCAGTGCTCGGGGCGGGGGCCGTCTGCGTGTCGGCCACCTGCACGCCGGTGAGGGTGAGTCCTCCGGTGTTCGTCACCGTGAAGGTGTAGGTGACGACCTGCCCGGCGGCGGAGACGTCGGTGCGATCGGCCGTCTTGACCAGGGCGATGGCGGGCTGCGCATCCACCGGCAACGTCAGGTCGTCCGGGGGCGAGGTGAGATCGGGGCCGCCGTCGGCGGGCGAGGCGCTCGCGATGGCGGTGTCGGCGACGGAGCCGTGGTCGAGGTCGGCCTGCGTCACGGTGTAGGTCGCCGTGCAGGTGGTGGATGCGCCCGGGGCGAGCGTCGTCGCGGCACAGCTGGGCGGCGCATCCAGTGGACCGGCCGGCGCCAGCTGCGTGTCGGCCACGCTGAGGGAGCTCAGGGTGAGCGCCCCGGTGTTCTTCACGGCGAATGTGTACGTGACCACCTGGCCGACAGCGGAGACGGTGGCCGTGTCCGCGGTCTTCTGCAGCGTGATGGAGGCCGTCGCGTGCTCCGGGATGCTCAGGTCGTCGGGCGGAGAGGTGATGGAGCTGCCCCCGGCGATGGCGGAGGCGGTGGCGGAGTCGGCCACGGAGCCATGATCGAGGTCGGCCTGCGTCACCGTGTACGTCGCGGTGCAATCGGTGGAGTCGCCCGGCGCGAGGGTGGTGGCCGCGCACGTCGGCGGCGCGTCCAGGAGTCCGGCCGGTGCGGTCTGCTGGTCGGCCACGCTGAGCGAGCTGAGGGTGAGCGCGCCGGTGTTCGTGACGGTGAACGTGTAGGTGACCACCTGGCCGACGGCGGAGATCTCGGTGCGGTCGGCGGTCTTGACGAGCGCGATTCCCGGCTGTCGCCGTCGGAGGGATGGTGAGGCCGTCCGGGGGCGAGGTGACATCGGGGCCGCCGTCGGCGGGCGAGGCGCTCGCGATGGCGGTGTCGGCGACGGAGCCGTGGTCGAGGTCGGCCTGCGTCACGGTGTAGGTCGCCGTGCAGGTAGTGGATGCGCCCGGGGCGAGCGTCGTCGCGGCGCAGCTGGGCGGCGCATCCAGTGGACCGGCCGGCGCCGTCTGCTGGTCAGCCACGGTGAGGGAGCTCAGCGTCACTGTTCCGGCGTTCGTGACCGCGAACGTATACGTGACCACCTCGCCGACCGTGGAGACCAGTCGCGGTGTCTGCTGTCTTCTGCACCGTGAGCGAAGCGGTCGTGTTCGCGGGGATGGTCAGGGCGTCGAAGGGAGAGAAGACGTCCGGTCCTCCGTCCGCCGGTGAGGCGCTCGCCATCGCGGTGTCCGCCAGAGAGCCGTGGTCGAGGTCGGCCTGCGTCACCGTGTACGTGGCGGTGCAGGTGGTCGATGCGCCGGGGACGAGGGTCGTCGTGGCGCAGGTGGGGGGCGCATCCAAAGCGCCGGCGGGCGCGCTCTGCTGGTCCGCCACGCTGAGCGCATTGAGGGTGAGCGCCCCGGTGTTCGTCACCGTGAACGTGTAGGTCACCACCTGGCCGACGGTGGAGACGGTCGCCGTGTCCGCGGCCTTCTCGAGCGAGAGCGACGCGGGGGCCGCCACGGGGATGGATAGCGCGGACGGTGGGGAGACGACCGGCGGGAGCGTGCCCGGGGGTGAGCCGTGGGCCGTCACGGTGTCCGCGACCGAGCCGTTGTCGAGGTCCGCCTGGGTCACCGTGTAGGCGGCGGTGCAGGTGGTTGAGGCTCCCGGGAGGAGCGCGGAGTCCGCGCAGACAGGTGCTGCGTCGAGGGCGCCGGCCGGTGCCGTCTGCACATCATCGACGCCGACGGTGTCGAGGCGCCAGTCCTCCGGTGTTCGTCACGGAGAACGTGTACCGCACGACCTGCCCCACGTGCGTGATCTCGGTCGTGTCGGCGCTCTTCACCACGGCGATGTCAGGCGACGGCGTCGCCGTGAGATCCATGTTCGTATTCATGAAGCCGGCCGGCAGCAGAGGTTCAGCAGACCCGCCGGGTCGGTAGCCGCCTGCAGGGGCTGATTCCCGCCGGTGATCGTCCCGTCGGCGCTTGTCGTGTACGCGAACGTGACCGGGAAGCTGCTCAAGCCCACGCTGGCCGCTGCGCCGGAGGGATCGTTCTTGTTGCCCTGCGTCTCGCCGATCGCGAGGGTGCTCGTCGCGCCGATCGACGAGTCCCTGCATCCCCGCGAGCGGTCCGCCCGGGGCGAAGGCACTGGCCGGGATGCGCACGGTGTACGTGCCCGCCTGAAGCCCCTCCACCATCCAGCGGCCGGCCGACGAGGTCTGTGCCGTCGCGACGACGGTTCCGCCGCTGTTCAGCACCTCCACCGGAACTCCCGCCACAACGGTGTCGGCCGCGTCGTAGACCCCGTTCACGTCCCGGTCGACCCAGACGAAGGTCGCCCACTGACCAGCCCGGCATCAGCACGTACGGTTCGTTCGACGGCAGCGGCTGGTCGGGGAATGTGGCGGAGAAGATCTCGGCGCGGTTCACGTACAGACTGTTCAGGACGGGCGCGCCGGCCACCTGCGCCGGGTTCGCGGAGGAGGGGATGAGGCGCGCACCACCTGGCCCTGGGCGAGTTGGGTGGACGACACGAAACGCACGGCGGTCACGGCCGTGAAGCCCGGGCCGGCCGCGGTCTCCGCGGCGGTCTGCCCAGCCCTCCGGGGTTCTCCGGTCCGCTGTTCACCGGGTTTCGTGCGTCATGCGGAATGGTCGAGGGTCAGCCGTCGCGTAGTACCAGGTGCCGGGAACCGCTCCCGTCGCTCCTCCGGTGTATGTGGGCTGCGGGAGCGCCGCAAGAGATACCTTCCGTCCCCGTGTAATCCGACGCGTAATGGTCCTGCTTCGACAGGGAGCCGCTGGCGGCATCCCCGTTCCAGGGAAGCACGTCGATCAGGTCGGGCGCAGCGAACGGGATGTTGGTCGTCGTGTTCGACCAGTCCAGCCGCCACGTGAAGGTCTGCCCTGGCGAGACAGAGCGGGCGATCCACCGACTTCTGGAGCGCAGAGCTGGCCCGTGCCGTTGATCGTGATGGACGCGGTGATCGTGTTCGAGGGCGCGTCAGGCGTTGACACGGTGGCCGAATTGACGATGGCCGAACCGGGTATGGCCAGCATCGACACACGTGTGCACGCCGTCAGTTGAGGGAGCGCTGGTACGGCACTCCCGTGTCAGGGATCGTGACGTCGCCGTAGCTGAACGTGGCGACGCGACTCACCGGGTTGTATGCGACGCTCACCCCCGCGGGCAGCGCCGCCGGGTGCACGGCACGTCGAGCTCGAGTGAGGCGGGCAGCGTGTCGGTGACCGTCAATTGCCGTACGGTTTGCCCGGGGCCGCCGGCGCTCACCTGCGGCGCGAGCGTCCACGGTACGCTGTCGCCCGGCAAGTACTGGGTTTGCGGCGTGGACTTGGTGAGCAGCACCTCCACCGGAAGTACACCGCAGCAGCGCCTCGGTGGTGGACCAGTTCTCGGCCTTCGTGGGGGTCGGTCCATCCGCCTTCGTTGAGGAGCGGCGACGCCGGGGGATGTCCTGGCCCGCGTGGGGTCCGCCGTTGTAAAGTCGATCGCGCCCGGAGCAGCGGCTGGGCGGCGGGGACGAGCTCGGAGGCAGGGAAGGTCGCCGGGGTCGATCGGGCGCATCCGTACCATGTTGACCTTGTCGCGCCAGTCCGCACCGAATGAGGTGTCCGGTCGGTGTTGACCACCGGGCCGTACGGTCCTGGGGTCTGGTTCCCCGTCAGCGCCGCGGCTACCGAGATCGGTGGAGGTGTATGGATACGCGCCATTGACCGGAGGGCCGCTCTCCAAATCCGCGGCGTCGGGCCCCACGGCGTACTCGATCAGATAGCCGGCGGGTGCCGCGGAGACGTGTCGATCCCCAGCCCGTAGCACGTCGAACGGCGATCACCAGTATCGAGGTTGGTGATGGTCGTCCTGCGTGTCCGTAGGTTGAGGGCGACGCGCGTGCCGGTTCGGTTCCCGGCGCTGGCCGTGGGTGAACAGCATCCGCCCAGCAGGGAGAAGTACGCCTTGCCGCTGCCGGGAATGCCCGGCGTCGGCGGCTGGATCTGCAGGTTGGGGCCGTTCAACACGTTGTTGCCGGACGCGGTGGTTCCGTTGCCCGAGCTCGATGCCCCTGCCGTAGTTCAGCCGGCCCGGACGTCGTCGATACCCCTCGGTCCTCGATGATCTGGTCCCCCACGGCAGAAGGAGCCGGTCGGGACGGGTCGGCCGAGCTGCCAGGTCGGGTCGATGAGGCGGTATGCATCCTGCAGCGGCACGAAGAACCGCATGTGGTATCCGCTCGTCTGCTGTGCCGAGAGTCCCGTGATCGTCGCCGTCGCGCCGCCCGTGCCGACGGGGATGCCTTCCGGCGGGCAGGCGATCGCACCGGGGTGGCGCCGAGTCCCGTGCCTCCGCCGTTCTGCGTCGGTCCGCAACTCAGCATCAGGGCCGTGGGAATGTTCAGGCGGTTCGTGAAGGTGAGGGCGAGACGAGTCCCGTCTCGCCCTTCGAGGCGGTCGGCGCGATGACGATGAGGTCGCTGATCACATAGCCGACCTGCTGCTGGCCGTTGATCGTGGCGGTCGTCGGGCTGGCTGTCGTAGACCAATCGCGCTTGCTGACATCCCAGCTGGGGACGCCGGTGATCGTGCATCCAGGTTCACGACGGTAGCGGATTGCACGGCGTCGCCGCCCGCCGCGCGCGCACCTCGCCGTGAGGTGGAAGGTGGAGTCGTTGAGGGAGTTGTTGTTGGGCGTGACCGTCACCTGCAACGGGGCGACGGCCGACGTGAAAGTGCCCATGTTGCAGTGAAGCGAGACGGAACCGTCGGGATTGGTCTGGATGCTGGACGCCGGGGTGACGCCGCTGGTCAGACACCCGGTCGGCAGGCTCTCCGGCTCCGGGCCTGTGAACGCGACCTGCGCACCGTTCGCCGAGGATGCCGTGATGTCGAGCACCGACGTTGCTCACCGAGCCGCCCGTCGGCAGGCCCGTCAGCGAAACGGAGAAGAACTGAGTCGTGGAATCGGAGGTGCGCACGAGGCGGTTGGATGCGCTCGAATCCCTACCGCCTCCGTCCGTCGTATCGAAGGGCGCCGTGCCGGTGACGATCAGGTTCTGGCAGGCGCCGCCCTGCGTGACGGAGAGGCGCGACCCTGGATGGTGGCCAGCGGCTGCATCCACGGCATCCAGCCCGGTCGCCTGCGTTGCGCCGCTGATCGTCTGCGGCAGAGTGACACCGAGCTGGGGCTGGCCGGGCGCCGGAGCGCCCGCGGAGCGAAGTCATTGTCTCCGGCGCGCGTCGACGGGAAGGTGAATGGATCGGAGCCGTGACCTGCACCACGCAGGCGCCGTCGGCGGGGCTGGTGAAGGTGTGGCGCCCCTGCGTGTCGGTCGTGGTAGTGCCGGCCACCGCGCCGCCCGGGGACGTCAGCAGGGTGACGGTGACGCCGGACTTCACCAGCTCGCCTGCGTCCCGGACCTGGTTCTGGTTCGTGTCGGCCCATACAGTGCCCGAGATCACGCTTCCGGGCCCGGCCAGAGCTTGGCAGCGCCCCAGGGAATACCACGCCCAGGCTCACCGGCGATGAAGTCGCGAGGAACGAGCGTCGACCAGCGAAACCAGCGCGAGTGCATGGAGACCTCCCTGGTGCCGGAAGCTACCCGCGGAAGGACGGCCCGAAAGACAGCTGCCTGAGCTACTCCGCGCCACGGAGGTCCTTAGCTCCCTTGCGCGAGCGTGAAGAAGGCGTTTCGTGGCGGCATGACCGATCCCGCGGAACGGGAGCCGGTCACCGGCAACGGACCCCACCAACGGGCTCGCCGGTGACCTCGAGGGCGACGACGGCGGTGCCGTCGAGCCCCAGGAGGGACCGCAGCGTCTTCGAGGACGTGATCGCCGACATCGACGGCGACCGTCTGGCGGACGACGGGGGATGCGGACTCCGCCGCCCTCGTACGGCGAAGAGGGGAAGCCAGTGAGGCGCCCGGGAAGGAGCGGAGCATGAGCGACACCAGCGGACTGCCGAACACGAACGCGGAGGGCGTCCGCGGCCGAGGATCAGGCGGAGCGCTTCGAGGGCGGCGGGCAGGGCGGCGCCGACCGCGACGCGCAGGCTGCCGAGCCCGCCGAGACCGAGCCCGGTCAGACGAGGCGACGTGTCCAAGCCGGGCGAGACCGGCATCGCCCCGGAGGGCGCGGAGGACGTCACCACGGCGAGCGCCGGCGGCGACACCGACCAGGCCGAGCCCCCGCCCGCCGACTTCGACCCGGCGCAGAACCCGTCGAACCCCGACCTGGTCAGCGGCACGAACGCCAGCAGACGCCGGACTGACCGGACCCGCAGCCACCGGCGCGTTCCGCCGGTCGGAAATCGGCCCCGCCCTCCTCATCCCAGGGCGGGGCCGATTTTCGTCAGCGGGGCGTGCGGGGAGGAGCGCGATCCCGTCGGCGTCATCGCGCCGGACGGCCCGCCAGCCAGCAGACGCCCGCCACCGCGCCGAGCGCGCACATCCCCACGCCGACCCCCAGGGCGGGCGTGCCCTCCCGTGCCCGGGAGCACCAGGCCGACGACGACGAGGAGCGCGCCGACGTTCAGCAGCACGGCGGCGAAGCCAGCCCAGCGTCGTGCGCAGCGTCGCGTTCATCCCGGGCATCGTATCCCGGGCGCTACTCCCCATCGATCAGTTCGAGAAGTCGCTTCGTCTCGCGGGCGATGTCGTCGTGGTCGTTCTGCGCCGCGCGGCTCTCGAGCGAGATGACGGCGCAGCGGTGCACCTTCGCGAAGTCGCCGTACGGGAAGCTGAACCGGCCCTTCGTCTCCTCGCTCTTGTCCGGATCCTCGCCGAGGTGCCGGAGCGCGTACTCGTCCCACCCGTTCTTCTCGATGAAGCGGTTCTCGGCGTCCGCGCTCGGTGCGTGCTCGCTCCAGTCGTCACGCTCGTCGTGCACGACGTCGCCCCGCTCGACCAACGTGCGCGCGTGCTCCAGGGCCTTCTTGTTCAGGCGGACGCTCGTGCCTCCCCTGGTTGCCCGTGGCCGCGGTGTCCGCGTCGAGTGCCTCGTTGATGAGGGAGGCGACCAGCATCCGCCAGTCCGACCCCTCGTGCGGCGTCTCGGTGTAGCCGGGCGGCACCGCGCCGAACACCGGCTCGTGCTCCTCGCCCTCCACCGCGACGCGGACCGGCGTGCCGAGCTCGGCGTGGGATTCGTTCAGCACGACCCACACCCCCGGCGCCTTCTTCTCGATGTGGAAGATGCGGTCGCGGTACGGGTACCGCACGCTGGACATCTCGAGCTCGCTCGCCGACATGGCGACTCCTCTCCCTGGGCCGTCGCCCCTATGCAACGCCGTGGGCGCGCCGTTGGCAAGAGCCGGCTGCGTGAGGCGGCGCGCGTCAGGCGCGTGCGGCGGCCGCTCAGCACCCCGTCGATCCGGTCGAGCAGGTCGGCCGGGTCGTCGAAAACGGAGACCGCGCCGGCCTCCAGCAGCTCGGAGGGTCCGACGCCGCCGGACAGCACACCGCGGAGCGCACGTGCGCGCGGGCGGCCGCCATCATGTCCCAGATCGAGTCGCCGACGAAGAGCGCGTCCGAGGGGTCGGCGCCCGCGCGCTCCAGCGCGACCTCGATGATCCCTGGCTCGGGTTTGGCGGTCGCCACGTCGTCGGCGTTGGTGGTCGCGTGGATGGCGTCCTCCGCATCCAGCACGTCCATCGGCATCTTCAGCTCGTCCTCCGGCGCCGATGTCGCGAGCACGACGCGGATCCCGCGGGACGACAGTTCGCGCAGGAGGTCCGCGCTGCGGTCGAACGCGCGCAGCCGGCCGGACTGCTCCTGGTAGTGCTGCGAGGTGCAGCTCCTTCGCCCGCTCCGTCCACTCCTCGTCGTGGCTGCCGGCGAGCGCCTCCAGCAGCCGGGCCGAGTCCTGGCCGATCGAGCGGTGGATGCGCCATGCGTCCACCGGCGAGCCCAGCTCCGCGAACGCCCGGCTCCAGGCGTCGACGTGCAGGAAGTTGGAGTCGACCAGGGTTCCGTCGACGTCGAAGAGCACTGCGGAGATCGTGCATGGCTCCACGACTACCACCCCTTGCGCGGGTCCGGGATGGGGTGGATCGTGCCCGACATGGCCGATCACATGTATCCGGAGCTCACCGACCCGCGCACCGCCATCGTCACCGGCTCCGATTCCGGGATCGGCCGCGCCACCGCCGTCGCGCTGGCGCAGGCCGGCATGGACGTCGGCATCACCTGGCACTCCGACGAGGAAGGGGCGGAGGAGACCGCGCGTCTCGTCCGCGAGGCGGGGCGGCGGGCCGTCGTGGCCCAGCTCGACACGACCGACGCGCCCGCGTGCGGCGATGTCGTCGACCGGATCGCCGACGAGCTCGGCGGCTGCGACGTGTTCGTCAACAACGCCGGTATCAACGGAGGAACCCCTTCTTCGAGACGGATTGGGACACCTGGCGGAAGACGATCTGCGGCGACCTCGACGGCGCGTTCGTCTGCATCCAGCGCATGGCGCGGCGGATGGTGGATGCGGGACGCGGCGGCCGCATCATCGGCGTCACCAGCGTGCACGAGCACCAGCCGAGGGTAGGATCCGCCGCCTACGACGCCGCCAAACACGGTCTCGGCGGGCTGCTGAAGACGCTCGCGCTCGAGCTCGGCGAGTACGGCATCACCGCGAACGCCGTCGCGCCGGGCGAGATCTCGACGCCCATGAACGACGCAGAGGATGAGGACCCGCGTGAGGTGCACCGTCCCGGCATCCCCTCGGCCGGCCGGGCGATGCCCGTGAGATCGCTGCGGTGATCGCGTTCCTCGCCTCTCCGGCCGGGTCGTACGTCACCGGTGCCTCCTGGGCGGTCGACGGCGGGATGCTGCAGATGGGCCCGCAGGCGGGATCGCACCTGACCTCCGACGACTGGCGTCGCTTGTAGGGAACTGTCTTTCGGCGGGGCCGTGGGCTCTGCTGTGATCGGATGACACCGTCCTCGGTGCCCTCCCCTCGGTGCGGGGATGATGCTGACCGACGGGTCCGCCGGTGTCGGGCCACTGGCGGACCCGCCGGCCTTGGCGGGCCCTGGCTCGCCCCTCTGACGCAGCCCACTAATGTGCCGTGACGAGCGCGCCACGCACGCGTGTCCGTTCGTGACCATTCCGTTACATTTCTTTTCCGAACCTCGCGTAACGAAACGCACCCTCCTGAGTCCTCATTAGTGGGGACCAACCAGGTCCCAACGTTTTAGCTCTTGGGCGGCACACCGCCCCGTTGAACATTTGGGAAAGATCGTGACGGTTCGTTCTGCATGCCGCCTCCGCGCGTCGCGCCGCTGGGGTGTGGCCACGCTCGTGGCAGCCTGCGTGGCTCTCGGCGCGCTGGTCGGCCTGCTGGTCATCCCCCAGTACGTCTCCAACGCCGGCAACACCGCGGTGTCCACTCTCTACAAGACAGCGACAAACACGGTGAACGGGTCGGTAGCGGCCTCGTTGGATGCCCCCGGCGGCACCAAGACCGGCACGGCGAAGCCCGGCGACACCATCAAGTGGGCGGTCAGCTACCAGAACAACACCAGCGCCGCGGCCACCGTCGACCTCAAAGACGTGATCGCCAATGCCGGGACGTACGTCAACGGCTCTCTGCAGCTCCCCCCAACCTCAACGCCGTCGGTTCGCTGTCTCCGCAGTACACGACGAATGGAGGCACGAGTTGGGCCAACGGCACCTCCCCGCCGACGCGAACGGCCTCCGGCTTCACGGGCACCATGGTGCCGCAGGAGCACGCAGCGGCGATCGCTGAACTTCCCGAGCCCGGCCAGCGCCGTTCTGTCGACGACCGGCGGTGACGGCTACAACGTCGCCATGCGCAACGGCTTGGTCTACGCGGTCTTCCACCACACGTCCGGCAGTTACGTCTACTGCGCTCAGCAGAACGGCTCCGTGTGCCCGGGCTGGAGCGCGAACAACCTGACCTGGTCGTCCACGTCGGGCACCGCTCTGGGCACCGGGACGGCCTACCCGGGAGTCACCGCTTGGCAGAACGGCACCTGGATCTCCGGTACGAAGATGTTCTTCTTCGTCGGCGCCGCGCAGGCGCCTATCGGCACGGGGTGCGTCGACCTGTCGACCACGCCTGCGAAGAGCTGCGGCTTCGTCCAGTTCGACATCGGGTACGACGCCAACGGCAGCGTCGGCGCACAGATCGGCAGCTCGAGGATTCCCGCCGCGAACGGCAACATCTACGCCGTCGCCGAGACCACGACCGGGGCGAAGCTGTTCTGTGTCGCTCCGACGACCGGCACCGAGTGCGGCACGCTGGTGCTGAACACCGGCGCTCCCGTGCCTGATCGGGCCATGAACTCGTTCACCTACGGCAACTACGTCTTCGCCAGCGTGCCGGTCGCGGGCGGGAGCTGGCTGACGTACTGCTACGTCGCCGGCGGAAGCCTCTGCTCGGGCAGCTGGCCGATCACGACCTCGGGGGTGACTGCGGTCGGTGGGCCTGCCCTGGCGCCGATCCTGTCCACCACCGGGGCCGTTCAGGGGGTCTGCACCATCCCGAACAGCGGGGCTTCCCTGGACACCACCAACTGCTGGAATCTGACCGGCGCCCGGACGACACGGACCCCGTACAACGGTACGTACGCCAACTTCTCGGCCTCGGGCGCGGGGGCCGGTGACGCGTTCGTCGTGGGCACGAAGGTGTATCTGGCAAGTAGCAGCTTCGTAGCGTGCGTGGATTTCGCGACGTACACAGGAACGGGGAGGGCGCCGGAGTGCTCCGGGTTCACCCGTCCGGCCAACCAGACCAACTACACGGTCCGGTCCGCCTCCCAGATCGCTCCCAACTGCCTGGTCGCCGACGGCGACGGCGGCAAGATCACCTTCTTCAACGCCCTTACCGGGGGCGGCTGCATCGAAGTGTCCGGGCCCCAGACGATGACGGTCTCGCCGCTCGCCTCCTACTGCGGCTCCGGCACGGCCGGATTCAAGGGATGGGGAGCCCTGACGCTTCCGGGTCTGACCGCGGGCACGTACACGAACGCGACGGTCACCCTCAAGGATCAGAACGGGAACGTCATCACCGGCTTCAACGGGGTGACGCTGGCGGCGGGCGGTTCGCTCAACCTCTCCGCCATCCCGACCTCGGTGACCTCGATCAGTGCGACGGTGGTGGTGAACGGCGTCAACGACCCGACGGGTGTCGTCAACGGGCAGATCGCCATCACGTGGCAGGGCGACCCGCCGCAGATGTGCTTCCAGACGATCGCACCGCCGGTGGCCTGTGATGCCGACGCGCCGACCACGCTCTCGAACACCGCGAAAGCGGCGACGACGTCCACGGCCGGCAACGACGCGCCGAACGGCAACAACACCTATCCCGTGCAGTTCACGGTGCGTGCCGACCCGTCGCAGTGCTCGCTCTCGATCAAGAAGACCTCGGGAGTGCAGAACGTGCGACCGGGCGACACGGTGACGTACACGATCACGGTCAAGAACACGGGAACCCAGGCGTACAACAGCACGGAGTTCTCCGACGACCTCACGGACGTCCTCAAGGAGTCCGTCTACAACGGCGACCACGCAGCGACGGTCGGCACCGCGTCGTACTCCGCTCCGACGCTGTCCTGGACAGGAGGGCTGGCGGCCGGGGCCACGGCGACCATCACCTACTCGGTCACGGTGAACAGCCCCGACGCGGGCGACCACACCCTGTTGAACACGGTCGTCTCGCCGACGAAGGGCAACAACTGCCCGGTCGGATCGACCGACCCCGCATGTACCTCGACCGTCGTCGTCCAGGTGATCGACGCGCTCTGGAACAAGATCGACGCGACGCCGTCGAAGAACGTCCTCTCCGGTGCGGCGTGGACCTTCACCCCGGTCGACGGGAGTGGCAAGCCCACCGGGCCGGCTATCACGGTGACCGACTGCACGGCGGCCTCCGCGTCCCTGTGCACCGGCGCGGACATCGACCCGATCGCCGGGCAGTTCCGGCTCACCAACCTCGGGCCGGGCACCTACCAGCTCGTCGAGACGCAGGCGCCGGTCGGGTTCAAGCTCAACCCCACCCCGATCCCCGTGACGCTGACCTCGGCGCTCAACACGGTCAGGCTCCCAGACGTCGTCAACAAGCAGCTGCCGGTGCCGGACATCCCCCTGACGGGTGGTCTGGGAACCGACGCGCTGACCATCACCGGCGGCAGCCTGCTGGCGGCCATGCTCGGCCTCGCCGTCTGGCAGCTCATCCGCCGGCGCCGGATCGCCTGACGGCCCTCGAAGCCCCCACTCGCACCACGAGTGGGCCCCTCACCGAAGAGACCTCTCACCGCACCAAGCGGTGAATGGGAAAGGAAAAGAAACAGGAATGACCGCAATCACACGGCAACGCGGGCGTGCCGCCCTGGCTGTCGGAACGGTGTTGTCGCTGGGCGTGCTGGGAGCCGTGGCGACCAGTACGGCCGCGAACGCCGCCTCGATCGACACCACGCAGCAGGGCTCGATCATCATCCACAAGTACGAGAACCCGGGTGGAGGCACCCAGGACCCGACCGGTAGTGACCCGGCCAAGAACCCGAGGACCAATCCGATCGACGGTGTCACCTTCCAGGTCTGCCTTATCAGCGACATCAACCTCCTCGATGGCACCAACACCGGCTGGAACACGCTGAACGCCATCACGCAGGCCGAGAAGCTCGCAGCAGCGGGGGACCGTCATGACGCTCGGAACCCACCCCCTGACCAACTGCCAACCGGTCACGACGGCCAACGGCGGAATCGCGACGACTGCCAAGCTGCCGCTCGGCGCGTACTTCGTCCGCGAGATCGGTGCCCCGGACAAGGTCGTGGAGAAGTCCGCGCCCTTCGTGGTCGCGCTGCCCACGCCGAAGGACCTGACGAACCTGACCGGTGATTGGCAGTACGACGTCAACGTCTACCCCAAGAACACGGTCGCGGAGAAGCCGGCCAAGAACGTGGTCAACCAGCCCACCAACGGTGGCCTGCTGGGCGCCCCGGTCGAGTACCAGGTGACGCAGCTCGTGCCGGCGCTCGCAGCGGGCCAGACGTACACGAAGTTCACCATGACCGACACGCTCGACACCAAGCTGACCCCGAACACGAGCGCACCGGTCACCGTCAAGGCGATCAGCCCGACCGGTACGTCTACGTCGTTCGTCGCGGGTACCGACTACACGGCCACGTGGTCCGGGCAGAAGCTCACAGTCACGTTCCTGCAGCCGGGTCTCGACAAGCTGAAGGCCGGCGATCACGTCGTCTTCGACTTCCAGGCCACCCCAACGCGGCCGGAACGATCGGCGTAGAACGTGTTGTCGTCGTGCGCGAACGTGACGCCCCAGAAGTTGAGGTCCTGCGCTGAGTACGGCTTCGCGTCGAGGAGGAAGGTGAACGCGTCGAGGGGCCCGTAGTAGGTGCCGTGCACGTCGGTCAGGACGGTCTGCGTGGCGAACTTCACGTTGGCATACGATTCTCCGTCGACGAACGCCGTCCATGCCGCGAGCTTCGAATCGGCGGACAGGCGCGTGCGGCTGGGAGCGCCCGGCAGCGACCAGCGCGGTCCCTCGGTTCCGTCCCCGTCGTGGAGGGTCTCGCTGTAGCCGACCGGGTCGGTGCTGGTGCGGCTCATGCACGAGAGCGCTGCCCGGGTGGCGTAGACGCGCTCGCACGCCACAGGCGAGACTCTGCGCTCGCCGCCGGGGCTGTTCAGCGGCACGGACGCGACCTTTCCGAATCCGTCGCCGGCGCGGGTGTTCCGGAACACCACCCGCGGGCCCGACGGTAGTGTCCATCCCGCGTTCGGGGCCGGTGCGGTGGTGGCTGTGGCAGCTGCCGGCGGCGGGGTCGCGCCGCCGCCCGAGGCTGAGGAGCATCCACTCGCCGAGGCGAGCACCGCGGCCGCGATCGCCGCCACCGCTCGTCCCACCGCTCGTCTCACCGCTTCGGCCGCCTCGCGCATCCATCGCCCCTTCCGTCGGTCCTATCTATAAGGACGCGGTTCGGGGCGTCTGATTACGCGCGGTCGACGAATCAGCCGATCAACGACACCGCGCGGGCGATGACAAGGGCGAGCAGTGCGAATCCGGCGAACGACTCCAACGACATCAGCAGCTTGGCTCGGTGCGTCAGCGGCATGGTGTCGGTCGGGCTGAAGGCCATCGAGTTCGACAGCGAGAAGTAGAAGTAATCGATGTAGTTGGGCACCCAATCCGACTGCTTGCTGGATCCGCGCGCGACCTCGATCACCGCGTCGTGGTCCTCATCCTGCGGAAAGCGGAAGTCCGCCGGTGCCAGCTGCGGCCGCGGCACCGAGGAGCGTGCGACGGGGCCGCCGCGGTCGAGCACCCAGAAGACCAGCGCGAACGCGATCACGTTCGTGAGCCACACCTGGAGCGAGGCGAGCAGCAGCTCCGAGCCGTTGCCGTGCTTGTTCAGCAGCCGGATGATCGTCTCGGCGAAGGCTATCTGGTTGGCGATCAGGATGATCAGGGCCAGCGCGATCTCGGCGCGGCGCGACCACCTCGACTCGCGCGTGAGGCGGTGCGGGTTGTACAGCACGAGCGCGACGATCATCAGCAGGCAGACGCCGACGACCGCGTAGCGCTCGATGGCGGGCACCACGCTGGGCAGGAACGCGTAGGCCGCGAGCGCGACGACCGTGGCGATCACCGCGGGCCAGCGGTGCTCCGGTTGCGAGGCGCGCCTTCGGTTCTCAGTCTCGGTCACACCGGGAACAGTGCCCGGTGCAGCCCGCGACGCGGTCACGCCGCGGGCCGCACCGTCGTCAGTTGAAGATCGCCCACTCGAGCGGTCGAGTCTGGCGCGGTTGCCGTTGATCACGAGGTACCACGACCCCTCGTCACGATGGAGGTACTCCGCCAGTATCGTGGTGTACTTCCACTCGCCGGAGACCAGCGACCAGCGGATCAGCGATATGAGCTGCCCCTGGCGCAGGTACGGTACGGCGACGAAATCGTCTTGACGATGGGGCTCCGGCAGAGTGTTGCGGGCCCCCGTCCGCTGCGTACTCATGCTGCACTGTAACTCCGCCGCAGGGCCGCTGGATATACCCGGATTTCAGCAATCGCTGAATTCCGCGGAAATCACTCTCCGGACGCCGTGGATGGGCTCGCGGACGCGTCTCGTCACCAGCTCGCGGACGGAGCGGACCGGCGCGATGGTGCGGTCCCGTGCCGACTCGTACGCGGCCAGGATGATGCCGAGCACCTCGATGCCCTCCTTCTGCGTGTGCAGGGGCCGGGTGCCGGTGAGGATGCTGTGCGCGAAGTGCGCGATCTCGGCGCCGAACTCGTGCACCGGCTCCAACTCGAACACCGTCGCTTCGGCATCGCCGCGGCGACGGAAGGTGAGCGACGTGCCGTCGCTGGTCAGGCTGCCGAGCTCGCCGACGGCGGAGAACTTCTCGGTGCCGTCCGCCGGCTCGTATGCCCAGCTCGTCGCTAGGCTGCCGATCACCCCGTTGTCGAAGCGGACGAGCACCTGCGCCGAGTCCTCGCCCTCCATGAACGACAGCCGGTGCGTTGCGAGTATCGAGGTCACCTCGACTGGCGAGCCGCCCGCCAGGTGCAGCAGCAGGTAGGTGGGGTGGTACCCGGTGTCGATCAGCTCGCCGCCGCCGCTCGTGGAGGCGTGGGCACGCCATCCCATGTTCGACGGGTCGAAGTCGTTGAAGAAGCTGTCGGTGGTGCGCACCTCGTAGACGCGGCCGAGCGCGCCCGCCTCGATGAGCTCCTTGGCCTTCGCGACGGCGGGCAGGAACAGCTGGTTGTGCGCGCACATCAGGGTGACGCCGGCCTCGGCGACCGCGGCATCCACCTCGGCGGCCTCGTCGGGCGACAGGCAGGTGGCTTCTCGCACAGGATGTGCTTGCCGGCGCGGGCGGCGGCGACGATCGCATCCTTGTGCAGGTGATGGGGAAGGCAGATGTCGACGGCGTCGATGTCGGCCTCGGCGAGCATGGTGGCGTAGTCGGCGTAGATGGCGGCGCCGGTGTCGCCGGCGCGGCGCTCGGCGGACTCGCGGACCGGGTCGGCGACGGCCGCGAAGGTGACGGTCTCGGGGTTGCGGAGGTAGCCGGCGACGTGCGCGCCGGCGATTCCGCCTGCGCCGATGAGGCCGATGCGAACAGTGGTGCTGGGCATGGTGAAGAGCTCCTTGAGAGAGGGAGAAGAAGAGGGAGGGGGTGGCGGGGGTCAGGCGACGGACGCGGACGCCGGCGCAAGATCGACGATGTGGCCGGAGGCGGCGGACTCGTTGGAGGCGACGACCATCCGGGTCAGTTCGACCGCGTGGCGGAGGTTCTCGTCGGCCGTCGACCCGTCGTGGATGTGCTCCACCCACTGCGCGAAGGCTCCGGGCCGGCGTTCGGGCAGGGGATCTCCTGCCACTCGTCTCCGAACGCGCCGCCCTTGGCGAGCAAGCGCTCGCCGCCGAAGCCGAACATGAGGGAGGCCGCGGTGCCGCGGAGCTCCACGGTGAAGGCTCCGGGCGTGGTCACCACGCTCGCCTCGAAGACGCCGAGGCGGCCGCCGGGGAACTCGGCGGTGACCACCGCGTTGTCCTCGACCGCGCGACCCGTGGTGACGCTGCCGTAGCTCGCCGAGAGTGGCCACCGGATCGGCGCGGTGGAACAGCCGCGTCAGGTACGCCGGGTGGCATCCCAGGTCCGTCAGCGCGCCGCCGATCGCGGCCTGCGGGTCGGCGAACTGCTCGGGCAGCCAGCCGGCGACCCAGCCGTCGTGCGCGAGACGCACGCGGGAGTACGTGAGCTCGCCCAGCGTCCCCTCGTCGAGGATGCGCTCGATCGCGACGGTGTAGTCGTCGTACAGCCGGGGCAGCGAGACGACGAGCGCCACGCCGGCCTCGCGGGCCAGCTCGACGAGCTCCTCCGCCTCGGCGACCGTGGGCGCGAGGATCTTCTCGGTGAAGACGTGCTTTCCGGCCGCGATGGCACGGCCGATGACGTCGCGGTGCTGGTCGGTCGCGGTGGTGATGGTCACCGCGTCCAGCTCGGGACGGGCGAGCAGCTCGTCGAGGTCGGCGACGAACTCCACGCCGAACTCGTCGGCGGCCGCACGGCCGCGCTGCTCGTCGTCGTCCCAGAACGGCGACGAGGGTGCGTGTCGGGATGCTGCTGGATGTGCGCACGTAGTCGCCAGCGTGAACGTGCCAGAAGCCGATCGCTGCGACAGCGAGAGGGTGGGACATGCCTGTCAAGGCCTCCTTGCCGATGGATTCGATGCGCGCGAACCACGAAAGCGTACCTTCTGCTCCGGAGCAGTCGATAGCTCTTCGGCGGAAATTTCTGGAATCGTTCCCAGATTGGGCATGATCGTCGGGTGAGCACATCGACGACGATCGGCCTGGACGGCGACTGGACCATCCGCGAAGCACTCGGCGACACCGCTGAGTGGTACCTGGGCGCGCTGCTGCCCGAGGCCGGGAACAACGTGGCGGAGGCCTCCGCGGCCATCGCGGCGGCGCCCGGCTGGCTGCCCGCCCGCGTACCCGGAGCGGTGATCGACGACCTGCATCGGGCGGGCGAGCTGCTCGATCCCCGCGTCGGCCGGAACAGGCCGCGCGGCGGAGTGGGTGGCGGAGCGGTCGTGGGTCTACCGGCGGGCGGTGGACCTGGACGCCGCGGCCTCGGACGGTGTCGCCGTGCTCGAACTCGACGGCGTCGACCCCGGGGCGGACGTCTACCTGGGACGGCGAGCTGCTCGGATCCGTGCGCGGGCTGTATCACCGGGCGCGGTTGCTCCTCACCGCCGCGCAGCGTGCCGCCGGGCGGCACAAGCTGGCCCTCCGCGTGCACCCGGCCCCGGTTTCGGAGCCGCAGGTCGGGCGCACGGAGCGCGTGCGCCTCCACACGCCGCGACTGGGCTACGGATGGGACTTCACGCCGCGGTTGCGGCACCAGGGGGTGTGGAAGGGGGTGCGCATCCGCTTACGGCCGGGGGCTGCTCGGGGACGTGGTGGTGCGTGCGCGGGTGGCGCCGGCGTCGCGGGCGTCGAGTGGTGAGTCGTGGCTCGAATCGGCGTCGAGTGGTGAGCAGATGTCGCAACTCGGCGGGGTGGGGTCGGCCGCGCGGGCGGGGCTGCCGTCGAGTGGTGAGTCGTGGCTCGAGTACGGGTCGAGTGGTGAGCAGATGTCGCAACTCGGCGGAAGGGAGCCGGTTGCATCCGGGGCGAGTGGTGAGTCGTGGTCCGAATCGGCGCCGAGTGGTGAGCAGATGTCGCGAGTGGGGGCGGTGTCGGTCGCGTGGGAGGCGCCGCGGGGCGCGGGTACGAGCGCCGCGACGGTCCGTCGCGGTGCGCCGCGACGGGCGGACGCTGGCCGCCCTGACCGCGGACGCGGGCGACGGCTCGGCGGAGGTCCGCATCCCCGACCTGGAGCTCTGGTGGCCCAACACGGTGGGCGGGCAGCCGCTGTACGACGTCATCGTGACGCTCGCCGACGAGGCCGGGGGAGATGGATGCCGTCACGCGGACCGTGGGCTTCCGCACGGCCGATCTCGTGCCGAATCCGGGTGCCCCCGGGGGCGCCCTCCCGTACACGGCGGTCGTCAACGGTGTCCGCGTCCCCCTCCTCGGCTGGAACTGGACGCCGGCCGACACCCTCTTCGGCTCCATCGACGACGCGCGGGTCGAGCACCTGCTCGGGCTGGCGGCGGAGTCCGGCGCGCGTCTCATCCGCGTCCTGGGGCGGCGGACTGATCGAGGACGGAGCACTTCTACGCGACCTGCGACCGGCTCGGCCTGCTGGTGTGGCAGGAGTTCTCACAGTCGAGTTCTGGGATGCAGAGTGCGCCGAGCACGGATCCCGCGTTCGTGGAGCTCATGCGGGCGGAGGCGGAGCGCGCTCATCCCGACGCGGGTGCACCATCCGTCGCTCATGCTGTGGGGCGGCGGCAACGAGCTCGACGAGGGCGGGGTGCCGCTGTCCGACGACCGGTCGCCGGTGCTCGCCGCGCTGTTCCGAGAGCGGTCGCGCGCCTCGACCCCGACCGCGGCTGGCTGCCGACGTCGCCCACGGGTCCGGAGTTCCACAACCGGCTGGACCGCATCCACGCGAACCCCGATGGTCAGCGCGACGATGCACGGCCCGTGGGAGCACCAGGGGCTCGTCGGCCAGTACACGCTCGCGAACGCCGGCACGAGCCTCGCGCACACCGAGTTCGGGGTCGAGGGGATGACGAACCTGCGGTCGCTGGAGGCTCTCGTCCCCGAGGGCGACCGCTGGCCCGCCGACCGCACCAACCCGGTCTACCGGCACCTCGGCGAGTGGTGGAACAACGGGGACCAGGTCATCGAGCTGTTCGGCGGTCGCCCGGACGCGCTGGAGACGCTGAACCGCGCATCCCAGCTGCTTCAGGCCACGGGGCTGCAGTACGCGGTGGAGGCGGACCGGCGGCGTGCGCCCCGATCCAGCATGGTGCTGCCGTGGCAGCTGAACGAGAGCTTCCCGAACGCGTGGTGCACCGCGGCCGTCGACTTCCGCGGTGACCCGGAAGCCGGCGTTCTTCGCGGTGGCGCGCGCGTTCGGGCGGCGCCGGGCGACACCGCGCGTCGCGCGGGCGGTCTGGGCCGGGGAGTCGACGGCCTCGGCCGAGGCGTGGCTGTGGGCCGAGGATGCCGTCGCTGCCGGCTCGACGGTCGCCCTGAGGGCGATCGGGCTCGACGGCCGGGTGTTCGCCGAGCGGACGCTCACGGCCGGCGCCGTCGGCGATCCGGTCGCGGTCGGTTCTCTGGAGGTCGCCGTCGGCGAGCTGCCGGATGTCTTCCTGTGGGAGGCGGAGTGGCGGGATGCGGTGGGCGCGATCGACCGGGAGCGGATGGTCGCGACGACGACAACGGACTTCGCCGCGCTGCTCGACCTGCCGGCGCCCGTGCTCGACGTCGTCCGGGGAGGCGATGGAGCGGTGAGCGTCCGGAACGCCGGGGGCATCGCGGCGCTGACCGTCCGGCTGGTCGACCCGCGCCCCGCCGGTGCGCCCGGAGTCCTCACCGCGGCGGGCGACCCGCGGCCGCTGCTGCCGGGCGAGGAGCGATCCTCGCCGCCGACCCGGGGCTGCCGGTTCGGCTGGAGGTGTGGAACGGCAGGAGCGTCGACCTGTGACCGGATCGCGCATCCGGGAGGCGGATCCACCGGTGCCGCGGGCTGCTCCGCGGCGCGATCATGACCGCATGCATACCGCGACCGATCCAGGCGGCACACCGCGCGCGTTCACGGCCCGTTCAGATCGAGGTGGTGTGATAGCCCCGTGAAGACGCGAATCGCGGAGTACCCGCGGCCGGACCACTTCCTTCTCCACATCAGCGACACGCACCTGCTGGCGGGGGCGAACGGCTGTACGGGAGCGTCGACAGCGAGCAGCACCTCCGCGCGCTGCTGGACGAGGTGGAGGCGTCGGGCGGACGTCCCGAGGCGATCGTGTTCACCGGCGACCTCGCCGACCGCGGCCAGCCCGACGCGTACGCGCGCATCCGGGCGCTGGTCGACCCGGCGGCCGAGCGGATGGGTGCCCGCGTCATCTGGGTGATGGGCAACCACGATGAGCGCGCGGCGTTCCGGCAGGGGCTCCGCGACGAACTGGGCGACGTTTCCCCGGTCGACGACGTGTACTGGATCGGCGGACTGCGCGTGATCGTGCTCGACTCGACGGTCCCGGGTCACCACTACGGAGACGTCAGCGAGTCGCAGCTCGACTGGCTGGCCGCGGAGCTTGCGACCGCGGCACCGGAGGGGACCATCCTCGCGATGCATCACCCGCCCATCCCGAGCGTGCTCGACCTCGCCGTGTCGGTGGAGTTGCGGGACCAGTCGCAGCTGCACGAGGTGCTCGAGGGGAGCGACGTGCGCAGCATCTTGGCCGGGCACCTGCACTACTCGTCGACGGCCATGTTCGCGGGCATCCCCGTCTCGGTGGCGTCGGCCAGCTGCTAGCACGCAGGACCTCAACGTGCCAGTGGGAGGCACGCGCGGCAGGGACGGCGCCGGCGCTTTCAACCTCGTGCAC
The DNA here is from genome assembly GCF_050632895.1 of Leifsonia sp. L25. The sequence goes on along the minus strand of NZ_JBODRZ010000004.1, from coordinate 381,324 downwards.
GTGTACCCGAACACGGTGCTCCACTCGGTGGTGCCGCTCGGGCAGTATCCGACGCTCGACTACGTGGACGCGGAGGAGTCGGCCCGCCGCCTAGCCGCCGACGGCATCCGCATCCCGCCCGCGGCCCGGCGCGAGTCGCCGACGGAGCCCATCCGCATCCTCGCCTGACCCCGGGCCCACCTGCGGATTCGTCACGAATGGTCGTTATGTGCGACCCGGAAACGACCATTCGTGACGAATGTCGAGGAGGAAGGTAGGGGATCGCGTCAGGAGGTGGGGCGCTCCCAGGGCGCCGGGAACGGGAAGTAGCGCTCCAGGAAGTCGGTCACGGCGCGCGTGCGCTCGGCCGGGTCGATCTCGGGCTTCGAGCCGTCGTTGAGGCAGAACATGTCCTGGTCGCGCTTCTTCAGCAGGCGGCGCATCATGTCGGGCGCCTGGCGCAGCGTCGTCTCGATGTACAGCACCTTCGCCTGCGTCTGCGTCACCGCGCGGCCGGTCATCAGGGCGTAGTAGTGGTACAGCGAATTCGTGACCGAGATGTCGGTCGCCGACCGGAACGGGCTGGCCGCGGTGCGGCGGAAGTCCTCCGCGAATTCGCGCTCCATCTCCTGCAGCACGCTGATCCGCAGCGGCGCCGCGCAGTGCTCGAGATGCCGCGTGGTGACCGTTCCGAACCGCTCCCACAGCAGACGGCGGTTGACGCGGGCCGCGTTCTCGAAGCCGCTGCGCGCCGGGTCGGTCTCGCCGAGGCCGATGCGCGTGCCCGCCTCGACGAACTTGGTCACGCCGCCCGGCGAGAAGAACATGTCGGGCGACAGCGGCCGGCCGATGAACATGTCGTCGTTGGAGTACAGGAAGTGCTCCGACAGCCCCGGGATGTGGTGCAGCTGGCTCTCGACGGCGTGCGAGTTGTGCGTCGGCAGGCCCGAGGTGTCGGGGAAGAAGTCCTCGCTGCGCATGATGTGGATGCGCGGGTGCTCCGCATCCAGCCACGGGGGCACCGGCGAGTCGGTCGCGATGTAGATGTTGCGGATCCACGGGGCGAACATGTGGATGCTGCGCATCGCGTACTTGAGCTCGTCGATCTGCCGGTAGCGCGCCTCGTTGTCGTCGCCCTCGCCGACGACGTAGCCGGCCTGGCGGGCGGCGCGCTGGCGCTGGTACTCGGCGTCGGAGCCGTCCACCCACGAGAAGACGATGTCGATGTCGAAGGCGACGTCGCTCGATAGGGGTCGAACATGTGCTGCAGCGTGCGCCAGCGCCGGCCGTACAACTCCACCTCGGCCTCGACGGCCTCGCCGCGGGGCAGGCGGGGGCGCATCAGGGCGTTCTCGCGCGGCGCCGTGATCTCGTCGTCGCCGAACCGCCAGAACTCCAGCTGGAACGCGGTCTCGGCGCCGTAGCGCAGCCGCCCGATCGGCTCGAGCCGCGGCCGGTACACGCGCAGGATGTCGGCCTTGCGGCGCGAGAGCCGGCCGTCGGCGATCAGCAGGTCGTCGCCGTCCGGATCCCCTCGGGGTCGATGCTGCGGGCGTAGAAGGGCTCGTCGGCGAAGGCGTCGGCGAGCGCCGCGGCGACCTGCTTGCGGTTGCGGCGGTCGAGGGCGACGATCAGCCGGTTGTCGTCGTCGCGCACGAGCAGGTACTCCAGCTCGGCGGCGTCGAGGGCGTCCTGCACGGCGAGCAGGTCTTCGATCATCGACTCCCGCGGCGTGAAGGGACCGGTGACCAGCGTGTACAGGCCTTTGCGCTGCACGACGTCGTCGCGGGCGAACCGGGGCGCGCGGATGCCGGGGTCGCTGGTGACGACGACGGGCTCGGGCTGGTCGGAGAGGGATGCGGGGGAAGCTCAGCCATACATGCCTAACTCTAGGCCGCTCCCGTCCGCCCGGGATCCCTCCGGCGTCCTCCCGCCTCAGCCGAGCAGCTCCCGTACCGTCGCGAGCAGCAGCGCCCGCGCGTCCGCCGTGACCAGCCAGGGCGCGAAGCCGTCCGCCGCGAGGAAGAACGTCGCCCGAGCGGCGGGCGCCACGGTGCCGTCGGTGAGGCAGGCCGCCGGCGGGCGTCATCCCGATGACGGCCCGCCCCGACTCCGGGTCGCGCGCGACCACATCCGCTTCGTCGGGGGATCGCCGAGGGTCAGCTTCGACCGGCCGCGGAACACGACGACCTCGCCGTCGAGTCCCGCCGCCGCGGGGTGGCCCGTGGCCGAGATGTGGATGCGGTCCTGCGACAGCGGGACGGACGACGCGGACGCGAGCCCGAGCGGCACCAGATGCCCCCAGGCCAGCAGCGGCACGGGACGGCGAGCGGCGGCCCGGGCCACGTCCTCCGCCGCCGTGCGGGTCACGATGACCAGGTCGGCGGCGGGGTCGTCGCCGAGGTGCGCGCGCATCCCGGACCGGGCCAGGAACTCCACCAGCTCCCGGTCGCCGGGCGCGGGGTTGGTGCCGGTGAGCACGGAGACGACCGCGCCCTGGCCGTGGCTGCGGACCGTCGTGACGCCGAGCCGTTCGAGCGCGCGGTCGACGAGGGCGAGGACCGCGCCTCTGGCGACGTCCGCGAAGTCCGCCTCGAGGTCTCGCCGGGCGGCCAGTAGGTCGTCGGCGGGCACCGGCGCCGGATCGCCGCCGAGCACGCGCGCAGCGAGCGCACCCGCGGCGCCGGCCGCCTGCGCTGCCGAGATCCACGGGGCGAGCTGCGCGGCCAGGTCGGCGGGGGTGCGAGTGGATGCGGCGGTCGCGGCGAGCCGCGCGAGCAGCGCCTCGGCCTCCTCCCACCGCTCGTCCGCGACCAGGGCATCCAGGCGGGGCCAGCGCGGCGCGGCCGGCGGCCACGCGCTGCATGCCTCGACCAGGGTGCGCAGGCCGTCGTCGTCGCCCGCGACCGCCCGGTAGGCGCGCTCCGCCGCCTGCGCGGGGTCGTATCCTGCCGGGTCGTGCGCCCACTCGGCGACGGTCGTGAGCGCGAAGCGCGAGGGCGCCGCCTCCACCATCGGGTTCGACAGGATGCCGACCAGTCCGGGCCCGGCTTCCCGCCCGGTGAGCGGGCCGAGGAACACGCGCGAGCGGTCGAAGTCGTTGACGGGGAAGTTGTCCCACAGCACCAGGTCGCGGCCGAAGCTCTCGGCGGCCCGCGCGATGTCGCCGGCCGTCACGGCGCCGACCACGATGTCGGGGCCGGTCCACAGGACGAGCGCGTCCGCGGGCAGCGTCTCGGCGAGGCCCACCCGGTACGGCGTCCGTTCCAGACCGGCGTAGTCGGTCGGGCAGAGCAGCACCGGCTCGTGGATGCCCGCGGGACTCAGAAACGCCGTCTGGAACCGCGCCGCCACCTCCCCGTGAACCCGGCCGAGCGCCTCCGGGTCGTCCATCGGCACGTCGTCGAACAACAGGGCGAACGAGCGGATGCCCGCCTCGAACAGCTGCCGGCACTTCGCCGCGAGGGCGTCGTGCTCCCTGTCGTCGTCGTCGAACCGCATGGAGAGACCCGGCGAGATCGAGTACACGAAGCGCACGCCGCGCTCGGCGGCGGCCTGGTTCAGCGACGCGAGATCGGCGAGGCGGGCAGCGGGATAGGGCTCCGCCACTCATCGCGGTGCCACGGATCGTCCTTCGGCGCGTACAGGTAACGGTCGAGTCCGAGGGCGGCCGCGCGGTCGAACCAGGCGATCCGGTCGGCGTGCGACCACGGCTCGCCGTAGAAGCCCTCGACGACCCCGCGCCAGGCGAGGCCGCTCACCGTGCGCCCGCTCACCGGTCGCCCCGTGCCACGACGACCACAGCTCGGCATAGGCGCCGCCGGCGGCGACGAGTTGCTCGTGACTGCCGAGCTCGTCGATATGGCCATCGCGCACCACGGCGATCCGGTCGGCGTCGTGGGCGGTGTGCAGGCGGTGGGCGATCGCGACGACGGTCCGTCCTTCCAGCACGCGGTTCATGGCGCGCTCCAGGTCACGCGCGGCAGTCGGGTCGAGCAGCGACGTGGCCTCGTCGAGGATGAGCGTGTGCGGGTCGAGCAGCACCAGCCGGGCGAGGGCGAGCTGCTGCGCCTGCGCCGGGTGAGGACGACCCCGCCCGAGCCGACGATCGTGTCGAGGCCCTTCGGCATGGCGGCGACCCAGCGCAGCGCATCCACCACCCGCAGGGCGCGGGCGAGCTCGTCGCGCCCGGCGCCCGGCTTCGCCAGGGAGAGGTTGTCGGCGATCGTTCCCACGAACACGTGGTGCTCCTGGGTGACCAGGGCGACGTGGCGGCGGAGGTCGTCGAGCGGCAGATCGACCAGCCGGACGCCGCCGACGGTGATCCGTCCGCCGCTCGGCTCGGCGATCCCGGCCATCAGCCGCCCGAGGGTCGACTTGCCCGACCCGGAGGGCCCGACGATCGCCAGCCGCTCGCCCACGGCGAGGTCGAGGCTGACGCCGTGCAGCACCTCGGTGCCCTCGCGGTAGGCGTAGCGCACGTCCTCGGCGACCACATGCTCGTCGGCCGGCTGCTCGCCGGTCGCGTGGCGGTCCTCGGGCACGTCGGCGACGCCGATGATGCGCGAGAGGGCGGTGGTGCCGACCTGGATCTCGTCCAGCCAGCTGATCAGCTCGTCCACCGGCGACACCAGCTGCATCGCGTACAGGCGACCGCCGTGACCGCGCCGATGCCGACGACCCCCGCGCCGACGAGGTACGAGCCCCAGGCGAGCACGACGATGACCGGCAGGAGGAACGCGATGTCGGTGCTCGGGAAGAACCACGACCGCAGCCAGAGCGTGTACCACTCCGACTCTCGGCGCTCACGCAGAGCCGCGTCGATCTTGGTTCGCTGCGCCGGGGCGAGGCTGAGCGCCTCGATGGTGCGGACGCCGTCCACGGTCTCGCTGATGGTGCCGCCGAGCGTCGCGTACGACGCCAGCTGCCGCTGGTAGCCGGGGCCGGATCGCTTCAGGTACCAGCGCGCCGCGATCACGAGGATGGGCACGCCCGCGAACATGGCGACCGCGACGGCGGGGCTGACCAGGAAAGCGGCCACCACCGTCAGCACGGCGGTGACGGCGGCGACGAGGATGCGCGGGACGCCGAAGCGCACGGTCTGCGCGACCGACTGGATGTCGTTGGTGGTGCGGGCGAGCAGGTCGCCGGTCCCGGCGGCTTCCACCGTCGAGAGCGGGAGGCGTGCGACGGTGGCGAGGAATTCCTCGCGCAGCTGGGCGAACACGCCCTCGCCGAGCACCATCGACTGCCGCTGGGCGAACCGGATCAGCACCGCCTGGCACACGATCCGCGACGAGCAGCACCCCGGCGATGGCGTCGATCCCCGGGGATGCCAGGGTGCGGCCGGTGATGCCGTCGATGATCAGGCCGATGAGCGCCGGGCCGGCGAGGCCGGCCACGGCGGCCAGCGTGTGCAGGACGAGCACCACGGAGAGGCCGCCGCGGTGCTGACGGATGAGGCGGGCGCCGGTGGCCCGCACGGTCGTGGTGCTAGCGATCGGAAGCAGCATCGTCCGTACCCTTCGTGCGTGCGGCCTTCGTGGCGTTCTTCGCGGCCTTCGTGTTCTTCTTCGCGGCCTTCTTCTCCCGCCGGTCCTTCTGCGTCGCGCGGCCGGCCGGCGCGGCTGCGCGGCGACGGGATGCGTCGCCGTCCACAGCGCGTCGATGGACCCGGTCCACGCGGCATCGAGCTCCTCGCCGTCCGCGGGCTCGGCAGAGCTGATCGTGCGCGAGACGATCGCCCGGTACAGGTCGCCGAGGTCGTCCTCCTGGCGGAGAAGGGACTGGTGGGTGCCCGTCCCGACGACGCGTCCCTTTCGGACGACGGCGATCGTGTCCATCCGGTCCAGGAGCAGCGGGCTGGCGGTGACGACGACGGTGGTTCGCCCATCGCGCGCCTCCCGCAGCCGCTCGGCGATCTGCGACTCGGTGTGCGCATCCACCGCGCTCGTCGGTTCGATGAGCACCAGCACTTCGGCGTCCGTGAGCAGGGCGCGCGCGAGGCTCAACCGCTGGCGCTGGCCGCCGGAGAAGGTGCGCCCGCGCTCGGCGACCCGCTCGTGCACGCCGTCGGGCAGCGCCCTCGACGGTCTCGGTCGCGGCCGCCGTGTCGAGGGCGGCGGAGACGCGGCGCAGCCGGCCGGTCGAGGTGTCGGTGTACTCCCGATCGCGGATCGGCAGCGTGTCCAGACCCGTCGAGCAGCTTGCCGCCGAACAGATGCGGGTTGGCGTCGTTCACCACGATCCGATCGCGGATCTCGCGCACCGGCACGCGCGTGTGGTCCACGCCGCCCCAGAGCACGGGCGCCTCGCGGTGCACGGTGTCGTCGAAGCGGCCGAGCCGGAGTGGCGATGCCCGCGGCCTCGTCGGGGATTCGCATCCACGATGGCGGTGAACCGGCCGGGCTGGATGACGACGCCGGACGCGAGGTCCTCGATCGGGCGTGATCCCCACGCGGGCGCCTCGGCCGTGTCGGCCCTGTCCCGCGCCGCCGGCCGGGTGCGGAGCACTGCGAGCACGCGGCGGGCGGGAGACCACGCCCGCGGTGAACGTCTGTGCCGCCTCCACCGCGGTGCGCAGCGGGAGCACGAGAACGTCGCGTACCCCGTAGAACGCGGTCAGCTGACCGGGCGTGATCGCGCCGTCGACCGCGAGATGCGCCCCGAACCAGACGATGAAGACGAGGAAACCGCGCCGGGCAGCAGCACCTGGAGGCCGTCCAGCCGGCTCTGGCGATCTTCGCGCAGCGCCCACGCCGGCGGCCCGGACGCGCTGCAGGCTGGGCGGCGTACCGCTCCACGAACTCGTGCTCGCCGCCGATGCCGCGCAGCACCCGCAGTCCCACGACGGTGTCGGCGCCGAGCGTCGTCAGCCCACCCGACTCCTCGCGCCACGCCGCCTGCTTGGCACGGAGCGGGCGCAGAAGCAGCGCCAGCACCAGCGCGACCGCGGGGACGCCGATGACCACGGCGAGTCCGAGCGGAAGGAGGCGTTCAGCATGATGACCGAGACGGCGACGAAGGCGACGACACCGCCGCCGAGTCGCGCGGTCACGTCGAACATCGCGCCCAGCCGGAGGGAGTCGGTGCTGACCCGTGGCGACGATCTCGCCCGACGACGTGGTGGCGGTGATCGCCGTGCCCGTCTCGGCCGAGTGGTAGCCGATGAGGCGGGCGATCCCCCGGCGACGAGCGCAGCCAGTTCGACACGGCCATCCGGTGGCGGAGCATGCCGGTGAGCGCCTGGATCGCGGCCACCAGCAGCAACGCGCCGCACCACAGCCACAGCCGCGCGCCGTCGCCGGAGACGCCCTCGTCGACCGCGCGGCCGAGCAGGTACGGCCAGACGGCCTCGGCACAGCATCCACACGACGCCGAAGAGCACACCGGCCGAGAGCGTCGCGGGCTGGCGGGCGGCCTGCCACAGCAGGAACCGCGGCACCGACGACAGGTGCTTCTCGGACGGACGGGCCGAGGGGATGCGCGCCATGGCGGCGGCCGCGACGACGGCGGGCGGGAGGGGGACGGACGGGCAGCGCGGACGCTGGACACGGAGTGCTCCTGAGGGGGATCGAGCGGGTGCGGAAGGAGGGGTGCGGGGGCGGTGCGCGGGGCGGGGCGGGGCCGGGCGGCGGCTCAGTGCCCCGGCGGGGTGAGCGCCGCGACGGCGGCCGCGTCGAGCGCGACGGGCCGGCGCCTGCCGGAGCAGCGGCGTCGGCCGCGCCGCCGTCTCGAGCTCCTCGGCCAGGTCGATGGCCGCGTCGAGCGTGGCCGCGGCGACGACCGGTCCGTGGTTCCGCGAGCAGCAGCGCCGCATGGCCGGGTGCGGCCGCGGCGACGCCGGACGCCAGCTCTCCGCTGCCCGGTGGGGCGTACGGCACGAGCGGGACGTCGCCCAGCCGCATCACCCGGTAGGGCGTCAGCGGCGGAAGCTGCGCGAAGCCGCCCTCCCCGGCGGCAGGCAGGCGATGGCGGTCGCGTACGGCGAGTGGAGGTGGACAACGGCCGTCGCGTCCGGGTGCGCGGCGTACATGGCCGCGTGCAGCGGCAGCTCCTTGGCGGGCCGCGGCGCCCCGTCGTGCTCGGCCGGCGTCGCGGCCAGCTCGTCCTCCGTCACGGCGCGCAGCGAGACCCGGTCGGCGTCGCGATGATGCGCGAGCCGAGGCGCACGCTGACGTTGCCGGAACTCCCCGGCGACAGGCTCGCCGCGGAGAGGTGACGGCAGGCGCGCACGACGGCCGCGCGCGCCTCCCGCCTCGCTGAGGTGGCCGGTCACGGGGCCGCCTCCCAGGCGTCGGAGAAGAGTGACGGGCCGCCGAAGTTGCCCGATTTCAGCAGCACGGCGATGGTGCGGCCGGCGCTCAGCGAGACGGCCCAGGGCACCCCGGGCGCGGCCTGCGCGCCGATGAGCAGGCGTTCGAGACCGAGCCGGGCGGTCACCGCGCCGGACGTCTCGCCGCCCGCGACGAGCACGTGGCTGACGCCGAGCTCGTGGACGGCGAAGGCCGCGAGTTCCGCGAGCGCGCCTTCGAGCAGAGCGGCGGAGCGAGAAGCCCCGAGGGTGCTCTGCGCTGCAGCGACCTCGGGGAGACGTGCACCAGCACGGGGAGAGGGCGTCGCGGCGGGCGGCCAGCGCATCCTTCGTCCGGTTCAGCGCACCGGGGTCGTGGGCGAGTTCGAGCGGGTCGAGGAGGTGGCGCTCGCCGCGGAAGGCGGCGATCTCGGGCCACGCGTGGCGGCCGAGGCGCTCCCGGCGAGGACGAGGCGTCCGGTGACGGGGACGTGCGGCAGCGCGGCGTGGCCGTCGGGCGGGCACCCGCTGCGCGGACGTCGGCCCGCGCCAGCGCCGTCGCGACCACCGGCGCCTCCCCGGCGAGCACCGGCCCCTCGGCCGCCTGGCGCAGGATCGCCTCGGCGATCACGTCGAGGTCGGCCTCGGTGAGCGCATCCACGAGCATGTGGCCGTCGCGGACGAGCGCTGCGACGGCATCCGGGCCGCGCTGCACGTCCTCCCACTGGATGAGTCCGACGGGGGCGGGCGTTGCGGCGCGAGCAGGCGCAGCAGGTTCGAGTCGCGCATCGGCGTCAGCGGATGGTCCCGCATCGGCGACTCGGCCAGCGGCACGCCGTCGACGAACAGCGTCCCCTGGTACTGCGTGCGGCCCGGCGCCCGGCGGCGGGCGTTCCGAGCGTCGCGGGGGCGCCCGCGGCGGAGGCCAGCGCGTCCGCGATGGGGCCGATGTTGCCGGCGGGCGTCGAGTCGAAGGTCGAGCAGTACTTCTGGTAGAGCTGCGTCGCACCCGCGGAGAGCAGGAGCCGGGCCGCAGCGGCGGAGGCCGCCACGGCGTCGGCGACCGGAGCGGTGCGCATCTTCAGCGCGACGACCGCGCAACCCGAACCCTCGGCAGGAAAGACCCCGTCGGCCGACGACGGAGTGCCGAGCAGCACGCTCGCCGTGACTCCCGCCTCGGCGACACGGCCCGCGAGGTCGCAGGCGCCCGTGACGTCGTCGGCGACGGCGCCGAGCCGGATCACGGGACGCTGATCCCCGGCTCGTCGACGGGCGTGGGCTCCCCGGCCACGACGACCGTCGCGCCCGCGTCGCGGAGCGCCTGCAGGTCGTCGGGGTCGGCGCCCGCGTCGGTGAGGATCACATCCACCAGCTCGAGGCCGCCCACGCGGATCGGCGCGGCGCGCGCCGAGCTCGAGTGGTCGACCAGGAGGATGGTCGTGCGGGCGGCGCGCGACAGCTCCTGCTTGAGCTCGGCGTCGAGCGCGTTGGCGCAGAGGATGCCGCGGGGGTCGACGCGCGGTCGCGGACAGCACCGCGACGTCGACGGAGTAGTCGGCGATCGTGCGGCGGGCGGTGGCCCCGGCGAAGCTGCGCGTCTCGCTCTGCGGCACACGCCGCCGACGGCGACGAGTTCGACGTCGTCGCGTTCGATGGCCGCCTGGATGACCGGCGCGGAGTGGCTGATGATCGTGGCGTGCCGCGGTGAAGCATCCCGGCGAGCGGTGCGACCGTCGTGCCCGCGTCGAGGGCGACCGTGACGGCGCCGTCGAGCAGGTCGAGGCGAGGCCTCGGCGATGGAGTGCTTCTCGCCGCTTCCAGGGTCACCGCGCGCTCATCGAAGGGGCGTCCGTGCCCGAGGTCCGGGAGGCTGGCGCCCCCGACGACGCGACGGGCGAGGCCCTCTTCTTCGAGCTGGCGCAGGTCGCGGCGGATGGTCATCTCGGAGACGCCGAGCTCTTCCGCCACGCGCGAGGACGACACGTGGCCCGTCGACGGAGAGCCGGCGGAGCAGCTCTTCGCGGCGGTGCGGGCGGGCGTCAGGTGCTTGCAGCGCACCCGTCCATCCAACCGGCTTCTCGGAGCACTTGTCAACAAACGCGCAAATCTTGACGTGAATGTTCGGAAGTGAACAGAATGGACGACGTGACCTCGCTCCTCTCGCCGCGCTCGGCGTGGACGTCGGCACCACCAACACCAAGGTGGTGCCGGCGGTGCCTCGGCGACGCCGTGCGCGAAGAGCGGACGCTGACCGTGCGGACGCCCGACACGGGCGCCGCCCTGCAGGCCGTCGTGCTCGGTGCGATCCGCGAGATCGCGGTCGAGCCGCCGCATCCGATCGCCGCCATCGGCGTCGCCTCCATGGGCGAGACCGGGTCGCTGACCGGTCCCGACGGCGAGCCGCGCGGCGACCTGCCGCTGGGCGGACGGCGACGCCGCCACCGCCGACCGGCTCGTCGCGGCGACCGGCGCCGAGGCGCTCTATGCCGCGACCGGCGTTCCCGCGCCGCAGAAGTCGCCTCGACACATTGGCTGCGGCTCGCGGACGACCGGGACGCACAGCTCGCCGACGCGCGCTGGCTCGGCGCCGACGGCCTCGTCCTCTCGTCGCTCACCGGCGAGGCGGTCACCGACCACACCCTTGCGGCCCGGACGATGGCCTACCGCCTGCCCGGTGCCGGCGAGCCCCTCACCGAGACCTTCGACGCCGACCTGCTCGGCCTCGTGGGCCTCACGCCGGACCGCTTCCCCCGCGTCATCGCGCCGGGCCGGACCGCCGGACACGCTCACCGCGCATGCCGCCGCCGCCCTCGGACTCCCCGCCGGGCTGCCGGTCGTCGCGGCCGGTCACGACCACGCGGTCGGCGCCTGGGCGGCGGGAGTCCGCTCGCCGGGCGACGCCGCCGACTCCGTCGGAACCGCCGAGGCCCTGCTGCGTGTCGCACCCACTGTGTCGCGCGACGACGCGCGGCGGCAGGGGATGAGCCTGGCACGCTGCGTCGACGGGCGGCACGAGAGCCTGCTCGCGGGCAATCCGACGGCCGGAGCCCTCGTCGAGTGGGCGTTCGACGAGCTGCTCCCCGGCGCCGACCGCCGGGATGCGCTGGAACAGGCTCGGCGGCTGGCGGACGGACCGCTCGAGGCCTTCCTCCTCCCGTACCTGCGCGGGCGGCAGTCGCCCGCCCCCGACCGTCGGCCTCGCTGCGGATGGTCCAGCGCTCCGGCGCCTCCGTGCAGCTGGCCGACCCGCCGCCGCTCTGACCGCCGTGCTGAGCGGGCTGGCCCTCCAGCTGGCGTGGATGGATGCCGCCCAGACCGCGCTCGCGGGCCCCCGCCGCCTCGAGCTCGCCGTGCTCGGCGGACCCGGAGCCGCCAACCGCACCTGGTGGCGGCTCAAGCAGCGACTCGTTCCCGGCGACCTGCGCCAGGTCGACGCCGCCAGCGCCGGTCGCGACCGGCGCCGCCATGCTCGCCGCGCACCGCGTCGCCGGCCTCACCACCTCGCTGCCCCTGCGCAGCGCCGACGGCTGTCGCCTCGGCCGGCGATCCGGCCCTGCTGGATCGCCTTCGTCGAGGCGGCGACGCGCCACGACAAGGAACCCGAATGACCGACACCACCTCCCGTCCCGCGCTCGACCTCGACGCGATCTCCCGGCCCGCCGGCGGCCTGGCCATGGTCGCGATGGACCAGCGCGAGAGCCTCCGGCACATGTTCGACCTGGCCGGCGCCGGGCGCCCGGCGGACGACGTGCTGATCCACTTCAAGCTCGACGTGGCGGAGGCGCTGGGCCCGCTCGCGTCCGGCTTCCTGATCGACCGGCACTTCGGCTTCGAGGCGGTCCGCGACACGCCTGCCCGCCGGCACCGGCCTCATCCTCGCTGCCGCCGACGACGCTCACACAGGAGGACGGTGGGCCGGTCTGAAGAGACCGCTTTGGACGACGTGGTGCTCACGCAAGACCGACCTCGACGGCGTCGTCGCTGCTCAAGCTGCTGGTCATCCCTGGCGCCGGGATGCGAAGCGCGAGCAGCGCCGTCCGCCTCGTCGAGCGCTTCGTCGAGGAGTGCCGCGCCCGGGGCGTCCTCTCGGTGCTGGAGCCGGTCGTCCGCGCAACCCCTGGCGAACTGGATGCGGGCACCTGGGACCTCGACGTCGCCATCCGGAGGCCGCCGCCGAGCTGTCTCTCGCCTCTTGGCCAGAGCCTGCGCAGGGTGCCGGCGTTGCCGATGTCGGGCGCCGGCGACGCGGCGTTTGCAGCGGGAGGCGAGCGAGCGGCTGAACGCGCCTCGTCACCGGACCGCTGGGCCGTTGCTGTCGCAGGGCGTCGACCGCCCCGCAGCCCCTGCCCGCCGTCGAGGCCGCGTGCCCGTGCCGGCGCGAGCGGGTTCCTCGCCGGCCGCGCCCCTCTGGAGCGGCGTGGTCGGCCGCGTAGCCGACGCTGCCGTCCAGCGCTGCGCGAGCTCTCCAGTGCCCCGAGCTCGAGGCCCTCGTCGAGGTCGTCGGCCTGCGAGGCGCGTCCAGCTGGCGGGCGGCAGTCGATGGATCGCCGGACTGCTGCACTGCCGTCCCGGCCCTCGCGCCGGCGTTCGGCGCCCTGGTTCTCGCAGGCGCTCCCGGGCGCGCACCGCCAGCACATCGTCGACGCCTGGATGCTCGAGACGGCCATCGCGGAGGGCGTCACGCCGGCCGTGCGCGACCGGGTCGCCTCCCACCTCCGTCACCTCGCAGAGTCGGGCGCGGACGCCATCCTCGTCACGTGCTCCTCCATCGGCGAGGCCGCCGAGGCCGCGGCCGCGTCCTCCGCATCCCCGTCATCCGCGTGGATGCCGCCATGGCCGCCGAAGCCGCCCGCCTCGCCGCAGCGCCTCGCCGCTGCCGCCCTGCCGAGAATTCCGGAGTTGTTCGCCCCGACACGCCGTCGGCGCCCCGAAGAACTCAGGAATTGTTGGCGCGGCGGATCGCGGTGCTCGCGACGAACACCGCGACGCTCGGACCGACGACGCGGTTGATCGAGCGGGAGGCGGCGGCCCAGGGCGTGCGCGCCGACGTGCGGGCGACGGTCGTCGAAGGCGCGGCGTCCGCCCGCGCGGCAGGCGACCAGGCCGAGCACGACCGCCTCATCGCCGAGGCGGTGCGCGCAGCCGCGGCGCCCGTCCGACGGCGCGGACGGCGCACAGGCCGCCGCCGCGCTCGTGCTCGCCCAGGCCTCCATGGCGCCCGCGGCCGAGTCGGCCGGCGTCAGCATCCCCGTCCTCACCTCCCGGCCGGCGGCATCGCCCGCCTGGTGGAGGCCCTGACCCCGTCGGACCCGGAGGGGCGGACGCCAGCGCGAACCGTTCGCCGCTCGCCGGGTCCGGCGGAACTCCTGCATCCGCTCTCGCGCCGGAGCGGACCGCATGACCGGCGTCGACCTCCTCGCCTACGCCGACCGGCTCGGCGGCGACCTCCCGCGGCTCCGCGAGCTGCTCGACGGCCCACTGCGCGATTTCGCCGGGGTGCACATCCTGCCGTTCTTCGTGCCGTTCGACGGCGCCGACGCCGGCTTCGACCCGATCGACCACGGCGCGGTGGATCCGCGTCTCGGCACCTGGGACGACGTCCGCGCCATCGCCGAGCGGCGCGGGTGACCGCCGACCTCATCGTGAACCACGTGTCGAGCGAGTCGGCGGAGTTCGTCGACTGGCTGGCGCTCGGCGAGGAGTCCGCCCACGACGGCATGTTCCTCACCTTCGACACCGTGTTCCCCGACCGCGCGTCCGAGCACGACATCACGGCTTTCTACCGTCCGCGCCCCGGCCTCCCGTTCACCGCGTACCGGATGGCCGACGGCCGGCGCCGCCTGGTCTGGACGACGTTCATGCCCACCCAGGTCGACCTCGACGTGGCGAACGACCGCGCCCGCGCCTACCTGCGCCGCATCCTCGCGACCCTCCGCGCCGGCGGCGTGACGACGGTCCGGCTGGACGCCGTCGGCTATGCGGTGAAGACGCCCGGCACCGACAGCTTCATGACCCCGGAGACGCTCGACTTCGTGCGCGAGATCGTCGCCCTCGCCCGCGAGGAGGGCCTGCGGGTGCTGGTCGAGGTGCACGCGCACTACTCGCAGCAGCTCGCCATCGCCCCGCTCGTCGACCTCGTCTACGACTTCGCCCTGGCGCCGTTGCTGCTGCACAGCCTGGGCACGGGCACCTCCGACCGGCTCGTCGAGTGGTTGCGCATCCGCCCGCGGAACGCCATCACGGTGCTCGACACCCACGACGGCATCGGCATCATCGACGCGGGCCCGTCGGGCGACCTCCCGGGCCTCATCGATCAGGAGGAGATGGCCGCGATCTTCGCGCGCGCCGCCGAGGCGACGAACGGGCACTCCACCATCGCGTCGGTCATCCCCGCCTGGATGAGGCCTCCCGCATCAGATCAACGCCACCTTCTTCTCCGCCCTCGGCGGGAACGCCCGCAGCTACCTGCTCGCCCGAGCGGTGCAGCCGTGGCTGCCGGGAGAGCCGCAGCTCTACTACGTCGGGCTGCTCGGCGGGCTGGATGATGTGGCGCTCTTCCAGCGCACCGGGCAGGGTCGCGACGTCAACCGTCACGTCTACACGCCCGACGAGCTGGATGCCGCCCTGGCAAGCGACGTGACCAGAGCCCAGCTGGCGCTCGTCCGGCTCCGTTCCGCTCATCCCGCTTTCGGGGGCGAATTCGCTTACCGGGTGGAGCCGGACGGGTCGCTCGTGCTGGAATGGTCGCTCGGTGACGCGCGCGTCGCCTTGACCGTCTCGTTCGCCCCCGAGCCCGTCTTCCGCATCCGCACGTCGGGCGCCGGCGCCCCCTCGCCGTCGACTCCGCCGGAGCGCTCGCCGCGCCTCGAACCATCCGCGCCTCATCTCCCCCACCATCGAGGACCAGTGCAGACCACCCAGGACATCACCATCACCCGCAGCGCGACCGAGGTCGTGCTCGTCGCCCCGGCGTACACGCTCGGCGTCGCCCTCACGCGGCCGCGTGCCACCATCGCCGGGCCGGACGGCGAGCTGTGGAGCGACCTGTCGCTGCTCGCGAGCGTCGACCGCATCGGCGTGCCCGACGAGTCCGTCCGGCCCGACCGCCGTCACGGTCGAGGAGGAGGCGGACGGCTCGGTGCGCATCACCGTGCTCACCGACTCCAGCGCCTGGGCGACGAAGGCCGTGGTGCTGCACTGCCTGCCGGGCGAGGTGCGCGCCCGCGTCGAGGTGACCACCGAGGAGGACGACGCGCGCATCGCCGACCTGACGATGTTCGGCGGCCAGGCCGCCCTGCCGACCGGTGCAGCGGGCACGTTCCGCTCGGGCATCCGCTTCCCGTCGGTGTTCGTGCCGGCGCCGACCGAGCCCATCCAGGTCGTCCGGCCGTCGAACACCCAGGCGCAGCTCGGCGTGGTCGGGGATGCGGAGCCCGGCCGCCTGCACGGCATCTTCTCGCCGCCGCCGCTCGTCTTCGGCCTCGGCCGCCCCTCGATCTCGCCGGAGGCGCCGCACGGCCCCACGGACATGCCGGTCGGTGACTGGCTCGGCGTCTCCGTCGTCGCGCCCATCGCGCAGCTGGGCTTCACGACCTTCCGCTACGACGCGATCGACGGCGGCTTCCTCTTCCGGCTCACCTACGAGGGGCACACGCGCGTGCGGGCGGGCGGATGGGTGTCCCCTGAGTTCGTGCTGCGCCCGGCCGGCGCGCCGCTGAGCGCGATCCGCGACTACCGCGACGACCTCGCCGCGCGCGGCTGGGCCGAGCCGGCGCCCGAGGCGGCCGACTGGTGGCACGAGCCGATCTTCTGCGGCTGGGGCGCCCAGTGCGCGCTCGCCGTGCGGATGAGCCACGAGGGCGAAGCGCTCGCGACGGACAACGCGGACGGCTTCGTGCTGCCCGCCGGCGCCGCGTTCGCGCCCGACCTGGCGCGCGCAGTACCTGTACGACCGGTGGCCGCGGCGGCTGGCCGACAACGACATCCACCCGGGCACCGTCGTCATCGACGACCGGTGGCAGGCCGACTACGGCACCAACACGGTCGACACCGAGGAGCGGCCCGACCTGCGCGGCTGGATCGACGACCGCCACGCCGCCGGCCAGCGCGTGCTGCTGTGGTTCAAGGCCTGGGATCCGGCAGGGCTGCCGCCCGAGCTGACGGTGCGCGACGCAGTCGGACGTCCCGTCGCCGTCGACCCTTCGAACCCCGCGTACCTCACGGCGCTGGCCGAGCAGGTCACCCGGATGGTCTCGCCCGACGGGCTGGACGCCGACGGTTTCAAGGTCGACTTCACGCAGCGCGCGCCCTCCGGCGTGACCCTGCGCACGCACGACGACGGCGTGTGGGGCATCAGCGCCCTGCACGCGATCGTGCGCACCATCCACGACGCCGCGAAGGCCGCAAAGCCGGATGCGCTCGTCGTCACGCACACCGTGCATCCCTCGTTCTCGGGCGTCACCGACATGGTGCGCCTCAACGACGTGCTCGAGGACTCGGCGCACGGCGACCCGGTTCCCGTCGGCGACCAGCTGCGCTACCGCCACGACATCGCGGCCGCCCTCGCTGCCCGGCCACTCCATCGACACCGACCAGTGGCCGATGCCGAATCGGGAGGAGTGGCTCGCCTACTCGCGCATCCAGCCGGAGCTGGGCGTGCCCGCGCTGTATTACGTCGAGTCGATCGACAACAGCCGCGAGGAGGTGACGGACGCGGACCTGCGCGAGATCGCCGGGCTGTGGCGGTCGTCGCGCCGCGCCGCCCGGGGCGAGCGCGACGCGCCCGCCCCGAAGGAGCCGACGACCGTATGAGCACGTTCACGGAGGTCGCCCCGGCGTCCACCGGTTCGCGGACACCTGCAACGTCTACGTGGTCGTGGCGGCGGATGCGCGCGGCGCGATCGCGATCGACTTCGGCTCCGGCGACGTGCTCGACCACCTCGGCGAGCTCGGCCTGGAGACGCTCGACGCCGTGCTGATGACGCACCACCACCGCGACCAGGGACAGGGGCTGCCGCGCGTGTCGCCGCGGGCATCCCCATCCACGTGCCGCCGGTCGAGCAGGACCTCTTCACCCGCGTCGACGAGATGTGGTCGTCGCGCGCGCTGTACAACGACTACAACCTGCGCCAGGACCGGTTCTCGCTGCTCGACCCGGTGCCGATCGCGGGCACCGTGCCCGAGTACCGGAGCGTATCCTTCGGCGGCATCTCCGTGAAGACCATGCCGACGCCGGGCCACACCATGGGCTCGGTCACCTATCTGGTGGAGCGCGGGGACGAGCGGGTCGCCTTCACGGGCGACCTCATCTACGCGCCCGGCAAGGTATGGTCGCTCGCTGCCACCCAGTGCGGTCGTACACCGAGAACGAGGGTCCGGCGATGACCGTGCTGTCGTGCCTGATCCTGCAGGAGGAGCAGCCGACCATCCTGCTGCCGTCCCCACGGCGAGCCGATGCCCGACGCGCTGGCTGCGCTCGAGCAGCTGGCCGACCGGATGAGCGGCTACGTGGACTCGCGGCGCACCCACCCGTGGGACCTGCGCGACCGGCTGGAGCGCCCGTTCGTGCGCCTCACCGACCATCTGCTGCTGAACCGCACCGCGAACCCTGCGTCTATGTGCTGCTGAGCGACTCCGGCGGCGCCCTGTTCATCGACTACGGCTACGACATGTCGACCGGCTGGCCCGCGGGAACCGACCGGGCCGCTCGCCGGCCCTGGCTGGCGTCCCTCCCCGCCCTGAAGCGCGACTTCGGCGTCACCTCGGTGGAGGTCGTGCTCGGCACCCACTACCACGACGACCACATCGCCGGGCTGAACCTGCTGCGCGACGTGGAGGGCACGGAGGTCTGGCTGCCCGAGAACGTGGCGCTGATCATGGCGGACCCGATGCGCACCGACCTGCCGTGCCAGTGGTTCGAGCCCATCCCCGCCGACCGCGTGCTGCCGCTGGGCGAGACCGTGCGCTGGCGCGAGTACGACATCGTGACGCACGAGCTGCTGGCCACACGCTCTACGCCGCCGCGTTCGAATTCGAGGTGGACGGCGTGCGCGTGCTCGCGACGGGGGACCAGCAGACCGCGGAAGGGCGGCTGGGCGTGCAGCGGGAGATCCTGAACTACCAGTACCGCAACCGGTTCCGGCGCGACGACTTCATCCAGAGCGCCGCCCTGTACCGCCGTGTCGCCCTGGTCTCGATGATCACCGGGCACTGGCAGGGCCGCGAAGTGGATGAGGACTACCTGCAACTGCTGACGGAGCAGGGCGACGAGCTCGCCGCCCTCCACGACGGGCTGCTGCCGGGCGACGGGATGCTGCCCCGGCGGACGGCAACCTGGTGCTCGTCGAGCCGTTCTACCAGCGGGTGAGCCCTGGTGCGCTGCTCTCGTACGAGGTGGTCGTCGTGAACCCCTACGACGAGCCGCGTGAAGGTCGTCGCCCGGCTGGTGACGCCGGACGGGTGGAGCGACCCTTCGCCCGCGTCGACGACGGCCGGAGCCGGAGGACCGTGGCGGCGTGTTCGCGGTGCGGGCAGGGGAGGCGGTACGCGAAGCGTCAGCGCCTGGCGGCCGACGTCACGGTCGGTTCCGTGCGACTCGGGCAGGCCGGGGCATGCGGTCGCGGACACGGTTGCGAAGGTACCGATCGCGACGGCGGAGACTCTCGATCACCGCTGCTGCCCTCGGCTAGGCCTGCGGGCGTGGAACGCATCCCGCTCTACCGCCAGCGGCACGGCGACCCCGACTCGCCGCATCCGCCGCTGCTGCTCATCCACGGAGGCGGTTCGACGATCGAGACGAACTGGGGCCTGCTGCTGCCGCTCGTCGCGCCCACCCGCTCGGTGGCTCGCGGTCGAGCTGCAGGGGCACGGCGCACGCCCGCGGGCGACCGTCCCGCATCCTTCGAGGGCTCGGCCGACGACGTCGCGGC
Source organism: Leifsonia sp. L25 (assembly GCF_050632895.1). The sequence goes on along the minus strand of NZ_JBODRZ010000004.1, from coordinate 362,124 downwards.
GGTGCTGACGTCGCTCGGGCTCGGGCCGGTGGATGTGCTCGGCTTCAGCAACGGCGGACAGGTCGCGCTGCAGCTCGCCGCGCGGCATCCGTCCGCCGTCCGCAGGCTGCATCGCGGCCTCCGCCCCGGTGCGGCGCGCGGCGATGGTCGACGGGTTCTGGGACGGCCTCGCAGCGGGAACCTTCGACGACCTTCCGGCCGCGTATCGGGACGCCGATCTGGCGGTCAGCCGCGATCCGGGGCACGCCCGGCGGATGTTCGAGCTCGACCGGGAGCTGATGCTCGGCTTCGAGGACTTCCCCGACGACCTGCTCGCGTCGATCGCCGCGCCGACTCTGATCGTCGGCGCGGACCACGATGTCGTTCGGGCGTCGCATTTCGTGGAGCTGGCCTCACTGCTGCCGAACGCCCGCCTGCTGATCGTGCCCGGCATCCACGGCGACTACCTGGGCGAGCGCCTCGCCGCAGGAGGCGACGCCGCGGCCCTGCGCCGCACCCTCCCGCACCTGCTCGCCTTCCTCGACGCCCCCTGACGCCTCGGGGTCTCCGCCCACCATCCAGCCCCTCCGGGCCTCCGCCCAGCATCGAGTCCGCGAAGTTTGCACGCGTTCACCGCGATCAGCGTGCAAAGTCCGCGGACTCGATGGTGGGATGCGGGTGAGGGCGGCGGATCAGCGCGAGATCTCGGTGGCGAGGATGTCGTCGGTCTGGGTGAGGGCGAGGCGCATCCCCTCCTCCATGCCCATCGCGAGGAGTTCCTCCATCTGGGCGGTGCTCGCGAACGTCGAGAGGATCGTCATGCGGGTGCGGCCGTCGCGCTCGACGAACGTCGCGGTCACACGGCCCGGCTCGCCCGGCCTCGGCGCGCCGCCCTCCTCGGCGAAGCCGTCGTCCAGCACCAGGCGGCCGGTCGGCTCGATCTCGACGAACCGCCACCAGCCCCACGCTCGCGTGCTCTCAGGGGTCGTCATGTAGTACGTCGCGCGGCCGCCCGGCTCGAACTCGAACACCTCGAACGTCGCCGGGTACCCCGGAGGGCCCCACCACCGCTCGAGCTGCCGCGGGTCGGACCACAGCTGCCACACCCGCTCCTGCGGCGCCTCGTACTCGGTCACGAACGTGAGCGTCAGCGCGTCCACATCCTTGTTCGACTCGACGAATGTCATCGGCCGTTCCCTCCTATGTCGGTGTTGCCCTCGGCCTCCTCGGCGAGGATGCCGTCGATCGCCCGGTCGCGCCGGCGCCAGATCCGCTCGTACGCGTCGAGCAGCTGCGATGCCCGCTGGATGGTCTCCGGATCGCCGCTGACGATCCGCTCACGGCCTCGCGTCCGCTTGCGGACCAGGCCCGCCCGCTCCAGCACCGCCACGTGCTTCTGCACCGCGGCGAAACTCATGTCGTACCGAGCGGCGAGCTCGCTCACGCTCAGTTCACCGCCGAGGGTGCGCGCCACGATGTCGCGCCGGGTCGCATCCGCCAGCGCGTGGAAGATGCGGTCGACCTCTGCATCCGTCAGCTCATCTACAACCATTTGGTTGTACGTTAGCGCGGCCAGGCGGTGCGCAGCAAGGGTCGAGACGTGAGTAATGGCGCCTATTCCGCGCCGAGCGGCGACATGATGTCGCGACTCGGCGGGATGGGCGACTCGGCGGGGATGGGCGACTCGGCGGATGGGGCGGGTCGGCGGAGGGGCGGCCCGGCGTCGTGCGCACGGCCGACTGGTGACTAATGGCGGCTATTCGCGCCGAGCGGCGACATGATGTCGCGACTCGGGGGACGGGCGCCGGGAGGCAGCGCAGCGCACCCGGTGCGGAGCGCCGTGTTGACCCGCCTGCCCGCCGCGGCCCAGTATCTGTGGGAACGATCCCACACGATCCACCAGCGCAGGCGCGGTCGTGCATCCCCGGAAGGACATGATGGCAAACGGCCTCCGCGCCGTCCTCTCTCGACATCGGCGGCACCAAGCTCGCCGTCGGTGTCGTCACAGAGGAGCGGAAGAACCCACGCACTCACCGTCGAGCCCACGCGCCGCGAGGAGGGTCCGGGTGTAATCGTTCCCAGACTCTTCGCCATGGGTCAGCGGGCGATCGCCGAGTCCGGACTCCAGGTGGAGGCGGTGGGCATCTCGTGCGGCGGACCGCTGGACGCGAAGGCCGGCGTCCTGACCGGCCCCTGCACCTCCTGGGCTGGATCGACCTGCCGATCGTCGAGCTGGCCGAGCGCGAGTTCGGCGTGCCGGCCGTGCTCGAAAACGACGCCACCGCCGGTGCGCTGGGCGAGTTCCCGGCTACGGCGCCGCGCGCGACGCGGACACCATGGTGTACCTGACGATCTCGACCGGCATCGGCGGCGGCGCCGTCATCGACGGGCGCCTGCACCGCGGAGCGGCCGGAAACGGCGGCGAGTTCGGGCACGTGATGGTCCGCACCGACGGGCGTCCGTGCCTGTGCGGCCGTCGCGGCTGCCTGGAGGGGTACGCCTCGGGCACGTCCATCGCCCTGCGCGCCCGCGAGGCCGTGGCCGAGCGCGGCGAGGATCGTCGCTCGCGCAGCTGCCGGTCGTCCGGGCCGAGGACGTCGTCGCCGCCGCGGCGGCGGGCGACCCCCTCGCGACCGAGCTCTGGGACGAGACCGTCGACGTCCTCTCCGTCGCCCTCACCGACCTCGTGAACGTCTTCGAGCCCGATCTCGTCGTGCTCGGCGGCGGCGTGACGCGCTCCGGCGACGCCCTGCTGGTGCCCGTCCGCGAGCGCGTGGCCGCCGACGCCATGCCGCCCGCGGCCGCCGCATCCACCGTCGTGCTCGCCGGCCTCGGCGACGTCGTGCGTCGTCGGCGCGGGCGCGGTCGCGTTCGACCGCCTCGACCAGCTCGCCGGCGCGGGAGCCGGCCCGAAGGGAGCCCCCATGTCTGAGTGGATGCGCGAGCAGCTGGAGGCGCACATCCAGGTCGCACAGCAGGGCGAGCAGCTGCTGCCGGCGCTGCGCGAGGTCGGGAAGGTGCTGTGCGACGCGTTCGCCGAGCGCGGCATCCTGTACACCTTCGGCAACGGCGGGAGTGCGGCCGACGCCCAGCACTTCACCGGCGAGATCATCGGCCACTACAAGCGCGACCGCCGGCCGCTCGGCGCGGTGACCCTGAGCACCGACCCGACGACGATGACGTGCATCGCGGAATCGACTACTCGTACGACGACGTCTTCTCGCGCCAGGTGCTCGGCCTCGCGCGGCCGGGCGACGTGGTCGGCGGCTTTCACCACGAGCGGCCGGAGTGCGGAACATCGTCTCGGCGCTCGAAGCGGCGAAGTCCGTGGGGGCGACGACCGTGCTGTTCGGCGGGGGTGACGGCGGCCCCGCCCGGCAGTTCGCGGACTTCGCCCTGCTGAGCCCGTCGACGACCACCCCGAGGATCCAGGAATTCCACACGTTCATGCTCCACGTGCTCTCCGAGATCGTGGACGCGTGGGCCGACGGCGACGAGGAGTACGCACTGTGACCGACCGGGAGACCCTCACCGATCCCGACACCGACCTCCAGCCCGACAAGGCGGCGGTGGATGCGGCGCTCGAGCCGCAGCCCGAGGCCCCGTCGAAGGGCACGGCGCCGGTCGCCAATGCCCCGGCAGGCACGCAGCCGCGCGACCTCCCGCCCGCGAAGCGCCCCACCGCGACCCCCCAGCGCACCCTCCACATGATCGGCAACGCGCACCTCGATCCGGTGTGGCTGTGGCCGTGGCAGGAGGGATACCAGGAGGCGCGCGCGACGTTCTGGTCCGCCATCCACCGCATGGAGGAGTACCCCGACTTCGTCTTCACCTGCGACCAGATCGTGCTGCTCAGCTGGGTGGAGGAGTCCGACCCCGAGCTGTTCGAGCAGATCAAGCGCCGCGTCGCCGAGGGCCGCTGGGTCAACGTCGGCGGCTGGTGGGTCGAGCCGGACAACAACATGCCCATGGGCGAGAGCTTCGTGCGCCAGGGCCTGTACGGCCAGCGCTACCTGGAGTCGCGGTTCGGCATCCCAGCGACGGTCGGCATGAACGTCGACCCGTTCGGCCACAACGCGATGCTGCCGCAGATCCTCAAGGGACAGGGCCTCGACTCGTACACGTTCCTCCGCCCCGGCCCGCACGAGTCGGATCTCGCGCCGAGCCTGTTCTGGTGGGAGGCGCCCGACGGCTCCCGCGTGCTCGCCTACCGCATCCCGTTCGAGTACTGCAGCCCGCCCGGGTCGGTCGACGGTCAGACCGAGGAAGGCGCTGGCGTCGCTCGATCGCACGGTCGGCTTCGGCGAGAACGCGACCGCGATGGTGTTCTACGGCGTGGGCAACCACGGCGGCGGCCCGACCATCGCGAACATCGAAGTCGATCCACCGCTACGACCGCATGGGCTCCTTCGGAAGGATGACGATGTCCTCACCGCGCACCTACTTCGACGAGGTCCTCGGCCGCGGCGAGGCGTTCCTCGATGGGCTCCCGGTGCGCCGCGACGACCTGCAGCACCACGCGCCGGGATGCTACTCGGCGCACTCGGGCATCAAGGCGTGGCAGCGGCGCGCGCAGTTCGCGGTGCTGAACGCCGAGCGCTGGGCCGCGGTCGTCGCCGCTCACGACGGCGTCGAGTACCCGCGCGAGCAGCTGGAGACCGCCTGGAAGCAGGTGCTGTTCAACCAGTTCCACGACATCCTGCCCGGCTCCGCCATCGAGCCGTCGTACGATGACGCGCGCGACCAGCTCGGCGAGGCCGTCTCCATCTCGAAGCGCATCGTCACCTCGCGCCCACAACGTCCTCGCCCGCCAGGTGCAGGTCGACCGCGAGGACGGCACGCAGCCGGTCCTCGTCTTCAACCCGCACCCCTGGCCGGTGTCGGTGGATGTGGACTTCCAGTACGGCGCGCAGCGCGCGGGCGTGCACGTGGTCGACGAGGCCGGCGAGCCGGTCGTGTTCCAGAACTCGCAGTCGACCGCGACGACGGATGACGTCTCGCGCGGCGCCGTCGTCTTCCGCGCCGAGGTCCTCGCGCTCGGCTACCGGCTGTACCGGCTGCGGCCGGGCGCCGGTCCGGGCGCCGCCGCCGGCGGCCTGACGGTCACCGCGGACACCCTCGAGAACGAGCACGTGCGCATCCGCATCGACCAGCAGACCGGCTGGATCTCGTCGTACCTGCTCAAGGCGACCGGCGTGGATGTGATGGCCGGCGTTGACGGAGCCCGAGCGCACGCAGATCAACGACGACCCGACCGACACCTGGGGCCACCGGGTCATCTCGTACGCGTGGCCGGGCGCCACCATGGCGCTGAAGCGCATCGTCGTGCGCGAGACCGGGCCGCTGCGCTCGCGGGTGCGTGGTTGAGCGGGAGTGGGGCGCATCCACCCTGGTCGAGGAGCTCATCCTGGACCACGACTCGCCCGTGCTGCGCGTGAACGTCACGCTCGACTGGCGCGAGAAGGCGCACCTGCTGAAGCTGCGCTTCCCGACCGTGCTCGAGGACCCGACGGCGACCTACGAGATCCTGTTCGGGCACCTGGAGCGTCCGGTCGACGGGGCCGAGGAGCCCGCGCAGTCGTGGGTGGATCTGACCGGCACGGTCGACGGTGCGGCCGCCGGTCTCACGGTGGTCACCACGAACAAGCACGCGTACGACGTCTCGCCGGGCTCCGACGGCGACGGCCGCGGCGACGACGCGAGCATCGGTGTCACCGCCGTGCGCAGCCCCGTCTACTCGTGGCACGACCCGCGGCTGCTCGACCCCGAGGGCATCTACTCGTTCCAGGATCAGGGCGTGCAGCGGTTCAGCTACGAGCTCGTCCCGCACGCCGGCGACTGGCGCTCCGCCGACCCGATCCGGAGGGCGCTCGTGCTCGGCAATCCGGTTCGGGCGATGCAGGAGTCGTTCCACGACGGCACGCTGCCGCCGGTGAACTCGTTCGCCGGCGACGACGGAGGTGCCGTGATGGTCACCGCGCTCAAGGGCACCGAGGACGCGACGGAGGCTCCCGGCGGAGCGGACGTGGTGGTGCGCGCGGTCGAGACCCGCGGCGAGGAGGCCGGTCGCGCATCCACCTGCCGCTGCTCGGACGCACGATCGAGGAGGACTTCGGCCCGTCGCAGCTGCGCACGTTCGTGGTTCCCGCCGACCCGGCGGAGCCGGTGCGCGAGGTCGACCTGATCGAGCGCCTACTGCAGTGAGCGCGCGCCCCGAGGTCCGGGTGTCCGTCGTCGGCCCGGCGGCGGACACGGTCGAGGTCGTTGAGGAGTGGACGGACGCCGAGCCCGGGTGGCGGCTGAGGCTGCGCGTTACGTACACGGGCGCTGCGCCGGCGGACGGCTCCGTGCTGGTCGAGGCTCCGGTGCGCGGAGCGGACGACCCGTGGTGGCTGATCCCGGGCGCGTTCTACGGCGAGAACCGTCCGGCCGAGAGCGCCCGCGCCTTCCCGCGGTTCCAGATCGCCGCGGATACGGCGGAGCAGCATGACGCACTGGTGAGCGACACGTGGGAGTTCCGCGCCGACCGTGCGGCGACGCCGGCGGTGTTCGCGTGGGCCGGACCCGGCCGTGGGGGCGTGGCGCTCGCCGCGGACGAAACCTCCGCGCTCGGCCTCACCGGTCTGGGCCTCGCGCACGACGCGGCCTGGGGCGATGCGACGGTCAGCCTCCGCTTCCCGTACCGCGAGTTCCCGGTCACGTACTACGGCGACGCGCGGCCGCGACCCGCCGACGTGTCGACGCACCGGTTCGTGCCCGGCGAGACGGTCGAGCTGGCCGTGCGCGTCTTCGGGCTGGACGCGTCCCGGCACGCCTACGCGCCCATCCTGCGCGCCCTGCACGCCGAGTCCGCGGCGCGGGCGCCGCAGGATCCGTGGGTGGATGTGGCGACCGCCGCCGACCCTGACCGCCGAGGGGCTGCTGACCTGGCACTACGACCCCGACCCCGGCGTGCTGCTCGAGACGGTCGGCTTCGACCGCGAGGTGAGCGGACGCGACGGCCTCACCGTCGACCGGCAGGCGATGCACGTCGGCTGGGTGAGCGGCATCCCGTGGGCGTACGCGCTGCTCGCGCACGGACTGCGCACCGGCCGGACGGACGAGGTGGACGCGGCGCGCCGGGTCATCGACTTCATCACCGCATCCCTCTCGCCCTCCGGCACGTTCTGGGGCGTCTGGTACCGCGACCACGGCTGGACGCAGAGCTGGACCGAGCTGAAGCGCGGCCTCCACTCGCGCACCCTCGCCGAGGCGACGCTGTTCCTGCTGCGGGCGCAGGCGCTCGACGGTCACGACCAGTGGGAGCACGCCATCCGCTCGAACCTGGATGTCGTGGTCGGGCGGCAGCGCGCCGACGGCAACCTCGGCTCCGTGCACCACGCCGAGACCGGGGAGGTGCTGTCGTGGTCGGGCGCCTCCGGGCTGACCTGGATCGCCGCGCTGGTCGAGGCCGCCGACCGCGACCAGCGGTACCTTCCGGCCGCTGCGGCCGCCGGTCGGCACTACGGAGCAGTTCGTCGACCGGGAATTCCTGCACGGCGCCCCGGAGGATGTCGACCTCGCGCCGACCTCGGAAGACGGGTACGCCGCCGTGATGGCCTACGTGGCGCTGCACCGGGCGACCGGCGACACGCACTGGCTCGACATGGCGAGGCGGGCGGCCGACTGGATGCCGACCTTCCGCTACACGTACGACGTCGCGTTCCTCGGCGCACACGCTTCTCGGCGCCTACGGCTTCCGGACGCGCGGGGCGGACAATGCCTCACCGTCGAACCAGCACCTGCACGCCTACGGTCTCGTCTGCACGGCCGAGCTGCGCGAGCTCTCGGCCGCCCTCGACGACCCGCAGCCTATGCCGAGCGGGCTGACGAGACGCTGGCGTGCTTCCGGCAGTTCATCGCGCGGGAGGACGGCGACTTCAACGCCTACCGAGGGATGGTGAGCGAGCGGTATTACCAGACCGCGTGCTTCCAGCCGAAGGGGATGCTGCTGACGCTGTCGCACGCCTGGAGCGTCGGGGTGACGCTGCTGGCGTGCGAGCAGACGCCTAGCGGGGTGAGCCGGTCTCCGACACCGCCGAGTGGCGACATCATGTCGCAACTCGGCGGAAATAGGAGCAACGAGTCACCACTCGGCGCCCACGCGGGGAGCGAAGGCGGGACGGTGGGGTCGACGTCCGCGTCAGCGGTGGAGGCCCCAGAACGCCCAGGGGACATCCCGGCGAACCCGTGGTTCGGCGCCGGGCTACGCCTCTCCCGCCGGGCGTGCGTACTCCGACCCGGACGCCGTGCGGAGCAGCAGCCCGGCATCCACGAGGTAGCGGCGGAGGGAGACGGGGTCGTCTCCGAGTGCGGCGAGCCGTTCGGTGAGCTCCCGCTCGGCGACCGTCTGCCCAGGCGGAAGGACCGCGTCCGCGACGTGCGTCAGCAACTCCAGCCGGTCGTCGGCACCGGCGGGGTAGCGGTCGATCCGCCCGTCCGGGCGGAGGAAGCGCTGCACGCCCGCAGGCCGTGGGCGGTTCGCCGCCGCGGATTCCAGCAGGCGCCGGAACACCTCCTCGTCGGCCGCGAAGGCGCCGCCCTCGTGACGCACCAGACCGGCCGATTCGAGCAGCGTCAGGGCGCGGCCCTCGCGTGCCGCGCTGAGCTCCGCATCGCCCGGCACGCCCCCCGCGACGAGACGCGCCCACACCGTGCGGGCATCCCGGTTGGCCAGGGCCGCGACCACCGGCCGCCAGTCGGGGATCCGGTCGTCCGCTCGCTCCTGCGCCACCGAACCAGTCTCTCCCAGCCGCACCCCGGCGCGCACTCATCGATGGGTCGCAACACGCCGTCGACCCGCGCGCGTAACGGCGTGTTGCGTCCCATCGATGCCGGCGCAGCGCGCCCGGCTCAGCCGTCCTTGCGCAGCTGCTGCAGCAGTTCCGGCGCGCGTCGATCCAGCAACCGTCCGCCGACGCGGACGCCCACCACCAGCAGCACCCCGCCGAGCACGACCGCGGCCAGGAGCCCGAGCCAGCCCCACACCGCCTCGCGGGTCACCAGGGAGACCACCAGCAGCACGATCTCGGGCAGACTGAGCACCGCGATGACGCCCCAGGCGGCGAAGGTCGGGCCGAGCAGCGAGATGTTCGCGCCGGGCCGCGAACGGAACGGGTTGTCGCCGGGCTCCGGCACCGGGAAGACGAACCGCGCCGAGGTGACCGAGCAGACGGCGACCCCGGCGAGCAGCATCCCGAGCGAGAGCCCGAGCAGGCCGGGCGCGGGCAGCCAGTCGCCCTCGAGCGCGGCGGCCCCGACGGTGACCACGACGACCGCGGGCACGGCGAAGGTCAGCAGGGCGGCAGCCCGCCCCCACCGGTCCGCACGGCCGGGCACCGACTTGGACACGTGCAGGGCGAAGGCGGTGGAGTCGTACGAGACGTCCGCGATCATCCCGATGCCCAGCGAGAACGCCACGACCGGCCCGGCGGCGAAGATGTAGCCGGTCGAGGTGGTTGATGCTCGCGTAGAACCACATGACCGCGGGCAGCAGCGGGATGACGAGCAGCTGGCGCAGGTAGCGCGGGTCGCGGAACCAGTACGTGAGGCAGCGCGCCGCGATCGCACCCCGGGCGTGCCGGGCAGCACGCCGAAGAGCCCCGACTTCCCGGGCGCCCGGACCCGAGAGGACGCACGCGCCGGCGTCACGAGCGACCGGGCGAGGCCCCAGCGCCACACCGCCCACAGCACTCCGAAGGTCGCCAGCGCGATGATCAGCCGCAGCAGCGCGCCGATGGGGTCGCCGGCGGCGACGGCTCCCGGCACGGCCCAGACGGCGCCCAGCGGCGACCAGCCGAGACCGGTCGCCACCGCGGGCAGCGCGTCCGCCGAGTTGCGCAGCCCCGACGAGATGCCGACGACGATCGGACCCGGCCAGGATGAGCGGGATCAGGATCAGCAGCCCGCTCGCCTCGCGGAAGCGGCGACCCGAGGCCAGCCCGCTGGCGATCGAGGTCACGGCGCGGGACACGACGATGCAGGTCGCCGCGCCCAGGACGCCCGTCACGAGGGCGATGAGCGCGACGCCCGGGGACCGCAGCCACGGCAGGGCGGTCCCGAGCGAGGCGATGGGGGTCGCGGCCCCGGCGATGCCGACGGCGCCGCTCAGCAGCATCCCGACCATGAGAGGGCGGAGCGCGATCGGATAGACGGCGAGGTGCCCAGGATCGAGGGTCTGCTCGACCCCGGAGAGCAGCAGGGGGAAGACCGCCCAGCCGAGCACCGCGGCCGAACCGGCGAGCACGACCGCGGTCGTCGCCACCTCGATCGGCGCGAAGGAGAGCCCGACGAGGGCGCCCAGAACGACCAGCAGCCCGATGGTGCCGTAGAGCGCCCCGATGATGACCGCGACGAGCTGGCTGGTGCTCCGCCGGAACGAGTTCCACAGGACGAGCAGCCGCAGCCTTACGAGTGTCGCAACCACTCCGGCCCCTCCCCGACCCGGCGTCCCCCGACGAGCTCGACGAAGCGGTCCTCCAGCGTGGAGCCGGCGCGCACGTCGTCCACCGCTCCGGCCGCCACGACGCGGCCCGCGGTGATGACGGCGACGTGGTCGCACATCCGCTCGACCAGATCCATCACGTGCGACGAGACCACGACCGTGCCGCCGCCGTCGACATAGGCGCGCAGGATGTCGCGGATGTTCGCCGCCGAGACCGGATCGACCGACTCGAAGGGCTCGTCCAGCACCAGGACGCGCGGCGCGTGAACCATGGCGGCGGCCAGTGCGATCTTCTTGGTCATGCCGGCCGAGTAGTCGACCACGAGCGTTCCGCCCGCAGACTCCAGGTCGAGCAGCTGCAGCAGGTCGGCGGTGCGCTGCTGGGCGGTCGGCCGATCCATCCCGCTGAGCAGGCCCGCGTACTCGACCAGCTGCTGGCCGGTGAGCCGGTCGAACAGGCGCACGCCGTCGGAGAGCACCCCCACCATGGCCTTCGCGACCAGCGGCCGGCGCCACATGTCGACGCCGTGGATGAGGACCTCACCCGCGTCCGGACGCAGCAGCCCCGTCGCCATGCTCAGCGTCGTCGTCTTGCCGGCCCCGTTCGGGCCGACGAGCCCGTAGAAGCTGCCGGACGGCACATCCAGGTCGATCCCGTCCACCGCGATCTTCTCGCCGAACCGCTTGTGCAGTCCCCGGATCCTGATCGCACGCCCGTCATCGTCGGCCACGCGTTCCCCCTCACGTCGCGGTCGCGCGCTTCGGGCGGCCGTGCGACCACCCTATCGGCGGCCGCGGACGCTGGGCCAGCGCATCCGGCACGTACGCCGAGCCTCGGATGCCGGATGCGGCACGCCGCGCGCCCCTGGTCGCGATCGGCGTGCCGCATCCATCGATCGGCGAGGGGAGGGACCCGCCCGCCAGGGGTTCCTTCGGAGGCATCGGGGGAGGCGGATGCGGGTTCGGCCCCTTCTGAGCCGTTTCCCAGGCTCGGCGCGGCGGTGGGGCCGACCGGCCTCAGCGACCCAGCGGCCCGGCATAAGACCGTGCCTGCACCGGCAGGGCGGCGGCGGCTCCATACGAGGCGACCGCCTCCCGCAGGCCGGTGGGTGCGGCCGGACGGAACCGGTAGCGCAAGGTCCCGGTGAACTCCTGCCGTGCCTGGAAGTTCGTGAAGTGGAGGTTGTTCATCACCCAGCTGTTGACGTGCCCGGCCGGGGCGTCGAGCGTCCGCGCCCACTCGCCGGTGTGGAAGCCGCCCAGCTGGACGAGTGGCGCATCCATCGACGCCCACAGGACGGCGTGATCGCCCCCGCGGACCCCGACGGCGTGCTGGATGGAGTACCAGTCCTTCGAGGTGTCGGGCAGCTGCTCGGTCTCCGCGGCGAAGACGGCGCCGGCCGTCTCCAGCAGGAACTCGGGATCGGCCACGGCGAAGGGGAACGCGACGAACACGCTCTCGGGGCCGAACCGCTCCGGCTTCGCGATCTGCACAGCCAGCTCGATGTCGTCGAGGTCGCGGAACAGGGTCAGCGTGTGCGTCGCCTCCAGCGCGCCGTCGAGCCGGCTCGTCCACTGGATGCGCGCGTAGGTCTCCGTCCCGATCACGCGCGGGGCGGCGTCGGAGCGGGCGTGCATCCGGTCGAATGCGGGCCCGGGGAAACCGGGGTTGAAGTTCTTCGGGTCCGCGAAGATCGCGTGCGACCGCGCGGCCTCGGCGACCGACTCCGTCACGATCGCGCCCAAGCCGTGGGCGGTCGCGGCGTCCACCAGCTCACGTCCGGTCGCGAGATCGAGCAGGGACACGACGCCGCCGCGCGCCGGGTCGACGGTCGCGCGGAAGCGCCCCGCCTCGACGGTGGCGCGCTCCTCCGGCTCCGGCTCCGGGCCCGGGGCCGGCAGCACGGCCGCCGATCGCGCCGGGAGGTCGGCGACCAGCGTCACCCGGCGGGAGCCGCCGACCTCGGCCTCCACCGCCTCCCTGCGCGGCCGGTCGTCCAGGTTGGCGACCAGCACGCCCCTCCGCCGCCCTGGGATGCGCGCCCGACGCGGCCAGGCGGAACAGCGCCTCCACGTTCAGATCGCGGGCCAGGTCCCAGGCGCCGTAGGCGAAGCCGGCCTTGGCGTTCCAGTGGGAGTGGCTGAAGTGCGAGTGCGGCTTGGAGTAGGTCTCCCACGAGCCCCAGGTGTGCTCGCCGAAGAGGAGCAGTTCCTCGTCCACGCGGTCGAAGGCCTCCGCGAGCTCGGCATCGTCGCGGAGGCGCACCGGGCCGCGGCGGTATCCGAGCACGGTCGCAAGCGCCGGCCGCTCCTCGCCGCGCTCCTGCGCCAGCGCGAAGGCCTCGCGTGCCGACCGGGCGAACCGCCGCGCCTCGCGGTACACGGCGACCTCCCGAGCCGTCGAGCCGTGGCCGTGCGACCACCAGTCCGCCCACTCGCCGCGGAGCGCGGGCAGGTCGTCCGGGGCCTGCGCGAGCAGCGCATCCACCGCCGTGTCGATCGTGGCGGTCTGCATCGGGCGGTCGGGATGACGCTCGTTCCAGTAGCCCACGACCTGCGTGAACAGCGCCGTCGGCCAGCGGTTGTCGTTGCCCGCGTGGACGACCGCCGTGTCGAACGGGTAGTCGTCGCGCGCGTCCAGGCGTTCCACGAACTCGAGGATGCTGCGCTCGGCGAGCTCCGCATCCCCGTCGACGATGCCCCACTCCTCGCCGAAGCCGTAATGCGTCGAGAGCAGCGTGAACACGCAGCGCCCGGACGGCGCCTCCCACCAGAAGCGCTCGGCTGCTCGAGCGGCGCCCGCCCGTGGTCCGGGTTGAGCGCCATGACGAGCCGGTCGACGCCGGCATCCAGCATGGCGTCGGCCACACCCCAGGCGATGCCGTTCACGTCGCCGTGCTGCTCGGTGCGGATCGGGATGCCGGCGTCGCGGAGGCGGCCGAGCGGGCGGTAGCCCGCCTCGAACTCCGGGAGGTCGGGCAGCTGCGTCATGTTGAGGTAGCCGCCGGTGACGGCCAGCGTGCCGTCGGCGACGAGCTCGCGGAGGCGTGCGACCTCCGCCGGGGCAGCGTCGCGGAGGAAGTTCAGCACGGGCCGGGCGACCTCGAACGTCCAGCGGAAGCGGTCCGGCGCGTCGGGGGTCGTCGTGTCCTCGTCGGCCAGGCGCAGCACTTCGCGCACGATGCGGGCGTGCATCCCGTCGATGATCCGGGGGCTGTTGGTGTACCCCACGTCGTGGTGGGTGTGACCGAGCAGCAGCAAACGTCGGATGCGGGGCATCAGGGCCTTCCTCGAAGTCGATATGGCATCGTTGCCATACGACCCTAGGACTTGAGAAGCGCCCCGTTCAAGCGTAAGAAACGATCAAGTAACGAAAACCGGCTCCGTGTACCCGGTCCCCTTGTGAAGAGCCACGCCGCTGCATTAGCGTGCGATGTGGGAAGGTTTCCATACTGTCGCCTCTGAACCCCGGCGGTAGGGGATCCCGTACCTCTTCGCTCGGGCGAGGACGCCCGCTGCGACACCACTGAAGGGAAATCAGATGAACAAGAGGCACACCGCCCTCGCCGCGCTGGCCATCACCGCGTCGGTGGCGCTCCTCGCCGGATGCAGCTCCAGCGGCGGCAGCTCCTCCGGCGGGAACTTCTCGAAGGACGCCAAGGGCAGCCTGAACGCCTGGGGCTTCGACAACGCCGACGAGGTCGGCACCTCCCGAATCGACTACGCCAAGAGCCAGCTCAAGGACGTCACGATCAAGATCGACCAGACGCCGTTCGACGCGCAGAAGTTCACCACCCGCGTCGCCGGCGGCAACGTGCCGGATGTCGTGCAGATGGACCGCCAGTTCGTCGCCACCTACGCGGCGCAGGGCCTCATCCAGCCGCTCGACCAGTGCTATTCGGTGCACAACGTCGACCCGCAGAAGCAGTACTACGGCTCGGTCATGGACGACATCACCTACAAGAGCAAGATCTACGCGGTGCCGCAGTTCTACCAGCCGCCGGCGATCATCACCAACGAGCGCGTCATGAAGGCGGCCGGGGTCACCGACGCCGACATCGACACCTCCAAGCCGGAGCAGCTCGTTGCCGCGGTCAAGAAGATGTACAAGGGCCTCGGGCGGCAACCCGTCCGTGCTCGGCTTCGACCCGCAGGCCAGCGGCCAGGCGGGCCTGTGGCTGCTCGCCAACGGCGGCCAGGTCATCGGCTCCGACGGCAAGCCGACCCTCGACGACCCCAAGAACGAGAAGGGTCTGGAGATCCTGAAGCAGATCGCGGACGCCCAGGGCGGCTACGCGAAGATGAAGAGCTTCACCGACTCCTTCGACTTCTTCGGCGAGAACAACCAGTACGTGAAGGACCAGGTCGGCGCTGAGGTCAACGCCCAGTGGTACGTCAACGTGCTGACCCCGTTCGTCGACAAGGTCGACATCGGCGCCGTGCCGTTCAAGGACAACTCGGGCCAGCCGTTCACCGTCGCCTCCGGCACGTCGTTCGTCATCCCGACCGGTGCCAAGAACAAGGACGCCGCGTGCGCCTGGGCGCTCAACCTGACCAGCCTCAAGGCGTGGGAGGCTGCTGGCGCCGCCCGTGCCAAGACGATCGAGAAGACCCCGGGTGCGATCAACACCGGTCTCTTCACCGGTTCGCCGGAGGCCGACAAGACGCTCCGTGAGAAGTACGTGAAGCCGTCCGGCAACGCGGGCTTCGACAAGGCGATCTCGACCTACTACGACGTCGTCGGCAGTGGCAAGTCGTTCGGCGCTTCGCCGGCCGGCCAGCAGATCCAGACCGAGCTGCAGAACGCGATCCAGAAGTACCTTCTGGGCAACGCGTCGGCCAGCGAGGCCCTGGAAGCAGGCCCAGGCCTCGGCCATGAAGGCGTACGACCAGGCCACCAAGAGCAGCAAGTAACGTCGCTCGCAATACGGGGCGGTCTCCTTCGGGAGACCGCCCCTTCTGCGTGCGCCGGGGCGGCGCTGCGCCGCGGCGGGGCAGGCGCCGTCCGTCTGCGTCCGCGCCGAGTGGTGAGCAGATGTCGCTACTCGGCGCGGATTGGCGCATCTACTCACGTTTCGCGATGCGGGCGCTTCGCGCCTTGGCGGCCGCAGGGCGGGCCGTCCCGCCGAGTGGTGAGCAGATGTCGCCACTGGAGCTGGATTTGGGCGTCTACTCACCTCTCGGCGCCCGAGCCGGCGCTGGGCGCTGGCGCTTCGGAGGATCCCGCGCCTCAGCCGCGGGCGACGGCGGCCGCCTCCGGCAGGTCCGCCACCTCGCGCCGTCCGCGCAGCGCCGCCCACAGCACCGCGGGGCACGCAAGCAGCAGTCCGCCCGCGACGATCAGCGTCCAGCGCGCACCGATCGCGTCCCCGAGCAGTCCTCCGACGATCGCGCCGACCGGGAACAGGCCCATGACGACCACCTGCATCGTGGCGTTGACGCGGCCCAGGATGCGGTCCGGGCAGACCTGCTGGCGCACGCTCACCTGCGTGATCGCGTACACGATCTGCCCGAATTCGCCGGCGGCGATGCCGAGGACGATGAGCAGCGTCCACCATCCGGGCTGGGCGAAGGCCCCCAGCAGCGACAGGGGCGCCGTCACGGCCAGCGACAGCCAGACGATCCGCACCGACCCCACCGCACGGGAGAGCCGCGTGGTGAACGCCGCGCCGATCATCACTGTCACCGACCCGACTGCGATCACGATGCCGATCAGCGCCGGCGAGAGGCCGAGGGTCCGCGACAGGAACACCATGTTCACCGCCGATGCGATCGCGAACGAGAAGTTGCTCAGTGCGCTCGCCACGGCCGTGGCGCGCAGCACGCGCGAGCGGAACACGAACCCCAGTCCTTCTGCGATCTCACTGCGCATGCGCCGCCGACGGCCGTCCGCGTGCGCCGTCGGCGCATCCTCCCGGGCCCTGATCCCGATCAGGCACAGCGCAGACACAACGAACGTCCCGGCCTGGACAACCAGCACGGACGCCGCGCCGATCAATGTCACGAGGATGCCGCCCAGCGCAGGACCGGCGACCTGGCCGGATGCGCGCACGAACTCGAGCGACGAGTTGCCGGCGAGCACCCGCTCGCGGCCGATCACGGCCGGAAGATAGCTGCGGTAGGCGACGTCGAAGAACACCCGGGCCACCCCGGCCAGCAGAGACACGAGCAGCAGCTGCCCCATCGTCAGGATGCCGAACACGGCCGCGAGGGGGATGGTCGCCAGCAGGACCGAGCGCACGGCATCCGAGGCGACGAGGAGCGGACGCCGTCGCACCCGGTCGACCCACGCGCCCGCGGGCAGGCCGAGCACCGCGAAGGCGATGGTGGATGCGGCGCCCAGCAGACCCACCTCGAAAGCGGTCGCGTGCAGGGTCACCACCGCGAGCAGCGGGAGCGCCACCCCGGAGATCTGGGCGCCGAGCTGGCTGGTCGTCTGCCCGGCGAGCAGCAGACGGAAGTCGCGCGACGCGAACAGCGCGGCAGAAGAGTCAGGAGACGAAGAAGAGGAGGTCACGACGGGGGCCTTTCGAATCGGAACGGGTGGTCCTCCCACCCGCCGGCTCGACCCGGAGATCGTCGCTAGGGGGTTAAGACGTTACCGGGCGCGGGGACCGAAGTCCACCCGCGCCCGGTGTCCAAGGTGCCGATCAGCCCTTTCGGCCCTGCGTCGCCACACCCTCGATGAAGTACCGCTGGCCGAATCCGAACAGCAGCAGCATGGGCAGCGTCACGATGAGTGCAGCCACCATCACGAACTGGTAGTCGCCGTGTCCGCCGTTCGTCGGGCTGAAGGTCGTCATCGCGTACGAGATGCCGAGCGGGACGGTGAAGCCGTCGACGCCTCCCGCGTTCAGGTAGATCAGCGCCGCCTGCAGGTTGTTCCAGCTGGCCTGGAACTCGAACAGGAAGATGATGATGAACGAGGGGATGCTGAGCGGCATCGCGATCTTGGTGAACAGCCTCCAGTAGCTGGCGCCGTCGAGACGGGCGGCCTCGAACAGCTCACGGGGCAGCCCCATGAAGAACTGCCTCTGCAGGAAGATGTAGAACGCCGACCCGAACAGGTTCATGCCGAACAGCGGGATCCACGTGCCGATCAGTCCGAGGTTCTTCCAGATGAGGTACTGGGGCACCATCGTCACCGCACCGGGCAGCATCATCGTCGCCAGCACCAGGCCGAACAGCAGGGTGCGGCCCGGGAACTTGAAGTACGCGAAGCCGAACGCGACGATCGAGCTCGAGATGGCGACCAGGCCGGCGGCGAGGATGGCGATGATGACGCTGTTGCCGATCCACGACATCAGCGGGAGCTGGTTCCAGACCTCGACGTAGTTCTGCGGAGTGAACGTCTTCGGCCACAGGGAGTTGTCGAAGACCTCCTGCCGAGGCTTGAGGCTCGCGGCCAGCAGCCACGCGAACGGGTACAGGAACAGCAGGGTGAAGCCAATGGCGAGGATCCACAGCAGGGTCTTGCCGACGATCGACTTGGGCTTGTACCACCGGTTGCCGACCGGCCTGTCGCCGCCCTTGCCGGGGGTCTTGCCGGTCTGGGCCTCGGCGGCCTGGAGCTCGGAGGCGAGCGGCGCCGCGGCCGGAGCGGACTGGGTCGCTGACGACATCACTTGTCTCCTTCGTAGTAGACGAGGCGGTTGCTGACCTTCACCTGCACGAGCGTGATCAGGAGGATGATCACGAACAGCAGCCAGGCCATCGCGGCGGCGAAGCCGAAGTTGAACTGCCGGAAGGCCTGCTGGAAGAGGTAGACCCCGTAGAACAACGACGAGTCGGGCGACGCGTTCGTCTGATCTCGCCAGAACAGCAGGTAGGCCTGGTCGAACACCTGCAACGCCGCGATGGTGAGCACCACCACGTTGAAGAAGATGGCCGGGGAGATCATCGGGATGGTGATCGTGAAGAACTTGCGGATCGGACCCGCCCCGTCCAGCGACGCCACCTCGTAGAGGTCCTGCGGGACGTTCTTGAGCGCCGCCAGGAAGATGACCATCGTGCCGCTGACGCCCCAGAGGGTCATGAGCACGATGGACGGCTTCACCCAGTTCGGGTCGATCAGCCACTGCGGGCCCTCGATCCCGAACAGCGCCAGGAAGCGGTTGATCGCGCCCGTGTTGCCGTTCAGCAGCAGCAGGAAGATGGATGCGGTGGCCACCGCGGGCGTCATCTTCGGCAGGTAGTAGATGGTGCGGAAGACGCCGGCGCCGCGTCCCACCCAGTTGAGGAGGAGGGCGAGCAGCAGCGCGAAGATGATCTCCAGCGGGACGGCCATCACCGCGTAGAACAGTGTGTTGCCGAGCGAGAGCGCGACCTTCGGGTCGTTGAACAGCTCGGAGTAGTTGTCGAAACCGGCCGGGCTGGCGCTGTTCGTCGCGAGATTATAGTTGCTGAACGAGATGTAGAGGCTGTACAGCATCGCTCCGAGCGTGAACACCAGGAAGCCGATGATCCACGGGCTGATGAAGAGGTAGCCCGCGATCGCCTCCCGCCGGTTGTACTTGGAGGCCCGCTTCTTGGCCGGCTTGCGGTCATCCGTTCGGGTCTTGCCGCGTGACGCATCAGTGAGGACGGCCATCAGCGGCCTCCCCGTGTCGCGTCATCGAGCTCGGTGATCCTCATCGCCACCCTTTCGATCCGTCCCCCGCCTTCGTCGGCGCGGTGTGGCATCGTTACCACATAGCAGCGACTATAAGTCCTCCCGAGCGGGCCATGCAACCGCGCCCAGATCATTCCCGGGCGGGGCGGGCCTGCTCGGGCGACCCGTATGCGGCTATGTGGGCGGTGCCCGGCGGGGGATCTGCCTGTGTGCAGCGCACGGTACACCTGCGGGGGCTCACAGTCACGGGGGAGCGGTGCGCCCTCCGGATGGGTGGGAGCAGGGAGGCTCCGGCGACCATTAGGGTGGACTTCGCCGGGGCGACCGGCGCTCGAGGCGCCCGGGGAGAGGTGCCATGATCGAGAACGACGCGGAGGGGCTCCACGCCGCGCGACGCTGAAGGATGTCGCGCTGGCGGCGGGGGTGTCGCAGTCGACGACGTCGCGCGCCCTGAGCGGTGAAGGATACGTCGCTGCGGGCGTGCGCGAGCGCGTCCTGGCGGCGGCGGAGTCGCTCGGCTACGTGCCGCACGCCATGGCCCGAAGCCTCCGTAAGCGAGGACAGCCGCACGATCGGCGTCCTCGTCTCCGACCTCCGCAACGCCTTCTACGCCGACCTCGCCGCGGGCATCGCCGCCCGGGCGCGCCGCGAGGGCTACACGATGATGCTCGTCGACGACCAGGGCTCGACCGAGGCCGAGATGGATGCGGCGCGCGCGTTCGTCGCGACGCGTGTCGCCGGGGTGATCGTGACCCCGCTGTCGGGCGACGTCTCCGAGTACCTGATGCGTCAGCACATCCCCGTCATCGAGGCGGACCGGCAGTTCTCGGCCGGACGCTGCGACGCGGTCATCGTGGACAACGCGGGCGTGGCCAAGCGGATGACCGACCACCTGATCGACCTCGGTCACCGCCGCATCGCGCTGTTCATCGACGAGACGACGTGGACGACCGGCGGAGAGCGCGCCGCCGGCTACCGCCGCTCGCTGGAGGGTTCCGGCATCCCGGCGGACCCGTCGCTCGTGATCTCGACCGGATGGGACGCGGACGGCGCCCGCAAGGCCGCCATCGACATCCTGGCCCGCCGGGATCACCCGACGGCCATCTTCGCCGCGAACAACCTGCTCGCCGAGGGCGTGTGGCGGGCGACGAACGACCTGGGGCTCCGCATCCCGGAGGATGTGAGCGTCGTCTCGTTCGACGACTCCGAGTGGATGAGCATGGTGAGCCCCGGCATCACGGCGGTCGCCCAGGATGCGGTGTCGCTCGGCGAGACGGCGCTCGCCCGCCTGCTCGAGCGGCTGAAGGCCCCGGCGGCGGACCCGCACACGACGGTGCTGGAGGCGCAGGTGCTCCCGCGCGGCTCGACCGCCGCGCCGCGGGCGCTGTAGCGGGTCGCGCGCCTCCGTCCGCTGCGCGGCCCTGCGTGCGCTGGCCTGCCCGCCGAGTAGCGACATCATGTCGCGACTCGGCGCGGATTCGCGCGTTTACTCACGACTCGGCGCTCGTCGCGCGCGCAGCGGGCGCCGCGGTGCCCTGCGCTGCCCGCCGAGTGGTGACATGATGTCGCGACTGGGCGCGGATTCACGCGTCTAGTCACGACTCACGACACCGGGGTGGAAACGATCCCACGTTTGCGGCAGGATGGGCGCGGCGAGAGGACCGACGCTGAACACATCCACGAACCCACAGGCCGACCCGGGGCTGGCCGTCGCGATCGACGGCGGCAGCTCCAAGACGGAGGTCGTCGTGCTCGAGCGCGCGGCGGGCGGGTTCGCCGAGCGGTGGCGCGCGATCGGCGCCGGAAGCGGCGCCGGTCCCGAGGCGGTCGTGGTGGCGGTCTCGGCGCTTCTCGCCGAGGGCGGCTTCGACCCGCGGGCCGCACGGCGGGTCTCCGCGGCCGTCGCCGGGCTCGACTTCCCCGGCGACGAGGCGGCGCACCGCGCTGCGCTGTCCGAACTGTTCCCGAACGCCGAGGTGGATGTCGTCGGCGACGCCGTAGCCGTGTTGGAGGCGGGCGGGGGCGCCGGAAGCGCGGTCGCGATCGTGTGCGGCGCCGGGCTCAACGCGGTGGCGCGCGGGCCCCGCGGCGTGGCCCACGGTTCCTGCGCTCGGCTGGGCGAGCGGCGACTGGGGTGGCGGCGACGAGCTCGGCCGCGAGGCGGTCCGGGCCGCCGCGCGAGCGGAGGACGGGCGTGGCCCGGCGACGTCGCTCCTGCCGCTGGTGCTCGCCGAGACGGGGGCCGCCGATACGGTGGGACTCGCCCGGGCGATCCGCGACGGCCGAACGAGCATGCGGCAGGTCGGCGCCCTGGCCGCCACGGTCGCACGCGCCGCGTCCGAGGGAGACGCCGTGGCCGCGGACCTCGTCGCCCGTGCCGCCGACGAGGCGCTGCGCCTCGCCGACGTCGTGACGCGCGCCGCCTGGGGAGCCGACGCATCCATCCCGCCCGGCACCCCGGCCGTGCTGGCGGGCGGCCTCTTCGGCGACCCCGGCTTCCGCGAGGCCGTCGCCGCCGGGCTGCACGGAGCGCGGCTTCGACCCGCGGCCGCTGGAGTTCCGCCCGGTCGACGGCCTGGTCCGCGCACTCCGCGGGGCGCGACGCCGCCCCCGCCGCCGCGCCCGCCGCCCAGGCCACCCCCGCACGCGACCCCGAAAGGATCCGCATGAAGATCACCGTCATCGGCGCCGGCTCCACGTACACGCCCGAGCTCGTCTCGGGCCTGTGGAACTGAGCGCGAGCGTCTCACGGTCGACGAGCTGTGGCTCATGGATGTGGACGGCCCTCGCCTCGAAGATCGTCGGCGGCATGGTGCGCCGGATGCTGGCCCGTCAGGGCGCCGGCGTCCCGGTCACCCTCACGACCGACCGCACGGCGGCGATCGAGGGGCGGACGCGGTCCTCATCCAGTTGCGGGTCGGCGGCCAGAAGGCGAGGCTCCAGGACGAGCTCTTCCCGCTCGCGTGTGGATGCGTCGGCCAGGAGACGACCGGCGCGGGCGGGCTCGCGAAGGCCTTGCGCACCGTGCCGGTGGTGCTCGACATCGCCCGGGAGGCGCGCGAGCGGGCGAACCCGGACGCGTGGATCGTGGACTTCACGAACCCGGTCGGCATCAACACCCGAGGCGCTGCTGGACGACGGACACAAGGCGATCGGGCTGTGCAACTTCGCGATCGGGGTGCAGCGCTGGATCGCCCGCGAGCACGGCGTGGAGCCGCGCCGTGTCGAGGTGTACCCCGTCGGGCCTGAACCATCTGTCGTGGGTGCGCAGCATCCGGGTCGACGGGGTGGATGTGCTGCCCGGCATGATCGCCGACCGCTCCGACGAGCTCGGGCGCCGCGGCGGCGTCACGGGCGAGCTCATCCGCGACCTCGGCGTGCTGCCCTCGTACTACCTGAAGTACTACTACGCGCACGATGCGACGGTGACCGAGATGAACACATCCACTCCGCGCGCGACGGTGGTCGCCGACGTGGAGCGCGAGCTCCTCGAGCTGTACGCGGATCCGGCCGTGGACACCAAGCCGCCGCAGCTGGAGGCACGTGGAGGCGCCTTCTACAGCGAGGCGGCCACCGCGCTCCTCGCCTCCCTGGTGGCCGGGACGGGCGACAACCACGTCGTCAACGTCCGCAACAACGGCCTGATCGCGGGCCTGGCCGACGACGACGTGATCGAGACCCTGTGCCGGGTGGATGCGTCCGGTGCGACTCCGCTGCCGCAGGAGCCGGTCGCGCCCGAGCTTCTGGGGCTGATCCAGCACGTCAGCGCGTACGAGCGGCTCGCCGCCGCGCGGCGGTGACGGGCGACCGGCGGCTGGTGCGGATGGCGCTGCTCGCGCATCCCCTCGTCGGCCAGTGGGATCTCGTGACCGCACTGGAGCGGGGCCTGTTCGAGACCGGGGCCGACCTGCTGCCGCAGTTCGCTCCGAACGCGGGCGCATGACCCGCTTCGCCGACGTCGTGGTGTACGGCGCGACGTCCGCCGGTGTCGCGGCAGCGACGGCCGCGGCGGGGGCCGGCGCGCGGGTCGTGCTCGTCGAGCCCGGGCGCCACCTGGGCGGCATGACCTCCGGCGGCCTGGGGTACACCGACGTGGGTGACGTGCGCGCGCTCGGCGGGGCGGCCGCCCGCCTGCGGTCCGACATCGCCGACCATTACGGCACCGCTCCCGGGCATTACGCCGGTCCGGAGCCTCACGTGGCAGAGGCGATCTTCCGGCGCTGGCTGGAACAGGCGGGCGTCGACGTCGTCTTCGACGCCGCGCTGACCGCACGTCGAGGCCGCTGAGGGTCGCGACGGCCGGGATCTGCGCTCCGTCACGGTGACCGGCGGCGAACGGATCGAGGCCGCGGTCTTCGTCGACGCGAGCTATGAAGGCGATCTGCTGGCCGGGGCGGGCGTGCCGTACCGGGTGGGACGCGAAGGCCGCGAGCTGTACGGCGAGCGCTTCGCCGGCCGCCAGGAGCTCGTGCCCGGGATGCACAACATGCCGCCGTGGGTCTCGCCGTTCGCCGGCGACGCGATGGGCCGATCGCCGGGACGCATCCTCGCCCAGTTGCACGACCGCCCGCTCGCCGCAGTGGGCGAGGGCGACGGCGGCGTCATGTCGTACGGCCACCGCGTGTGCCTGACGACCGCGGCCGACCGCATCCCGTTCGAGCGCCCCGCCGACTACGACGAGGAGTACTGGGAGCTCGCCCGCCGCTGTTCGACCGCGACCGCCGCGCGGGCGTCGAGCGCCAGGCCGGTGGGATGCTCGGCCTCGAGCCGAACCTCCCCGGCGGCATGGCGGACGGCAACTCGCTGGGGCCCCTGTCGCTGAGCGTGCTCGACGGCTCGGCGTGGGAGTACCCCGACGCCTCCCCGCAGCGGCGGGAGGAGCTCCGCCGGCACCACGAGTCGCACACCCGCGGCTTCCTGTACTTCCTCTCGCATGACGCCGATGTCCCGCGGACGATCCGGCAGGAGCTGTCGCGGTGGGGTCTGCCGCGCGGCGAGTTCGCCGACACCGGGCATCTGCCCCACCAGCTGTACGTGCGCGAGGCGCGGCGGATGGTCGGCGAACGGGTGCTGACCGAGCACGACCTTCTGGCGGGAGTCGTCCCCGCCGACACGGTGGCCCTCGGGTCGTACCACATCGACGTGCGCGAGGTGCAGCGCGTGTGGCGGTGGGTGTACGAGCATCCCGAGCCCATCGGCACCGTCTTCACCGAGGGGTACCTCTCCGTGCCGGTGCCCGTCTACGGCATCCCGTACGCTGCCCTCACCCCGAAGCGGGAGGATGCGGCGAACCTCCTGGTGCCGGTCTGTCTCTCGGCGTCCGCGGTCGCCTTCGCGTCCGTTCGCATGGAGCCGCAGTACATGATGCTCGGCCAGGCCGCCGGGGTCGCGGCGGCGCTCGCTGCCTCGGCGGGACGGCCGGTGCAGGATGTGCCGCTCGGCCTCCTCACCGACCGCCTACGGGCGGGTGGGCAGCGGCTCCAGGTCGCATAACCACGGAGTGGTACCGGTGTCAATCCCCTGACATGACAGGAATTCGGTGCCTCCGTTAGGGCACTATGAAGGCATGGGAAAACTCGTCTACGGAGCGGGCCAGGAGTACGACCTCGACGACCGCGTGCTCAGCCACGTCAAGCTCGCGATCGTCGCCAAGCTCCGCCGGCACGAGAGTTTCCTTCTGAACTGGGATGTGCCGGTCGAGCAGGGCTCGGGCCGCGTCTCCCTCTGGATCAGCCGCGAGGTCCCGCTCGCCTTCCAGTTCAGCGGCAGCCGTCCCCCGGCCATCAACCCGCAGTGGCTGGAGGCGCTCATGCACACCTCGCAGCGCACCGGCGGCATGGTGATCATGCCCGAGGACGAGGTCTCGCGTCACATCCCCTGACCCCGGCTGCACCGTTCGGAGGGTTCGTCAATCCCCTGCTTTTCGGGGTGCGAGCGCCTTAGCTTTGCTTGCATGGGCGATATGACGGCGACTGCGGTGCTCATGATGCTGCCCCGCCGCGCCCGGACGCCGGTCGCCGTGCTGGTCGACGGTCCGGTCCCCTCCTCGTTGCGGCTGGACGTCTTCGGCGGCCGCGACCTGTTCGTGCGGATGCGCCGGGGTCCGGGCGTCCACGGTCTCGGCGAGCCCTACCGCGAACAGCACCGGGACGACTTCCCGGTGGAGTCCGATCCCGCCGTCGTGGTGTCGTCCGACCGGCACGTGCAGGCGCGGTTCGCCTGCTCGGCGTCCGTCTTCGGCGCGTCGGACGTGGTCGTCTTCGTGCCGCTGGACGACGACGGCGAGGCCCCGCAGCACATCAGCGTGCCCGTCCCGTCGCTGGATCGGCCGTCCTGGCACGAGTTCGAACTCGTGTCGCGCACCCGGATGGAGTGCCGCTATCGCGTGGCCGAGTCCGGCGGCGCTCT
The DNA here is from genome assembly GCF_050632895.1 of Leifsonia sp. L25. The sequence goes on along the minus strand of NZ_JBODRZ010000004.1, from coordinate 336,643 downwards.
TCCCACCGGAGGTTCCCGTGCTCTATCAGCTCTCTGAGGTCGAGGCGCTGCTCGCCGACGGTCCCGGACTGTACGTCCGCTTCTCCGCCGGCTACGGGCCGGACCTCGAGGCCGGGTCCGTGGACGCGGAGAGCGGCTCCCCTGCCCGGCCTGGCCGCGCATCCTCTCGACCCCGAGCCGTGGTGGACGCTGCCCCGCGCCGAGTGGGTCGCGCGCCAGATCAGCCGGCTGCCCGCGCCGCGGCATGCGCCGCAGGACGGTTCCCGGCCGGAGCGCTTCGCCTGGTTGCTGCGCGGGCGCGAGGTGGGGCACGCTGCCGACGGCGAGGCGCTGATCGCGGATGTCGAGGTGGTCGGCCGTCTGGCCGAGTGCCTGATCGAGCAGGCCGACAGAGTCTGGGGCGCGCGGTTCGACGCCGAGCTCGGGCGTCGCGAGGCGGAGCTGGTGTCGGTGGCGCATGCCTGAGCAGTACGTCGAAGGCCGGGGCACCGCGTCGCGCGTGGACGCGACCGCGGTGCTGCAGCTCATCTCCGACGGTCCGTCCGGCGGCACGGCCATCCTGCTGCGCCGCCCGGAGGCGCCGCCGTTCGTGGTGATGGGCGACGACTCCGAGGAGGGGTTCTCGCGGCTGCGCCGGGGAACGATCGCGTACAGGGTGCCCGAGATGTAGCCAGGCGCTGCCGCGCGACATGATCCGGGCGGGGCACATCCTGCACGTCCGCGGCGACCACCGGCCGGCGCGGGTGGACAAGGCGGGGTCGATCTTCGGGCCCAATCCGGAGAAGCTGTGGGTGCCGCTGGACGACGAGGGCCGGCCGTTCGAGCGGATGCGGGTGCCCATCCCCTCGCTGGAGCGCCCGGCGTTCGTGGAGTTCGCGCTGGAGTCCCTGGACGAGGTGCTGGAGTACCGCCTGCACGGCGAGGCGCAGCTCGGCGACGGTTACATCTGCTCGTACTGCGGAAAGCTGTGCCCGCAGAAGGAGCCGCACACGGCGGCGCACGGCGTCGCGGGGCACACCCACGCGGGCGTCGCGGCCGGGCAGGAGCAGGAGCCGGCGCCGCTGACGGGTCCGCTGGAGCTGGGACACCCCGGCTCCGGGACGCAGCTGTGAGCCGCGCTCTGCGGCTGCTGGTCTGGCAGGTCCACGGCGGCTGGATGGACGCGTTCGTGCGCGGCCGGCACACGTACCTGCTGCCGGTGGATGCGGCGGGCGAGGGCGGCGTCGGCGCTCGGCCGTGGCCCGCGAACGTCGTGGATGTGCCGGAGGCGGAGCTCGCGTCCACACCGTTCGACGCGGTCGTGCTGCAGCGGCTGGAGGAGTTCGAGCTGGTCGAGCGGCTGACCGGGCGCAAGCCCGGCATCGACGTGCCCGTCATCTTCGTCGAGCACAACACGCCGCAGCAGGGGGTGCCGAACTCCCGGCATCCGCTCGCCGATCGCGACGACCTGATCATCGCGCACGTGACGCACTTCAACGCGCTGTTCTGGGACACCGGCGCGACCCGCACCGCGGTGATCGAGCACGGCGTGGTGGACTACGGCAACTTCTTCACCGGTGAGCTGCCGCGCGCGGCCGCGGTCATCAACGAGCCGGTGCGCCGGTGGCGGGTGACGGGGTCCGACCTGCTCGGCGGGTTCAGCGCGGTGGCGCCGGTGGATGTGTTCGGCATGCAGGCGGACGGCCTCGCGCAGGCGCTCGGTGTCGGCGCCGACCGCGTGGTGGCCGCGGGCGACATCGAGGCGCCGCGGCTGTTCCAGGAGGTGGGGCGGCGACGCGTGTACGTGCATCCCAACCGGTGGACGTCGCTCGGGCTGGCGCTGCTGGAGTCGATGACGGCGGGGGTGCCGGTGGTGGCCCTGGACGCGACGGATGCGCGGCGCGCCGTGGTTCCGGGCGTCGGCGCGGTCTCGACCGACGTGACGGAGCTGCATGACGCCGTCCGGGCGTTCGTCGACGACCCGGGTCGGGGGCGGAGGCCGGCGAGCGCGCGCGGGAGTGGGCGCTCGAGCGGTTCGGGCTGGGGCGGTTCCAGGCGGACTGGGATGCGCTGCTCACCCGCTGGGTCGCCTGACCTGGCGCGATTTGGCACAAATGTCGCTTATCGCGGCCGCATAATCGCGATTCGGCACAGATCTCCGCGGGGGTCAGTCGTCGCGGGCGTCGCGGAGGGTGCGCTCCGCATCACGGAGGGCGTGCTGCGCCTCGTTGAGGCGACCGCGCAACTCGCGCTCCGAGGCGCGCGTCTCGGTGAGGTCGTCCGCCACCCGCTGGAGCTTCCGCTGCAGGCGGTCGCGCTCGGCCTCCAGGTCGCCCCGGCGGTCGACGGTCTCGTCGAGCTCGTCGTCGAGCGCGTCCGCGTCGGCCCGCGCGTGCTCCACGGCCTTCTCGGCGGCACGGATGCGGCGCTCACGCTCGCGACGTTCGCTTGCGCTCTCCACCGGTTCGGCGGGCGGTTCCAGCCCCTCCGCAGACTCCGCCGCCTCCTCGTCCGCCGTCCCGCCGTCCTTCCGCGCCGGAGCGCCGGACGGCGCCTCCGCCGTCTTCCGCCGCGACCGCGTCGGCGCCGGGAAGTCCTCGATCTCGACGGGCAGAGCGACAGCCTCCGACACGTCGACCTGCTCCAGCCCGGTCGACTCCAGTGCGCGCAGCAGCATCCCGCTGCGCACCGCCGCCGCGGCCGCCGGGTCGATGACCGCCGCCTGCAGGGTCTCCTCCACCTCGCGCTGCACCGCGGGGCTGAGGTCGAGTCCCTCCGTCGCCCGCTGCAGCAGCCGCTGCCGCTCCTGGTCAGCGACCGGATCTCCGACCGGTCGCGTGAGGCGAAGGCGTCGCGCATCCGCGAGCCGATCTGGAGCACGTCGCCGATGAGATCCGGATGCTCGCGCACGAGTGCGTTGATTGCAGCGGCCGACGCCGACGGCTTCCGCAGCGCCTTGATCTCCTTCGCGGTGGGCTTGTCGGCCTGAGCGGCGGCGGCGTTGCGCCGGGCGATGAAGTCGCCCGGCTCGGCGGCGTAGAGCTCGCCGGCGACATCCCGCAGGTCCATGCCGCGAGTGTACGCGGGGGCCCCGCCGGACACGACGACGGCCCGCGGACGGGTGTCCGCGGGCCGCGCCGGCGTCGGACGCCGGGGTGCTGGTGTCAGGCGCGCGGTGCCTTGGAGGCGCGCACCGCGGCGAAGTACTCGTTGGACGGACGGAGGAACATCAGGATGACCGCCACGACCGCTGCAGCGAACTGCAGGAAGCCGGTGCCGAAGCCGTTGATGATGTTGAGCAGCGAGAGCACGGTCAGCACGGTCAGGACGATGCGGGCCCAGTTCGCGCCGCGGCGCATGAAGAACGCGAACAGCACGAACGCGACCGCCCAGAAGATCAGCGTGACGACGGCCCACGTGGTCGCTCCGGCGATCACCGCGTCGGCCAGGCTCTGCGGATTGCCGGTGTTGGCCTGGCTGGAGTTGCGGATGGCGTCGAGGAACTGCGCGCGCTGCGAGCCGATCGTGGCGATCGTGATGATGCCGCTGATCACGCTGAGCACCGCTCCGGCGATGAACAGCCAGAACGCGATGTTCACCGTGCGCGGCGGCTCGGTCGGCGCGGCGACGGCTGCGCCGTCCGGCGTGGTGCCCGCAGGATACGCGGGCGTGGCGCCGGCAGGGTACGCGGGCGGGGGCGGCGGAGCGGCGGGGAAGCCCTCGCCTGCGGCCGGGGAAGCGGGCGGCGGGGTGTACGGCTCGCCCGCCCCGCCGGCTCCGGCGGGGCGCGGCGTGCTCTCGTCGTCAGGATTCGTCATGGCGCGACCCTACTCCCGCCGAGAACGGCCTGACTAGGCCTGGTATCCGGAGCCCGGGCCCGTTAGGACGCCCCTGCCGCCGGCTCCTCCGCCCGGACGGCCGGCGCCGGGGCGAGGGCTTGCGTGGCCGGCCCCTCCAGCACGGTGCCGTCGGGCGCGAAGCGGGAGCCGTGCAGAGGGCAGTCCCAGGAGAGCTCGGCGTCGTTCCAGCGCACCACGCCCCCGAGGTGCGTGCACACCGCCGTCAGTGCGCACGTCGTCCCGTCGACCGTCGAGACCGCGACCGGGGTGCGCCCGCGGCGGCCGACGGTGCCGGTTCCCTCCGCGACCGGTTCGTCGTCGAGCTCGGGCGCCGTCTGCGCAGCGGCCCACTTCGACACGGCCGCCTTGCCGACAGCGGCGTTCATGGCGACGCCCGAGGCGATGTCGACCGGGCGGGTGACGCGGTGGTGCAGCACGCGCGCCCACTCCAACGTGTCGCCCGTCAAGTCCGCGGTGAGGCTGAGCGCGGAGGCGATCGCGTTCGTCATGCCCCACTTGTCGTATCCCGTCGCCAGGTAGACGCGCCCGCGCCCGCGCGGCAACCAGCCGACGAACGGCACCCGGTTTGCCGACCGGTAGTCCTGCGCCGCCCACCAGTGCGTGCGCTCCGCGCCGGGAAAGGTGCGTTCCGCCCATGCGGAGAGGTCAGCGAGCTTCTCGGCGGGCGAATCGGCGCGTCCGGCGGGGTGCCCGTTGCCGCCGACGAGCAGCAGCGGGTCGCCGTCCGCACCCGCCGCCGTGCGCAGCGACCGGGTGGGCGCATCCGCAGAGAGGTACATCCCCTGCGGGATGCTGCCGGGAACGCGGTACGCCGTGACGTAGGAGCGGGTCGGCTCCACCTTGGCGAAGTACAGGCCGCGATCGAGGATGGGCGTGCCGGTCGCGATGACGACCTGGTCGGCGCGGGAGGTGCCCGAGGTGCTCGTGACGACGGCCGGCTTCGACGCCGAGACGTCGGTGACGCGCTCGCCCTCGACGATCCGCCCTCCCAGCCGGCGCAGCTCGGACGCCAGGGCGGCGAGCACCTTCAGCGGATGCACCTGCGCCTGCGCGGCGAGCGTCAGAGCGCCCTCCACCCGGAACGGCAGCTCCGTGGTGCGCTCCTCGACCGCGTCGAGGCCGGCCATGCGGGCGGCGGCGAGCTCGGCATCCAGCTTGTCCAGCCCATCCAGCGTCGTCGCGTACGTCACCGCGTCGCGGATCTCGAACGGCACCCGCTGCTCCTCCAGGAAGTCGAGCAGCCAGCCCTGCCCGGCGGTGTTGCCGTCCACGTACGCGCAGAGCACGGCTTCAGAGGAGTGGCGGCGGATGGAGGAGAGCGTGGTGCCCTGCAGCAGGCTCACCTTGCCGGTCGTGTTGCCCGTCGTGACCGCGCCGACCGTGCGCGCTTCGAGAACGAGCACGCGCATCCCGGAGCGGGACAGCATGAGCGCCGTGGCGAGCCCGGTCAGGCCCGCGCCGACGACGATCGTGTCGTACTCGCCGTCCCACTCGAAGGAGTCGGTGGCGATGTGAGGGGAGGTCTGGAGCCAGAGGGACGTCGTCGGCATGAGACGAGCATCCCCCGCCGAGGCTCCGGGCGGAAGCGGTCGACGGGGCGCAGGGTTCGCTACGCGAGCGAATCGAAGTCGAACCAGAAGGCGTCGTCGTCGTCCTCGCCCGACGCGGCCCCCGAGGACACCGGGTCGCGCGGGATGGTCGCGGTCTCTATTCGCACCTTGGTCTGGGCGGTGACGAAGATCTCGCTCGGCGGCCGGCTCGACTGCGTGATGGAGACGAAGTCGCCGTCGTTCCTGCTTGCCTGGACGACGCTGCTCTTCAACTCCTCGACCGGCGCACGGTCGACGAAGGTGAACCTCAGGTCGTCAATGTAGACGTGGAACACCTGCATTACCCTCTCCCGGTCGTCGGTTACTCGCCCGATAGTACGCGGTGGGCCGGAGAGCACCAGTGCACTCGTGTATCGGGAATGAAACGGGACCTGTCAGAGCAGGTCGTAGTCCATGTCGGGAAGATCCTCCGTGCCGTTCGACACGAAGGTGGCGCGTCGTGGGCCGAGCGCCGCGATCTTCTCCTCGAATGCGGTCACGAAGCCCTCGTCCCGCAGCTCCGGCCCGTCGTACTGCTCCTCCTCCGCCATCATCTGGCTGGCGGGACCGAGCAGCAGGAGCACCTCTCCCGCGCGCCCGTCCTCGAGCACGGCGGGGGCCTCCACCTCGGCGGCCTCGTTGTTGTGCGCCAGGGCGGCGGCGAAGCGCACGATGACGTCGGCGATGTCGTCTCCGGTGAGGAGGGACCCGCTGGCATAGTGGATGCGCTTCATCACCCATCCATACGATCTCCTGCACGAGAGGTCAAGGTCGGCTGCGAAGCCTTGCGGATACTCGAAGCCGCGCGTTCACTCGCGACCATGACCGATGAGAACCGTCCCCTGACCGCCCTCGCGCTCGTCTGCACCCTGAAGCCGTCGCCGAACGAGTCGAGCAGCCAGCTCCTCGCACGCCAGCTCCTCGACGAACTGGCCACTCACGACGTCACCGGGACGGCCGTCCGGCTGGCCGACTACGACATCAAGCCGGGGGTCGAGCTGGACGAGGGCGAGGGCGACCAGTGGCCGCACATCCGCGAGCAGATCATCGCCTCCGACATCCTCGTCATGGTCACCCCGACCTGGATGGGGCACCTCTCGTCCGTCGCGCAGCGTGCGCTGGAGCGCCTCGACGCGGAGCTCTCGGAGACGGACGAGGACGGCCGGCCGCTGGTGGAGGGCAAGGTCGCGATCGTCGGAGTGGTCGGCAACGAGGACGGCGCCCACGCCATCATCGCCGACCTCTTCCAGGGCCTCAACGACGTGGGCTTCAGCATCCCGTCGCAGGGTTCGACGTATTGGAACGGCGAAGCGATGGGATCGGTCGACTACAAGGACCTCGACGAGACGCCGGAGGCGGTCGCCAGCCAGAACGCCGTCGTGGCGAACAACGCGGCGCACCTCGCCCGCCTGCTCACGGCGCAACCGTTCTGAGCTCGCGCCGCTCGAGACGCTCGCCGCTCGAGTGGTGAGTGGATGCGCCTTCGGGCGTCGAGTGGTGACATGATGTCGCGACTCGGCGCCGACGCGCCCCGCCCGGACGACGCCGCGCTGCGCGGCCCCGGCTAGCATGGCCGGGTGCCCGCACCGGACCCCGAGATCGTCGCGCGCCTGCGGGCGGCGGGATGCGTCTTCGCCGAGGACGAGGCCCGTCTGCTGATCGAGGCGGCCGGGTCGGACGCGGAACTCGAAGCGCTCGTCGCGCGCCGGGTGGCCGGTGAGCCGCTGGAGCCGCTCCTCGGCTGGGTGGCGTTCTGCGGCCTGCGCCTCCACGTGGACGCCGGGGTCTTCGTCCCCCGCGCGCGCACCGAGCTCCTCGCGCAACGGGCGGCCGGCCTCGCCCGCGACGCCGCGCAGCGGAACGGCCGAGCCGTCGTGGTCGACCTCTGCTGCGGCGTCGGGGCGATCGGGGCCGTCGTGCGGGATGCGGTGCCGGCGGCCGACGTCTACGCCGCCGATATCGACCTCGCCGCCGTGCGGTGCGCCCGGCGCAACCTTCCCGCCGACCGTGTGTTCGGGGGTGACCTGTTCGCCGCGCTCCCGGCCGCGCTGCGCGGGCGCGTCGACGTCCTCGCCGTCAACGCGCCCTACGTGCCGACCGAGGCGATCGCGCTGATGCCGCCGGAGGCCCGCGACCACGAGCCCGCCACGGCGCTCGACGGGGGCGCGGACGGGCTCGACCTGCATCGGCGGATCGCCGCCGAGGCGTCCGCGTGGCTGGCGCCGGGCGGCACCCTCCTGATCGAGGCGGGTATGGAGCAGGCGGAGGTCTCCGCCGGGCTGTTCGCCGCCGCGGGCCTCTCGACCGGCATCGAGACGGACGACGAACGGGGTTCGACCGTCGTCCTGGCCGTCGCACCGCGCTGAATCCGTCCCTTCACCCCCGCCTTGCTCGGGACTACCGTGCGGTGCATGAGCACGCTCGCCGCCGCGCGGCCCATGCCGGTCGACCGCGTCCGCCAGACCCTCGTCATCGCCGGAACGGTGGTCGCCCTCGTCGGTGCGTTCATCGGGTCGGGCGCCGCGGGCGGTACGCCCATCCCGGAGGTCGCCGGCGGCGCTCTCAGTGCGGATGCGACTCTCCTCGCCCCCGCCGGCCCCGCCTTCGCGATCTGGTCGGTGATCTACGCCGGGCTGGTCGCGTACGCGATCTGGCAGGCGCTGCCGTCGCAGGCCGCGCGGGAGCGCCAGCGCCGTGCCGGCTTCTGGGTGCTCGCGTCTCTGCTGCTGAACGCCGCGTGGATCCTCTCGGTGCAGGCCGGACAGCTCGGCGTCTCCGTCGCGGCGATCGTGGCGCTGCTCGCCGTGCTCATCGTGACCTTCGTCATCCTGCGCCGTCACCCCGCCGAGTCGACCGCCGACGCCGTGCTGTTCGACGGCGTGATCGGCCTCTACCTCGGCTGGGTCATGATCGCGACGGTGGCCAACGCGACATCGTGGCTGCAGACGCTCGGGTTCGACGGGTTCGGCGCGAGCCCTGCACGCCTGGGCGATGGGGATGCTCGCCCTCTTCACCGTGATCGGCTGCGCGCTGGCCGTGTGGGACCGCGGCCGTTTCGCCCCGTCGATCGCCTCGGCGTGGGGTCTCGCCTGGATCGGCGTCTCGCGGCTGACCGGCTCGCTACCGTCCGCGCCGGTCGCCATCACCGCCTTCGCGGCCGCCGCCCTCATACTGCTCGTGACGCTCGCGGTGCGCGTCGCTCGCGGCTCTTCTCCGCGTCGGCGCTAGTCCTCGGCAGCCGCGGCCCTCAGCGCGCGGCGTCGACCTCGCGCAGGTACTCGGCGTTCCCGCGGATCGCCGCCTGGTAGCGCTGCAGATCGGGCGTGCGGATCTCATCGGCCGCGACCTCCATCAGCTCCGCCACCGCCGCGTCGCTGCGCCCGGCGGCGTGGAGCGACAGCGCGTGCCAGACGCGCACGGAGGGCGAGTCGGCGAACAGCGAGAGCGCTCGGTCGAGGGCCGCCAGCGAGTCGTCGAATCGCCCGAGGTTGCGTAGCGTGCTGCCGTACTGCAGCAGGCAGCGGCGCAGGGTGTCGCCCTCGAGCCCGGCGGCGAGGGCGCGCTCGTAGTAGCCGGCGGCCGTCTCCTCCTCGCCGGCGGTGTCGTAGGCGCCGCCGACCTCGTACAAGACGTTCGGGTCGTCGGGATGCTCCGCCTGCACCGCGAGCAGGGCGTGGATGGTCGGTGCCATGTCGTCGCGGTCGCGGGACTCGAACAGGACGTGCAGCCGGTCGAGCAGGGCGGGATCGGTGGTCGGCATCCCCTCACCCTAGCCGGGCGCCAGGACGACCTCGCGGAGCGGCACGGGCAGCTCCTCAGCCCCCAGGGCGGCGGTGAGCACCGCGCCGTACCGCTCCTTGCGTCCGGAGGTGGTCCCGAGGAAGCGGTGCAGTTGCTGGTCGAGCGTGCGGATGCGCTGGGCGGGCTGCTGCTGGAACATCCGGAACAACCGCAGGTCGCCCTCGCGCTCGAGCACCTCCTCCGTCCGTGCGTGCCCGAGTGCGCGCAGCAGCTCGGCCTCCAGGTCGGGTCGGCAGACGAAGACCGCGTGGGGCGCGAGGCCGGCGCGCTGGAAGAACCGCACCTCCCCGGCGTCGCAGAGCCCGCGCAGCCGCCGGCCCGCTCCGCCGGGACCCAGCTCGCCGACGAACCGGCGCACGCTCATCGCACCGCCCATCGGGACGACGTCGACGCCCGCCGCCGCCAGATCGACCCCGAGCAGCCCTGCGGCGGTCAGCACGGCCGCGCGGTCGCTCGCCCCTTCGACGAGGATGGCGGCGCCGCGTTCGGGCTGTGGGGTCACGCTGACATTGTGCTCCTGCCCAGCTTCCAGCACTTCTCCGGTCGGCCCCCGGCGCGTACGGTGCTGGCCATGAAGATCATCACCTTTGCCGCAGGAATCGCCGTCGGGTTCATCATCGGTTCGCGCGCCGGCCGCGGAGCCTACGAGGATCTGCGCCGCAAGTGGCGCGGGTTCACGGACTCCGACACCGTGCAGCACGTGAAAGGCGACGTGAAGGGATTCGCCGGGCGCGCCGCGTCCGACGTGGGCGAGAAGGTCAGTGAGACCGTCAGCAAGGTGACCGAGAAGGCCACCAGCAAGATCGACCAGGTCACCGGCAAGAGCGCGTCGAGCTCCAGCTCGGGTTCGACCTCCGCCTCGGGCGCCGGCACGGACTCGGGCACGGACGCGGGCCCCGCGTCCCCGGCCCCGGCCGTCTGAGCGGAACCGTCAGGCCCCTTCGGGCGGGTGGGCCAGCAGGTCCACCCGCTCTGCGAGGTAGCCGCCGAAGTCCCGGGCGTCCGCATCGGCGGCGGCGGGGCTCCAACGCACCAGCGCCCGCCCGTCGCGCAGGAAGAGCGGCCCGTCCGCATCCCGAAGCGACGCCGGGTCGAGCGGGATGACCGGGGCATCGAAGTCGACCGTCTCGCCGTCGCGGAAGCCGCCGCGCTGGGCGGCTGCCCGGAGCGCCCGCCGCTCCTCCATGGACCGCGCCAGGCCCTGCGGCCGCCCGGGTGGCGTCGCCCGCACGAGCGAACCGGTGGCCCGCAGGACGGCGTCCGCATCCAGCAGGAACACCCCCAGCCGCCACACCGCACCGATCCGCCTCAGCGCGGGCTCGCGCCGGATCAGGAACTGCCGCCGCGCCGGCACGAACTCCGCCAGCGCCTCCTGACGGGCGCCTGCCGCGGTGAGCGCATGCACCGCATCCCGCAGGTCCGCACGGATGCGCGCGACAGCCTTCGTCCGTCCCGTGCTCCACGGGACGAGCCTACGAGGCGGTACGGATGGAGAAGGAGTTGTCGTCGGTGACGAGCAGCAACTCGACCCCGTGCTCGTGCCGCAGCACCACCAGGGCGGACGAGTCGGTGGCAGCGACCCGCTCCACCTGGTTCAGGAAGATGCGGGCCATCTCGTCGGTGACGCGGAAGTCGCGGCCCAGCGCGTGCACGATGTAGCCGGTGACCGCGGGCTTACGCCGCCGGAGGCCCGTCTCTTCGGCGAAGTCGTCGACAGCGACACGGAAGTCGGGCGTCATGGTCATCGGTGGCTCCTTCTCTAGCCTCGCCAACGGTAGGCGTGGAAACCCACGCCGCACAGGGGGTTGACGAGGGGTTAGATGGAAGGCATGAGAACGTTCACCTTCCCCCGGACCGACATCGAAGCGTCCAACATCGTCCTCGGACTGATGCGCATCTCCGACCTCGACGACGAGGAGATCCGCACCCTCGTCCGCACCGCCCGCGACTCCGGGATCACGATGTTCGACCACGCCGACATCTACGGCACCGAGCGCCACGGCTGCGAACGCCGGTTCGGCGACGCGGGCGCTGTGCCCGCCTCGGAGCGCGACCAGGTGATCATCCAGTCGAAGGTCGGCATCCGCGACGGCTTCTTCGACTTCTCGCGCGAGCACATCGTCCGGACGGTGGACGAGTCCCTGGAGGCCCTCAAGACCGACTACCTCGACATCCTCCTGCTGCACCGCCCGGACACCCTGGTCGAGCCGGACGAGGTCGCGCTCGCCTTCGACGAGCTGCAGAGCGCGGGCAAGGTGCGCGCCTTCGGCGTCTCGAACCAGACGCCGGGCCAGATCGAGCTGCTGCAGCGGTCGCTCTCGCAGCCGCTGGTCGCCAACCAGGTGCAGCTGAGCATCACCCACGCGCCGATCATCGCCCAGGGCGTCGCCGCGAACATGGCCGGCCTCGACCAGTCGATCTCGCGCGACAACGGCATCCTCGACTACGCGCGCCTGCACGACATCGTGCTGCAGGCCTGGTCGCCGTTCCAGAAGGGCTTCTTCGACGGCGTGTTCCTCGGCGACCGCGAGAACTACGCCGAGCTGAACGATGCCATCGACGAGCTCGCCGAGAAGTACGCCGTGACGCCGACCGCGATCGCCGTCGCCTGGATCACCCGCCACCCCGCGGGCATGCAGGTCGTGCTCGGGACCACCAACGCCCAGCGCGTCCGCGACTCGGCGGCAGGGTCGGAGATCCCGCTCACCCGGCAGGAATGGTACCGCCTGTTCACGTCGGCGGGACACACGCTGCCGTAGCCAGCGAACAGTCGCCCGGGCGTCGAGTTGGGATGCGCTCGCGCCCGGGATACGGTCGGAGCGTGGACGACGAACGGCTCTCGCTGCCCCGCCGGGTGGCGATGCGAGCCTGGCGTCTGCACGTCGCGACCGTCCGCTCGCGCCTGGTGCGACCGCTCGACGGCCGTCAGGCGCACGCGGCCGGCCGCCGTGCCGTCCGCGTGCTGCTGGTCGGCTCCGGCCCCGTCGTCGGGTGGGGGGTCGGCAGCCACGACCTCGCCCTGCCGGGCGCCGTCGCCCGAGCGCTCGCCGCGGCCACGGGCCGTGGGGCGGTCGTCGACGTGCTGCCGCATCCGTCGGCCGGTGTGCGGAGGCTGCGCGGTCTGCTCGCTCACGCCCATGTCGAGCGCTACGACGCGCTCGTGATCAGCGGCGCGGTGGCGGACGCGATGCGGCTGGAGGAGCCGAAGGCGTTCGCCAAGCGCCTGCGCGAGCTGCTGACGTACGCCCGGTCGCGCGGTTCCGGCCCGGTGGTCTGGCTCGGTGCCCAGCCCATCCGCTCCATCCGCCCCTACGACTCGCCGGCCGGGCGGATCGCCGATGTGCACGCCCGGCGCCTCAACGCGCTGGCCGGCGAGGTGTGCCGTGAGACGGGCGCCCTCTACGTCGGCCTCGACGCACCTGGATGCGGACGCGTCCCGGCGGCGCCGCACGCCGGCCGACTACCTCGCCTGGGCCCGGCGCATCGTCGACGCGCTCGCGCCGGCGCTCCAGGAACGGGAGACGCCGCATCCGATCGCCGGGCATGAGGGCCCGCAGCGGGCGGAGGCGATCGAACGCCTGAAGCTGAGCCGGCGCGGAGGGGACACCCGCCTCGACGACATCGTCGGCACGGCGAAGCGGACGCTCGGCACCGAGATCGCGATGTTCACCGTGCTCGACGAGCAGAAGGAGTGGCCGCTGGCCTCCGCGGGCGCCGTTCTGGACCACATCCCGATCGAGCAGTCGGCGTGCATCCACACCATCCAGACGGCCGATGGGATGGTCGTGCCGAACGCCGTCGAGGACGTCCGGTTCGCCGCGAGTCCCCTCGTGACGGGGCCGGCCGGCCTGCGCTACTACGCCGGGTATCCCGTGGAGGCGCCGGACGGCACGCGCATCGGGGCGCTGTGCGTCTTCGGACGCACGCCGCGTGAGCGCGCCGACGGCGAAGCCGACCTCGACGTGCTGCGCGAGTTGGCCCTCCTGGCGCAACGCGAACTGTGGCGCTGGGTGCCGCAGGGCTGAGCGCCTCGTCGGTGCTGCCGCTCAGCGCTCCAGCGCGATGAGCAGCCGGTCGAGCGAGCCGCCGAGGCCCCACTTCTCGGAGAGGGCGGCCAGGGTCGCCCGTTGCTCCTCGGAGGGTGTGGTGAGTCGCGCCTCCACGGCGGGGAGGTCGAGATCCCGGACGACCTCGACGACACGGGGCGCGACGGCGAGGTAATCGCGGGCGGCGGCGAAGCGCGCCCGGGCGGCCGGCTTCATGCCGCTTGCGGAATCCTCCGCCGCCGCAACGATCCCGCCCAGGTCGCCATACTCCGCGAGCAGCGCCGCGGCGGTCTTCTCGCCGATGCCGGCGACCCCGGGTAGCCCGTCGGAGGTGTCGCCGCGCATCGCGGCGAAGTCGGCGTACTGGTCGCCGCGCACGCCGTACTTCTGCAGGACGACCTCGCCGGTGACGAGCTCGAGGTTGCTCATGCCGCGAGCGGTATAGATCACCCGGACGCCGCGTTCGTCGTCGACGAGCTGGAACAAGTCGCGGTCGCCGGTAACCACATCCACCGGCCCATCGGCGCGGGTCGCCAGGGTTCCGATGACGTCGTCGGCCTCGGCGAGGGGAGCGCCCACGATGGGGATGCCCACCGCATCGAGCACCTGGCGGATGAGCGGCACCTGCGCGACCAGTGCTTCCGGAACCTCCTCGATGTCCACGCCGCCGGGGACCAGACGGGCGACACGGTGCTCCTTGTAGCTCGGGATGAGGTCCACCCGCCAGCGCGGCCGCCAGTCGTCGTCCCAGCAGGCGACCAGGGCATCCGGCCGGTAGTCGGTGACGAGCTTCGCGATGATGTCGAGGAACCCCCGCACCGCGTTGACGGGCGTACCGTCCGGAGCCTTCACCGTGTCGGGCACGCCGTAGAACGCGCGGAAGTAGAGGGAGGCGCTGTCGAGCAGCATCGTTCGGCCGGTCACGCCCCGATCCTGCCATGGAGCGCCGCCCGCCGGAATGCTCCCGGTAGCGTGGACGGGTGACCTCCGCCCCGCTCATCGTCTCCGCTGTCGCGGTCGTGCGCGATCGCCGGGTGCTCATGGTGACCGCCCGCGAGCGGGAGGTCTACTACATGCCCGGTGGCAAGGTCGACGCCGGCGAGACCGCGGCAGAGGCCGCCGCCCGGGAGGCGCTGGAGGAGGTCGCGCTGCGATTCCGGCCCGACGAGCTGGAGGAGCTGTTCGAGGTGCGCACGCAGGCGCACGGCGAGCCGGAGGGGCGCCAGGTGCACATGCGGGTGTTCCTCGGGCGCACCGACGCACAGCCGGAGCCTTCGGGCGAGGTGGGCGCTGTGCACTGGACGTCGAGCGTGGACGCGGACCGCTGCCCACCAGCGGGCCTCGAGGTGCTGCGCCGGCTGGTCGCCCTCGGCCTGATCGACTGAGGCGGGGTCCGCTTCCACCCCGATCGAGGGCTGGCGGCGGCGCACATCCGGCGGCAAGGCTGTGGGCATGGCGCGCACGCACGAGTTCTCCTTCTCCGGCAACCCCGACTTCGACTTCGAGATCCGCACCACCATCGGCCAGGCGTACAGCGGCGCGGCCGATATCGGCGAGGTGATCGCCGCCGTGCACGGGGTTGGCGACAAGGACCACGAGGGCTGGTTCCGGGCGTGGCTCGCGCTCGGCGACCGGATCGCGGCGGAGGGCGAGGCGTCGGCAGCCGCCGGTCACGCGGTGAGTGCCGCGAGCGCCTCCTCCGCGCGGCGTCCTACTACGGAACGGCGGTCAACGCCGTGGCCACCCTGGAGTCGGACGACGAGCTGCTGCCGACCTTCCGCAAGCACCGTGCCGCGTGGGACCGCTGGGTGGAGCTGACGGATGTCGACGTCGCGCCCGTCCGGATCCCGTACGAGGACACCGCGATGCCCGGTTACCTGTTCCGTGCGCCCGTGGCGGCAGCCGCGGCGGGCGAGGCATCCCGCCCTCTGCTGGTCGCGGTGAACGGCAGTGACGGGCCGCTGACCAGTCTGTGGGCCTGCGCCGTCTCGGGAGCGCTCCGCCGCGGCTACGACGCCCTCGTCTTCGACGGGCCCGGGCAGCAGTCCATGCTCTTCGAGCGCAGCGTCCCCTTCCGGCCGGACTGGGAGGCCGTGCTGACGCCGGTGCTGGACTTCGTGCGCGCGTTGCCGGGGGTGGATGCGGACCGCGTCGCCGTCTACGGCATCAGCCAGGCGGGGTACTGGGTGCCCCGCGCGCTCGCCTTCGAGCACCGTTTCGCCGCGGCCATCGTCGACCCCGGAGTGGTCGACGTCTCGACCTCGTGGACCACCCACCTGCCGGCGAACATGAGGAAGCTCCTCGACGAGGGCGAGGACGAGAAGTTCGACCGGGACATGGCGATGGGAGCGAAGTTCTCGCACGAGCTGGCCTACACCTGGCGGTTCCGCGCCCGGCCGTACGGGACGACCGGCTACGCCGAGACCATGCGCGCGGTGCTCCAGTACACCGTGAAGGACGTGGCGGCGCAGATCACGACGCCGCTGCTCATCACCGACCCGGAGCACGAGCAGTTCTGGCCGGGCCAGTCGGAGGAGCTCGCCGCGCTCACTCCGGAGGTCTCGACCCTCCTGCGCTTCACCGAGGCAGAGGGCGCCGACTTCCACGTGCAGCCGCTCGCCCGGGCGCTCACCGAGCAGCGGATGTTCGACTGGCTCGATGAGCGGCTCGGCCGCTGACTCCTTGTCGGATCCGGGCGGCGTCGAGTTGGATGGTGTCATGCCCGACAGAAGCGACGAACGTCCCCGCGTGGCCGTGACCGGAGTCACCGGCGCGGTGGGCCGCATGACGGCGGACGCGCTGGCCGACGCGGGTGTGCCCTTCCGGATGCTGGCGCGCTCCCCGGAACGCGCCCCGCGCTTCCCGGGCAGTTCGGTCGCCCGCGCCTCCTACGGTGACGAAGAGGCTGCGCTCGCCGCCCTCGACGGCGTCGAGACGCTGCTCATGGTGTCCGCCGCCGAGAACGCCGAGCGCCTCCGCGAGCACGTCGCGTTCGTCGACGCGGCGGCCCGCGCCGGTGTCGGTCACATCGTCTACACGTCGTTCTTCCGCGCGGCGCCGGACGCGACCTTCACGCTCGCGCGAGACCACCACGCGACCGAGCAGCGCATCCTCGCCTCCGGCATGCGTCACACCTTCCTGCGCGACAACCTGTACCTCGACTTCGCCCGCAACCTGGTGGGCGACGACGGCGTGATCCGCGGCCCCGCCGGCGACGGCCGCGCCGCGATGGTCGCCCGTGCGGACGTGGCGCGGGTCGCCGCGGAGGTGCTGCTGCATCCGGACGACCACGTCGACGTCACCTACGACCTGACCGGCCCCAGCGACTTGACACTGGCGGAGGTCGCCGAGACCCTCTCGGCGCACTCCGGCCGTGCGGTCTCGTTCCACGACGAGACGGTGCCCGAGGCGTACGCGTCCCGCGCCGGATGGCGGGCGCCCGACTGGCAGGTCGACGCCTGGGTCTCCACCTACACGGCGATCGCCGCCGGCGAGCTGGCCGGCCCGACGGACGCGGTCGAGCGCATCACCGGCCGCCGCCCGCTCTCGCTCGACGAGTTCCTCCGCGACGCCCTCGGCTGAGGCCCCGTTCGCGCCGCGAACAGGGGGAAGCGGGCAGGCGGCTCCCCGGGCGCATCATGGAGTGTCGGAAGGGGGCGGCTATGCGTGAGGCCTGCTGTCCGCAGTGCCGTGGGGTGGCGCGGCTCGTCCGCAACCCCTACTACGGCGCGGGGCTCGCGGTGCACGCCGACCTGCTCGTCTGCGAGGCCTGCGGCTACACGGGGTACGCCGCCAATCCCGAGGTGGAGCGGGGCGTCGAGGCTGTCTCCCCGGCCCGGCCGGCGTCTTCCGGCGGTTTCTGCGCCGGCTCGGCCAGGGCTAGCGGATGCGCACGCGGCCCTGCTGCCACATGCGCGCCGCCGTGACGCGCGGGTTGGCCTGCTCGTCCGCATCCACCCCGAGCGCCTGGTAGAGCCGGGCGAGCATGGTCTCGACCGCACGCACGCTGGTGCCGCGCTGGGCGGCGATCCGCCGCGTGGAGGCGCCCGACGCGACCAGGCGCAGCACCTCCGCCTGCGCCCGGGTGACCGTGCGCACATCCCCGGTGGGCTCCGCGGTGCGGTGGTCGCCGCCGACGATCGCGGCGTCGACGGCCGCGACGAGCACATCCACATCCTTCACCTGCGACTTCACGAGGTAGACGACGGACGGCGGCAGCGCGTCGTCGCCCACGGCGAGCTCGGGGGACAGGTGCGAGGTCAGCACGACGAGTCCCACCCACGGCAGCTCGCGGTGCACCCGCCACAGCAGTTCGGCGCCGGAGTCGCTGCCCGCCCCGAAGTCCAGGTCCGTGACGACCGCGTTGGGCTCCACCTGCAGGATGATGCCCCACGCCTCGGCGGCGGTCGTCGCCTGGGAGGCCTCGATGCCGGTGGAGCGCAGGGCGGAGGCGACCATGGACGCGGTGAACACGTCGTCGTCGGCCACCACGGCCCTCAGGGTGCGGGTGCGCGCGGAGGTGTCGGTCATCGTCTTCCGGCTTCCGCTCCGTCCGCCGCCGTCCCGGCCACGGACGCCAGGAGTTCCGTGACGGCGTCCAGGAGCTCGGTGAGGGGATGGGCTTGGTCAGGTAGCCGATCCCGGTTCCGGCGAGCTCCGCGGGTCGGGTGAGGGAGCCGCTCATGACCAGTATCGGCCGGAGCGTGCCGTCCGGCCGGCGGCGGAGCAGGTCGAGGGATTCGCTGAGCGAACACCCGGGAACCGTGGCGTCGAGCAGCACGGCGTCCGGATCGGCCCCGGCCGAGGCGGCCTCCGCCGCGGCCTGCAGGTCGCCTGCGGTGGTGACGCGGTAGCCGTGACCGGCGAGAGCAGCCTCGAAGGTGAGCCGGATCAGCGGGTCGTCGTCGACGACCAGGAGGCTCCGGTCGGCCCTGTCCGTGTCCATGCCGGTCAGTGTAGGCCGCCGGTCGCCTACAATCCCTGCATGCCCCGCCCGATCGTGCCGCGCCCATGAGCACGCCGTCCGAAGCCCTCCGGCTCAACGGCCTCGACGCCCTCTTCCACGGGCATCCCGATGGGGTGTGCGTCGTCGACGTCACGGGCACGTTCGTCGAGATCAACGCGGCACTGGTGGAGCTGCTCGGCTACCCGGCCGAGCAGCTCGCGGGCATGCGCTTCGACAGTCTCCTGCATCCGGACTCCGTCGAGGCGACCATGGCGCGGTTCCGGGAGGCCGTCGCCGGCGCGAACCGGCGGTACGTGACCCGCGTCGTCACGCCCGAGGGCGCGGTGCGCCCGCTCGACGTCACGATCATCCCGCTGCGGGGCGACGACGGCGCGGTCGCGGCGGTGCTCGCGATCGCGCGCGACATCGGCGACGTGGAGCGCGCCGCCGCGGCGGCCGCGGGCAACGAGGCGCTCCTGCGGATGGCCGCGCGCATCGCGGGCTTCGCGGGGTGGTTCGTCGACGTGGAGACGAACCGCATCGAGTGGAGCGAGGGCCTGTTCCGCCTCGTCGGTCTGCAGCCCGGCCGCGTGCCCGTCGACGAGGAGGCGCTCGCCCTCTTCCAGCCGGAGGATCGCCGGGCGGTGTGGGACGCCTTCGAGCGCACCATCCAGCACGGCGACCCGCTCGACCTGCACGCGACCGTCATCGACGCTTCCGGCAAGCCGATGCACGCCCACCTGGCCGGTGAGGCGCAACGCGACGAGAGCGGCCGGATCGTGCGCGTGCACGGCGCCTTCCACGACGTCAGCGCGCTTGTCCGCCACCGCGAGGAGCAGCGCGCCATGGCCCGAGCTGCTGCGCAGCTCGCTCGACCAGGTGCACGACGCGATCGGGTTCGTGGACCGCGAGTGGCGCTTCACCTTCGCGAACTCGTGGGCGCTGCAGCTCGCCGGGATCGACGAGGGCCGGCTGCGCGATCACACGCTGTGGGAGATGTTCCCGACCACGATGGGCGGGCCGTTCGAGCGGATCTACCGGGAGGCGATGGACCGCGGCCTCGCGGGGACGGCGCGCGCGTTCGTGCCCGACTGGGGGTGCTGGTTCGAGGTGGACGCGCATCCCACCGAGGAGGGCATCGCGATCATCGTGCGCGACGTGACCGAGGATCAGCGGTCGCGCGAGAAGCTGGAAGAGTACACCCGGCGCGTCGAGGCACAGGCGGCGCTGCTGGACGCGGCCCGTGACGCGATCATCGTGCGCGACCTGCGCGGCACCGTCCGCTACTGGAACGGAGGCGCCGAGACCATCTACGGCATCCCCGCGGCGCAGGCGGTGGGTCGCTCGATCCGCGACCTGCTGTACGAGGACCCGGTCGAGTTCGACGCCGCCGACGCGAACCTGCTGCGCGACGGCTACTGGGTGGGCGAGCTGCGCCAGCGGCGGGCGGACGGGTCGCCCATCGTCGCCGACTGCCGGTGGCAGCTGTCTCGCGGTGAGGACGGGCAGGTGACCGTGTTCGCGGTCAACTCCGACATCACGGAGTACCGCCGCGAGCAGGAGCAGCGCATCCGTACCCAGCGGATGGAGAGCCTCGGCACCCTCGCCGGCGGCATCGCCCACGACCTCAACAACGTGCTGACGCCCATCCTCATGTCGGTGCAGCTGCTGCGGCAGGACGAGCAGGATCCCCGCCGCCGCGACATGCTCGACGCGCTCGACGCCGCCGCCCAGCGCGGGGCGGCCATGATCCGGCAGGTCCTGTCGTTCGCGCGCGGGTCGGAGGGCCGGAGGGCGCCGGTGGATGTGGTGGCCCTGCTCTGGGAGCTGGGCCGGTTCTGCCGCGAGACGCTGCCGAAGTCGATCGAGGTGCGCGTGGAGTCGCCGGATCGGCTGCCCGCGATCTCCGGCGATGAGACGGAGCTGTTCCAGGTGCTGGTCAACCTCGTCACGAACGCCCGCGACGCGATGCCCGACGGGGGTGTCCTGACGATCCGGGCGTCCGAGAGCGATCACGGGGTGCGGCTCGAGGTGCGCGACTCCGGCTGCGGGATGGATGCGAGGACCGCCTCGCGCATCCTGGAGCCGTTCTTCACCACCAAGGCGACCGGCACCGGCCTCGGGCTGCCGACGTCGGCCGCGATCGTGAAGGCGCACGGCGGTGAGCTGGAGGTCGACTCGGCGCCCGGCGCGGGCACGGCGATCGGGTTCGAGCTGCCCGGGCTGGCCGTCGCGCCGCCCTGGCCGCGGGCGGCGGACGTCCCCGTCGCGGGTCCGGGCCGCGGTCGCCGCGTGCTCGTGGTCGACGACGAGGAGGCGATCTGCGAGCTGGTACGGCAGACGCTCGACCAGCGCGGGTTCGTCACCGAGGTGGCGCAGGGCGTCGAGGCGCTCGAGCTGCTCATGCAGGGCCGGCGATTCGACGCGGTGCTCACCGACGTGATGATGCCCGGCGTGCAGGGCGACGCGATCGCGCGCCGGCTCGCCGCCGAGCAGCCGCACACGGCGGTCGTGCTCGATGAGCGGGATGCTGCCCGGTCCGGGCACGAGGCACGCCGTGGAACGCGACGGCGCGCAGTTCCTGGCGAAACCGTTCACCCCGGCGGAGCTGCTGGCGGCGCTGGACGCGGCGCTCGCCGGCCGGGCGCTCGGCGCTCCGGAGGGGCTGACGTGACCGACGCCGACGCGGTCCTCCGCAGCGCGCTCGTCCCTGTGCTCCGCGATGCCGTCGCCGTGCTGAGCGGCGCTCCGTCGCCGGAGGAGCGGGCAGACCTGGCGACCCGGCTGGCCGCAGC
Organism: Leifsonia sp. L25; assembly: GCF_050632895.1. The sequence goes on along the minus strand of NZ_JBODRZ010000004.1, from coordinate 315,628 downwards.
GGCGGAGGAGTCGCAACGGGCGCTGGGCGAGGACGCGCGCGAGCCGCGCATCCATCACATCGTGGGGGCCGCCGCTTCCGCCTCGATGGCGCTGTCGCTGGGCGACGGCGTGGTGCCGACGGCCGATATCGTCGAGCGGCTGCGCGAGGGGCTGCGGCTGGGGGCGGCGGGATCCCGGCCACCCGAAGACCAGGATCCCGCCGACTAGGTGTCGCGGCGGCGCAACCGTGGACCGGGGGAACGGGGTGGCGCCGCGCGCGCGACGGTTCGATCTTCCAAGCCGCCGTCATCCGTCGGCAACGGCGCTGCCTCGGGCATGTGCGCTTCGCGAACAAAACGTGTAATGACGAACGGGCGGCCCTCATGCGAGACTGCCAGACATGAAGGAATCTCACGGAGCGGAACGGACAGAGCCGGCATCCGTTCACGGGCCGGGGCGTGCGCCGGCCGGGATGCCCCTCACGATCCGACTCGGTGAGCGCGAATTCGCCGCCCTGGTCAGGATCGCGCGCTCGCGCGACACCACCGCGGCAACGCTCGTGGAGCAGCTGGTGCTCCACGCCCTCAGCAAGACGGAGGTGCCGCCGCCCGCCGACTCGCACCCGGCCCGGCGCCACACCACCTACGAGGAAGCGACCGCGGGCTATCGCCGCGACGAGCCGCAGCCGTCGGTGCCCGCGGGGTAGTCGCGCCGGGGTAGTTGCGCACTCGCTACTGTCACCTTTCTCACAGGGCGCGTACAGTCCTGGGCGTGATCCCTCGACCACCCGTTCAACGCGCCGCGGCGTTGTTGCTCGGCGGAGCGCTCGCGGCCGGACTCGCGGGATGCTCGGCCGACAGCAACGCTCGCAGCAGCCTGTCCCAATCGGCGGGCTCCGCCTCCGCCACCGCCCGGTCCGCCGGCCTCGTCCTCGGGCTCAACGAGAACGACCGGCTGCTGCCGACGGTGATGGACACCGGGCTGACCGACTCCGCCACCAACCTCGCCCAGGAGGCGTCGACGGTCGCCACGATGACGGCCATCGGAGGGATCGGCGCTCAGCGGGACAGCGTCCTCGCGGACATCCGCGCGGCTCAGGATGCGGTGGCATCCGCTCAGAAGGCCTCGGCCGCCGGCCACGACTCCGGGAAGGCGCTCGAGAGGCAGCGGCAGGAGCTCGACCGCCTCGCGAAGAAGCTGGACGCGACGTCGAAGCGGCTGGAGGGCCAGTGAAAGCGATCTTCGCGGTCGCCCTGGGCGTCCTGACGGCGATCGGCGGCTTCGTCGACATCGGGGACCTCGTCACCAGCAGCGTCGTCGGCTCCCGCTTCGGCCTGACCTTGACCTGGGTTCTCGTGCTCGGAACGATCGGCATCTGCATCTTCGCCCAGATGTCCGGCCGCGTGGCGGCGGTGAGCGGCCGCGCGACGTTCGAGATCATCCGGGAGCGCCTGGGGGCGCGGATGGCCGTGGCGAACCTGTCGGCGTCGTTCCTCATCAACCTCCTGACGCTGGCAGCAGAGATCGGCGGCATCGCCCTCGCGCTGCAGCTCGCCTCCAGCATCGAGCCCACCCTGTGGTTCCCGGTGGCGGCCATCGCGGTCTGGATCGTGATCTGGCGGGTGAAGTTCAGCATCCTCGAGAACGTCACGGGCCTGCTCGGGCTCGCTCTCGTCGTCTTCGCGGTCGCGCTGTTCGCGCTCCACCCCGACTGGTCGGCGCTCGGGTCGCAGGCACTGCTGCAGCCGTCCCCGCACACGAGCGAGTCGCCGGCGACGTATTGGTACTACGCCGTGGCGCTGTTCGGCGCGGCGATGACGCCCTACGAGGTCTTCTTCTTCTCCTCCGGGGCCATCGAGGAGAAGTGGAAGCCGAAGGACCTGGCCCAGTCCCGCATCAACGTGCTCGTGGGCTTCCCTCTCGGCGCTCTGCTCTCGCTCTCGATCGCGGCGTGCGCGGCGGTGGTGCTGCTTCCGAAGGGCATCGCGGTGACGTCGCTGTTCGAGACGGCTCTGCCGGTCGCGCAAGCGTTCGGCAAGATCGGCCTGATCGTAGCCATCCTCGGCTTCGTCGCCGCGACCTTCGGCGCCTCGCTCGAGGTCACGCTGTCGAGCGGGTACACCCTTGCCCAGTTCTTCGGCTGGCCGTGGGGCAAGTTCCGGCGTCCGGCCTCGGCGTCGAGGTTCCACGTCGTGATGATCCTCTCGCTGGTGGTCGCGCTCGGGATCCTGTTCACGGGGGTGGACCCGGTTCAAGTGACGGAGTTCTCGGTCGTGTTCTCGGCGATCGCGCTCCCGCTCACCTACCTGCCCATCCTGATCGTGGCGAACGACCCGAAGTACATGGGAGACCGCGTCAACGGAAAGGTCACGAACTTCTTCGGCCTGATCTTCCTCGGCATCATCCTGGTGGCGTCGATCGCCGCCATCCCCTCATGATCGTGACGGGAGCAGGAGCATGACGGACCACCGCGACCTCCCCGCGCCGCCGCCCGTGGCCGGACGCGTCCTCGACGCCGACCTCGATCTGCTGGACCGGCAGATCCTCGACCCGAAGGGCGTCCCGGTCAGCACGGTCGACGACGTGGAGCTGACCACGCCGGCCGACCCGGCGCACCTCGATCCGGACACGCCTCCGATCGTCGAGGCGCTCCTCACCGGGCCGATCCTGGCGACCCGCATCTTCGGCGGGCGCCTGCCCGATTCGCGCTTCATCCGGATCCCCTGGAAGGTCGTCGCCGACCCGGGGATCGTGGTGACCCTGGGTGTCGCGGCGGACTCGCTCGACGCCAGCTGGACCGAGCGGTGGATGCGCGATCACGTCATCGGCCGTATCCCGGGAGGACGCCATGATCCTGAGTGACCTTCTCGGCAGCCCGGTGCTCGCGGCGGACGGCGAGCGTCTCGGCCAGGTGGTGGATGCGCGGCTCGTCCTCGACGGACCGCCCGACGGCCTGCTCGCCGCCGCCCGCCTGTACGGCCTGGTGGTCAGCCCGCACGCGCACCAGTCGTTCGCGGGGTACGAGCGGACGGGGGTGGACGCACCGGCGCTGATCGCGCGCTTCCTGCGCTGGCGCGCCCGCGGATCGTTCCTCGTGCTGTGGAAGGACCTCGATTCGTTCGGCGACGACGGCGTGCTCCGCCTGCGCCGCGGGGCGACCCTGTACTCGCCACGGCTGTCCGAGACCGGGGCCTGAGGAGATGTCAAGGGCTGCCGACGCATCCCCGGCGCTGGTTCCGTGCTGAGTGACCGAAGGGAGTCGCCATGTCCACCGCTGCTGATCCGTCCGACCACCGGTTCGCCGACCGGGACGACCGCCGCTACGCCGGCACCGCCGTCCAGAAGGCGTCGCTGATCGCCGGCATCGTGTTCCTGGTGGTCGGCCTGGCCGGGTTCATCCCGGGGCTGACCACGAACTACGGGGACCTGTCATTCGCGGGACACGATTCGGGCGCGCTGCTGCTCGGGGTGTTCCAGGTCTCCGTCCTCCACAACCTGGTGCACCTCCTCTACGGGGTGGCGGGAGTCGCGTTCGCGGCCACCCGGCTGGGGTCGCGCAACTTCCTCGTCATCGGCGGGCTGGTGTACGCCGTCATCTGGCTGTACGGCCTGTTCTTCAGCGGCGACCATCCGGCGAACTTCGTGCCGGTGAACTCCGCCGACAACTGGCTGCACCTGTTCCTCGCGGTGGCCATGATCGCGCTCGGCATCTTCCTCAGCCCGCGGGGCGCGGGGGTAGACCGGCCGGCCACCCGGGTCTGAGCATGGCCAGGGAGACGGCACGCTGAGGTTCGTGCGCGACGGGTACCTGTTCGGGACGCGGGGCTTCCGCGCCTCCGGAGCCGACCACTTCCGCACCCGGCTGCTGGGCCGGCGCGTGCTGGTGCTGCGCGGGGCGGAGGCGGCCCGGTTCTTCTACGAGGGCGGACGCTTCGAGCGCGCGGGCGCCATGCCGCGCTCCGTGCTGAAGCTGCTGCAGGACGAGGGCAGCGTCCAGTCGCTCGAGGGCGAGGCGCACCGGCGGCGCAAGGAGCTCTTCCTGGGGCTGCTGACCGGCCCGTCCGGGGACGCCCTGGTCGAGCGGTTCCGCGGGGAGTTCCGGCGCCGAGTGGATGCGGTGGCCGGCGGCGACGTCGTCCTGCTCGACTTCTTCCACGACGTGCTGACCCGGGCGGTCTCGAGCTGGGCGGGCCTCCCGGACGACGTCGCCGCGGAGCTGCGCGAGACGCAGGTGCTGGCCCAGATGGTGGACTCGGCGGGAACCGTCGGGCCGGAGAACTGGGCGGTCCGGCGCAGGCGGGCACGGGCGGAACAGCTGCTCGCCGACGCCGTGCGCCGCGAGCGCGAGATGCACGCCGCGCCCGGAGGGTCTCCGCTCACCGTCGTGGCCGGATACACCGAGCCGATCCCGGGCGTCGAGCCGGAACCGGGCGCGGCTCCGCGGGAGCACCTCCTCTCGCCGGATGTCGCCGCGGTCGAGCTTCTGAACCTCTTGCGCCCGACCGTCGCCGTCGGCCGCTACCTCACCTTCGCGGCGCTCGCGCTGCACCGGCACCCGGGCTGGCGCGACGATCTCGCCGGCGGGGACGAGATCGGTGTGCGCTGGTTCGCCCAGGAGGTGCGGCGCTTCTACCCGTTCTTCCCGCTCATCGGCGGTCGGGCCACGCGTGACCTGGAGTGGCGGGACGAGAAGGTGCGCCGCGGCGACTGGGTGCTGCTCGACCTGTACGGCACGTCGCACGATCCGGCGCTCTGGGATCAGCCGAACCGGTTCCTGCCGCAGCGCTTCGACGGGCTCGTGGTCGAGCAGAACACCCTCATCCCGCAGGGAGGCGGCGGTTACCACGACGGCCACCGCTGCCCGGGAAGCCGGTCACCCTCGGCCTGCTTGACGAGGGCATCCGGATGCTGACGCGCGAACTGGCGTACGACGTGCCGGAGCAGGACCTCCGGGTGAGCCTGCGCACCTTCCCGGCGCGGCCCGAGAGCGGCTTCGTGGTGACCGGGCTGCGTGCCGTCCAGCGAGCCGCCGCATGACGGTGGACGCCGAGTACGTCCTGCCGCTGCGCTGGGCGGACGACGCGGGCCTGGCCGAGCTGGTCGAGTACCTGACCGGGCTGCGCGAGCTCGTCGACGTGACGGTGGTGGACGGCTCCCCGCCCGACCTGTTCTCCGCCCACGCCCGGGCGTTGCCTGCGGGCGTCCGCCACCTGCCGGTGGAGCCGCGGCCCGGCCGCAACGGCAAGGTCGCGGGCGTGATGAGCGGCATCCACGCCGCACGCCACGAGCGCGTGGTGATCGCGGACGATGACGTGCGCTACGACGAGGGCGCGCTCCGGGCGGTGGTCGGGATGCTCGACTCGGCCGACCTGGTCCGCCCGCAGAACGTCTTCGTCCCCGCCCCTGGCACGCACGCTGGGACACCGGGCGCAGCCTCCTGAACCGCGCCCTGGGCCACGACTACCCCGGCACGCTGGCGGTCCGCCGCCGGGTGCTCGTCGACGCGAGGCGGGTACGACGGCGACGTGCTGTTCGAGAACCTGGAGCTCATCCGCACCGTGCTGGCCGTCGGTGGCCGGGTCGTGGCGGCCGACCGCATCGGCGTCGCCCCGGCGCCCTCCACCCTCGGCCATTTCCTGCGCCAGCGGGTGCGTCAGGCCTACGACGACTTCGCCCAGCCCGCGCGGCTGCTCGCCGAGCTGGCGGTGCTGCCGCTCGTGCTGGCGTCGCTGCGGCGCCGGGTCGCATCCTCGCGGGAGCGGCCGCGGTCGTGGCGCGCTCGCCGAGGTGGGCCGGCGCCGCGCGGGAGGCCACCGCCTCTTCCCCGCGACGGCGCCGCTGTGGGCGCCCGCCTGGCTCGCCGAGCGGTCCGTGTGCGTCTGGCTCGCGGTCGTGGAACGGATGCGCGGGGGCGTCCGCTACTCGGACGGCCGGCTGCTCCGCGCCGCCACCCCGCTGCGCGAACTGCGCCGCCGACTGCGCCCCGTAGAACAGGACCAGGCACGCAACGGCGGCCCTGGCAACCACTTGACCGACCGCCGAACCGCAGGTTCGCTCGGGATATGACACCACGCATCACCCCGCGGGGGCCGGTGAGCGAGGCGCTGCTGGAGGCGCTGCAGGCCGAACCGGCCGCGGCCTCCGAGCAGATCCGACGATTCTCCGGCAACGCCGCCCGCGCACTCGACGCGCAGCCCGACCTCCTCACCGACGAGGACCTCCAGCTGACGCTGTTCCTGCTGTACGGGCTCCACTACGGCGACACAGTCGACGCCGACGACGAATGGGAGTGGAACCCCGAGCTCCTGCGTACCCGCCGCGACATCGAGCGCGCGTTCGAGAGCCGACTGCGCGAGCGCGTCGAGGTGGGAGAGCTGCCCGAGCCCACCGCGGACGCCGTCGCCGCCTACCTGTTCGACCTCACCGCCGAGGACGGCGGCCCGAGCCTCTCGCGGTACCTCGCCAAGAAGGCGACCGAGGAGCAGGCGGCCGAGTTCGTCATCCACCGCTCCATCTACACGCGCAAGGAGGCGGACCCGCACTCGTGGGCCATCCCGCGCCTCACCGGCCGCCCGAAGGCGGCACTGGTCGAGGTGCAGTCCGACGAGTACGGCGCGGGCCGGCCCGAGCGCATCCACGCCGAGATCTTCGGGCGCACGATGCGCAACCTGGGGCTCGACGACAGTTACGGCGCCTACATCGACAACGTGCCGGCGATCACGCTCGCGTCGTTCACGATGATGTCCATGTTCGGCCTCAACCGCAGCCTGCGCGGGGCCATCACCGGGCACCTGGCGGCATTCGAGATGACCTCGTCCATCCCGAACCGGTTCTACGGCAACGGCTTCCGCCGCCTCGGCCACGGCGACGACGTCACCTGGTACTACGACGAGCACGTCGAGGCGGATGCGGTGCACGAGCAGATCGCCGGCCGCGACCTCGCGGGCGGGCTCGCGGAGCAGCATCCCGAACTCCTGCCCGACATCGTGTTCGGCGCGGCCGCCTGCCTCTACGTCGACGGTCTCGCCGGACAGCACATGCTCGAGAGCTTCGAGGCCGGACGCAGTTCGCTGCGCCGGCCGGTGGCGGTGGCCGCATGAGCGCGCACGAGGAGGAGCCGGTCATCGTCGCCTGCCCCGACGGTCCGCTGCTGGTGCGCGGGCACATCCAGTTGACGACCCCGGACGGGACGCCGATCGAGCAGCACCGCCGCACTGTTGCGCTCTGCCGCTGCGGCATCTCGACCATCAAGCCGTTCTGCGACGGCAGCCACAAGTCGGCGCATTTCCGCACCGACGTCTAGAGAAGAGGAGCGCCATGTCAGACCCCCGGAACACCGAAGGCGACCGCCACGACGAGAACACCGAGGCGGAGCAGCAGATCGTCGACAAGCCGTCGCAAGCCGAAGGCGACGAGGGCGACAGCGACAACGGCTGAGGGTCGCGGATGACGGACGAAGCCACGGACCTCGGCGAGCGCATCGCCGACCTCGCCTCCTCCGCCGGCGTGACCGTCGCGGTGGCCGAGTCGCTCACGAGCGGCGCCATCGCGTCGGCGCTCGGCGCCTCGCCCCAGGCGGCCGACTGGTTCGCCGGCGGGGTGGTCGCGTACTCCGAGCACGTCAAGTTCGAGGTGCTCGGGGTGACGCCCGGCCCGGTGATCACCCCCTCCTGCGCCGAGCAGATGGCGTCCGGGGTGGGGCGGCTGCTGGGCGCGGGGATGGTCGCCGCGGTGACCGGAGCCGGCGGCCCCGACCCCGAGGAGGGGCGTGAAGCGGGCACGGTGTTCCTCGCGCACGGCCGCCCCGACGCCCTGATGATCGAGGAGCTGCACCTCGACGGCGACCCCGAGGAGGTCGTCCACGCGACGGTGGATGCGGCGCTCGCGGCGCTCGCGCGCGACCTGGAGGAGGCGCGGAGATGACCGAGGGCGCCGACGCCGCCCCGGGCGACGGCCGCGACGAGACCGCGACGCAGCGCGCCGACCGCAACTGGAACGAGCTGCTGCAGGAGTTCCGCGTCTTCCAGACCGGGACGCAGATCCTGGCGGCCTTCCTGTTGACGCTGCCGTTCCAGCAGCGCTTCACGAAGCTGCCGCCGTTCGACGTCGGCATCTACCTGGTGCTGGTCTTCCTCGCCGTCTCGGTGACGCTCCTGGCGCTTGCGCCGGTCGCCCTGCACCGCCTCCTGTTCCGGCAGCGGGCGAAGGCCGAGCTGGTGGGCCTCGCCAACGTGCTGCTGATCATCTGCCTGGCGGCCGCATCCCTGCTCTTCACCGGCATCGTGCTCTTCATCGTCGACTTCCTGCTCGGCCACCCCGCGGGCCTGATCGCGGCCGGGATCGTCTTCGTCGTGGTGCTCGTCATCTGGGTGGCGCTGCCCCTCGCACTGCGCGGCCGCCTCCGCCGCCAGGGCGCCCGCCACTGAGCGCCGGCGCCCGTTCGCTTCGCGCACACCCGCCCGCCACACCTCTCCTTGCGCTGACGCAAGGGGTTGAGCGGAGCGTTCGGGCGGCGCATCCTCGCACTATGGATCAGCGTACGGTGCCGTCCGCGGGGATCCCTCGCGCATCGAGGACGTCTGGGGTGCGCGCACCCCTTACCCACGCGGCGGGCAGTGGCCCGAGCGCGTCGACCAGGCCCTGGAGGCCGGACTGACCGAGGCCGACGTGGACACGTGGGTGCGCAGCGCCTGCGTGCTGTGCAGCAACGGCTGCGGCTGCGACATCGCCGTCAAAGACGGTCGCATGGTGGGTATCCGAGGCCGCGCCGACAGACCACATCAACCACGGGCGGCTCGGCCCGAAGGGCTCTACGCCAGCTGGGAGGGGATGCGCGGGCGCGACCGGCTGACGCATCCACTCGTCCGCCGCGACGGCGAGCTGGTGCAGGCGACGTGGGACGAGGCGATGGAGGCGATCGTCCAGCGCAGCACGCAGCTGCTGGAGGAGGTCGGCCCGCTCAGCCACGGCTTCTACACGTCCGGTCAGCTCTTCATCGAGGAGTACTACGCGCTCGCCGTACTGGGGAAGGCCGGAGTCGGCACCCCGCACATGGACGGGAACACCCGCCTCTGCACCGCGACCGCCGCCACCGCGCTCAAGGAGACGTTCGGCGCCGACGGGCAGCCCGGCTGCTACGAGGACATCGACGAGTGCGACGCCATGTTCCTGTGGGGCCACAACCTCGCCGCGACGCAGACCGTCACCTGGTCACGCGTGCTCGACCGCCTCGCCGGGCCGAATCCGCCCCGACTGGTCGTCATCGACCCGCGACGCACCCCCACCGCCGAGAAGGCCGAGGTGCACCTGGCGGTCCGGCCCGGCACGAACCTGGCGCTGCTGCTCTGCCTCGAGCGCGAGCTGATCGAGAACGGCTGGATCGACGAGGAGTTCGTGAATGCTCACACGCTCGGCCTCGACGAGCTGAAGGGCCAGGTCGAGCAGTGGACGCCCGAGCACGCCGCCGAGGTCTGCGGCGTCGACGCGGAGGACATCCGCCGCGCCGCCCGCATCTTCGCCGAGTCGCCCCGCGTGCTCTCGACCGTGCTGCAGGGGTTCTATCAGGCGCCGCAGGCAGACCGCGTCCTCGTGCCAGGTCAACAACCTCCACCTGCTGCGGGGGATGATCGGCAAGCCGGGCGGCGGCATCCTGCAGATGAACGGGCAGCCGACCGCGCAGAACAACCGTGAGTGCGGCGCCGACGGCGACCTCCCCGGCTTCCGCAACTGGGAGAACCCGGAGCACGTGCAGCAGCTCGCCGACCTGTGGGGGGTCGACTCGCTCAAGATCCCGCACTGGGCGCCGCCGACCCACGCGATGCAGCTGTTCCGCTACGCCGAGCAGGGCTCGATCTCGTTCCTCTGGATCTCGGCGACGAACCCGGCGGTCTCGCTGCCGCAGCTGCCGCGCATCCGGGAGCTGCTGGCGAAGGAGGACCTGTTCCTGGTGGTTCAGGACCTCTACCTGACCGAGACCGCTGAGCTCGCCGACGTCGTGCTGCCGGCGGCGGGCTGGGGCGAGAAGACGGGGACGTTCACGAACGCGACCCGCACCGTCCACCTCTCCGAGAAGGCGGTGGAGCCGCCCGGGAGGCTCGCGCCGACCTCGACATCTTCCTCGACTACGTGAAACGGATGGACTTCCGCCGCGACGACGGACGCCCGCTGCTCGAGTGGGAGGGGCCGGAGGACGCGTACCGCGCCTGGCAGGACGCGTCGCGGGGCCGTCCGTGCGACTACACCGGGATCTCGTACGACGACCTGCGCCGCGAGTCCGGCATCCGCTGGCCGCGCAGGGAGGGGGAGACCGAGAGCCCGCTTCGGCTCTACAGCGACTTCGAGTTCCCGTCGCACGCGGACTACTGCGAGAGCTACGGTCACGACCTGCTCACCGGCGGCAGCGTCGGCGAGGAGTCGTACAAGGCCCTGCGGCCGGACGGGCGCGCGATGCTCAAGTCGGCGCCGTTCACCGGCCCGCACGAGCCGCCGGACGAGCACTACCCGCTGCGGTTCACCACGGGGCGCAGCGTGTACCACTTCCACACCCGCACGAAGACGGGACGCAGCCCCGAGCTGGTCACGGCCGCGCCCGAGGTGTGGGTCGAGCTAGCGGCGGAGGACGCGGCGGAGCGCGGCATCGAGGAGGGCGCACTCGTCGAGGTGGTCTCGCGCCGCGGTCGGCTGGTCGCGCCGGTGCGGGTGAGCGCCATCCGGCCCGGGACCGTCTTCGCCCCGTTCCATTACGGGTACTGGGATGCGCCTCCCGGCGCCGCGGAGCACCGTCCCACCGCCGCGAACGAGCTGACCATCACCGAGTGGGACCCGGTCTCGAAGCAGCCCGTGTTCAAGTCGGCCGCCGTCAAGGTCAGCCCGCTGCCGGGAGGTGCGTCGTGAAGCTGCCCGTCTACCTGGCGCTGCTGAGCGAGTCGGAGGCGACCCTCGGGCGCTCCTTCCTGCAGGTCGCCGAGGCGCACGGCGACGAGCCCGACGTGCACTTCCTCTGCATCAGCCTGGCGAAGCAGTGCGCCGAGCACCGGCAGCGGCTGCAGCCGGTGATCGACCGCTACGGCACCGCACCGGGCGGCGACGAGCCGGAGCGCCTGCACGCCGACGCGATCGAGGAGCCGCGCTCGGGACCGCTCGGGCTGCTCCGCGACCTGCAGGACCTCTACCTGCTCGCGAGCCTCACGGACGTGACGTGGACGATGGTGAAGCAGGCGGGCCAGGCGCTGCAGGACTCGGAGCTGCTCGAGGTCGTCGGCGGCTGCGAGAGGAGACCTCCGTGCAGCTCAGCTGGCTGATGACGCGGATGAAGCAGGCCGCGCCGCAAGCCCTGATCGCCGCGAAGTGAGCGCCGGGGGCGGTCCGGTGAGCCGGGTGGATGCGGTGGTCGTGGTCGCGGGCGGCCGGTCGACCCGGTTCGGGTCGGACAAGCTGCAGCACCGCCTCGGCGGCCGTACCCTGCTCGAACGCACGCTGGATGCGGCGGTCGGCTGCGGGCCGGTGGTGCTGGTGACGGCGGGAGAGGTACCCGCAGGGGTGGATGTCGCCGTGTCGGAGAACCCGCGGTGGGGCGGCCCGTGCGCGGCGATCGCGTCGGCGATGGATTCGCTCAGCGGATCCGGCGACGCGCTCATCCTGCCCGCCGACCTCGCGGACCCCGAAGCGGCTCTCGCGGCGCTGCTCTCCGTCGACGAGGGCGTGCTGACCGACCAGGACGGCATCCCGCAGTGGCTGCTGGCGCGCGGCCCGATCCCGGCGTTGCAGGCGCGGGCGGCAGAGCTCCGCGGCGCCGGGGCTCTTGCCGGGCGGCCCGCGCGTGACATGCTCGGGATGCTGCACAGCCGTCACCCCGCGCCGGTCTCCGCCTGCGCCGACATCGACACTCCGGCCGACGCGGACGCCGCCGGCCGCATCCACTCGAAGGAGCCTGCGCATGGAACCGTCTGAACTCGACGACTGGGCCGCCGAGGCGGCGGCCGTTGGTGGGCACGCGGCTGGAGCCCGGCGACGTCGCCGCGGTGCTCGACCTGGCACGCGACGCCGCCCACGGCATCGCGCGTCCCGCCGCCCCGCTCACGACGTTCATCGCGGGCATCGCCGTGGGACGTGGTCAGCCGCTGTCTGAGGCCGTCGCCGCGCTCGTGGCGGCGATCGAGAAGCGCGGCTCATGACGTCGCGCCGGGACGCCCAGCGGATCGCCGAACAGCTCGGCCGCGCCGCCCCGACGCGCGTGCTCACCGTGCCGGTGGGGCGCGCCGCGGGTCTCACGCTGGCGTCGGACGTGCGCTGCGCGCGCGCCTCCCGCGCTTCGACAGCTCGGCCATGGACGGCTGGGCGGTCGCGGGCGACGGCCCGTGGCGTGTCGGCGAGCCGGTGCTGGCCGAGAGCGCACCGCCGACGCTGCCGCTCGCTCCGGGCGAGGCGCGACCCGTCGCGACCGGGGCGCCGGTGCCGCCGGGGACGCTCACGGTCGTGCGGTCGGAGGACGCGATCCCCGAGGTGGATGGCGACGCCGTGCTGATCGACGCGCTGGCGACCCCGGACCCCGGCTGCGACATCCGCCGTGCCGGCGAGGAGGCCGCCCCGGCGACCTGCTCCTGGCGGCCGGGTCCGTGCTGACGCCACCCGCGCTCGGGCTCCTCGCGGCCGCCGGTGTCACCGAGGTGGACGTCTCCGCGCCGCCCCTCGTCACGTTCGTCGCCATCGGCGACGAGCTGGCCGGTGCCGAGCCCGATCCCGGACGGGTCACCGACAGCCTGACGCCCGCGATGCCGTCGCTGCTCGCCGCTCTCGGCGGCCGGTGCGCCACCGCCGTCCGCGCGCTCGACCGCCCGGATGACGTCGCGGCCGCGATCCTCCGTGCCCGGACGGAGACGATCATCACCTCCGGCGGAACAGCCCACGGGCCCGCCGACCCGTTGCGCGCCGCGCTCGCCGTGCTCGGGGCCGACATCCTGATCGACGGCATGGACGTTCGCCCCGGCGGCTCGATGCTGCTCGCCGCGCTGCCCGACGGCCGGCACGTGCTGTCACTGCCCGGCAACCCGCTCGCCGCCGTGGTGACGCTGCTGCTCGTCGGGTGGCCGCTGCTGCGCGGCCGTCTCGGGCGGCCGGCGGCCGAGCCGATCCTGTGTCCGGTCGGACCGGCCGGGACGCGCGCTTCCGACGGGTCCGAGCCGATCCTGTGTCCGGTCGGACCGGCCGGGACGCGCGCTTCCGACGGACGGGAGCGCGCGGTCGCCTGCACCGTCCAGGGCGGGGTCCCGGTCGCAGTGCCGCACCAGCGTTCCGGGATGCTGCGCGGCATCGCGACGGCGACGCACCTCGCCCTGACCCGGGCCGAGCGCACCGAGCTGCTCCGTCTCCCCTGGGCCTCCTGACGTACGATCGGGAGGCCGGCGCGCTCATCGCGTCCCGGCCTCCCGCTGCTCGTCGCTTCCCGGTCGCCTACGGCGTCGGCATGCCGCCCGTCACCGCGAGCGTCTCGCCCAGCACGTAGCTCGACTCCGGCGACGCGAGGAACACGTACGCGGGGGCGAGCTCGGCCGGCTGCCCGGCGCGTCCCAGCGGGGTCTGCTGGCCGAACTCGGGGATCGCCTCCGGCAGCTGACCCTTGCTGACCTGCAGCGGCGTCCAGATCGGGCCCGGTGCCACCGCGTTCACGCGGATTCCCTTCGGCGCCAACTGCTGCGCGAGCGCCTTGGTGAAGGCGTTGATGGCCGCCTTCGTCGTCGCGTACTCCACAAGGGTCTCGCTCGGCGAATACGCCTGGATGGACGTGGTGTTGATGATCGTCGACCCGGCCGGAAGGTGGGGAAGCGCCGCCCGCGTCAGCCAGAACATCGCGTAGATGTTCGTCTTCATCGTGTGGTCGAACTGCTCGTCGTTGACTTCGGTCAGGCTCTCGGTGGCGATCTGCTTGCCCGCGTTGTTGACGAGGATGTCGATGCCGCCGAGCTCCTCGACCGCACGCGAGACGACCTCGTCGCTGAAGGCGCGCTCCTTGAGGTCGCCCGGGATGGTGACCGCGGTGCGGCCGGCCTCGCGGATGAGCCCGGCGATGCGCTGGGCGTCCTCCTCCTCTTCCGGCAGGTAGACGATCGCGACGTCGGCGCCCTCGCGCGCGAAGGCGATCGCGGTTGCGGCGCCGATCCCGGAGTCGCCGCCCGTGACGATGGCCTTGCGGCCGGTCAGGCGGCCGGAGCCGACGTAGCTCTCCTCGCCGAGGTCGGCGGACGGGTTCAGGTCGCTCTCGAGCCCGGGCTCGGGCACCTGCTTCTCGTCCGGGTGGATGGTCGGATAGCGGTCGACGGGATTGTCGAAGGTGAACTGGTTCTCTGGCATGCCCCCACGCAAGCACGCACGCGGGCGCGCGTCCCGAGGCTGGCATCCATGCGGCTTCAGGGGTAGCCGGTTGCGTCGCGCCCCGCCATGTCGTCAGCATTGAGACGGATTGATACCGGTACCAAAAAGTGGATCGGTGGAGGGAGACACATGCTGGGCTTCAACGAAGAGGAATACCTGGAGCAGGTGCGGAGCACCGATCGCGCTCCGGCCGCAGACCGAGGAACTCGCCGAGCGCGTCAGCGCCGGCCGCTGGAAGAACATCTACTTCATCGGCGCGGGCGGCACCTACGCCGCGGCGCTGCCGTACGAGCGCTTCTTCCAGACGCACTCCGCGTTCCCCGTGCGCGCCGTCATCGGCAAGGAGTTCATCCTCGCCCCGGACCCGCAGTTCGGCCCCGACTCGGTCGCGATCTTCGCCTCCGTGTCCGGCACGACCGAGGACATCCTCGAGTGCGTCGAGTTCGCCCGCGAGAAGGGCGCGCTGACCGTCGGCTTCACCGGCTACCCGGAGAGCCCGATCGCATCCGCCGTCGACGAGGTGCTGCTGTCGGCGCCCAAGGCGTGGCCGTTCGACGTGCAGTTCCTCACCTTCGCAGCCAAGTTCCTGTCGCTGCGCGGCGAGTTCGACGGCTACGACCGCCTCATCGCAGACCTCGAGGCGCTGCCCGAGGCCCTCATCGCCGTCACCGAGCAGGCCGACCCCATCGGTAAGGCCTTCGCCGAGAAGCACGCCGAGACCGATTACCACTTCCTGACCGGCTCCGGCCAGCTGTAGGGCTTCACCTACCTCTACTCGATGTGCATCCTCGAGGAGATGCAGTGGCTCACCACGACCCGCGTGCACGCCGCCGAGTTCTTCCACGGCTCGCTCGAGCTGATCGAGAAGGACACCAGCATCATCGTGTTCGCCGGTGAGGACGAGACCCGGCCGCTCACCGACCGCGTCATCTCCTTCTCGAAGGAGTACAGCGACGACGTCACCGTCATCGACACCAAGGACTACGCGCTCCCGGGTGTCAGCGACGAGTTCCGCGGCCTGCTGGCTCCGATCGTGGTGGATGCGGTCGTCGACCGGTTCAGCAAGCACCTCGCCCAGGTGCGCGACCACTCGCTCGACCTGCGCCGCTACTACCGCGTCGTGGCGTACTGAGGCACCGATGAGCACGGTGCGCGTCCTCGATCTCGGGGACAACATCGTCGACCGGTTCGTCGATCGCGGAGTCGAGTATCCGGGAGGGAGCGCCGTGAACGTCGCGGTGTTCGCCCGGCAGCTCGGCGCCGAGGCCGCGTATCTGGAGG